>CAZBQH010000545.1:0-4602 GCA_964493915.1 uncultured Nitrospiraceae bacterium
CCTGAGCTCGGAGATGAATAATGCGCTTCTACTGCGGCACGTTGGCCCCGCTCGAAAGCCTGCGAAACCTGATCCAACCGAATGCCTTTCCAGCCGTGAGTTCGAGGTGTTCCGCCTCATAGGGAAAGGTATGCAGCCTCGCGAGATCGGCGGAGCCTTGAACCTCAGCACAAAGACCATCGAGACACACCGTCTCAACATGCGCAAAAAACTTGGCTTGGCGGACGCACGAGAACTGGCGGGTTTTGCCGTCGACTGGACGCACAGGAACCCCTGAATTGACCCTCCGAGTTGGCCCCCAACCGTCCTCTAAGTGCATTGACTTACCCCCCCCCGAATTATCCGTCAATAGGCTTATTTCTCATTAAGCCACAACGCTGTTTTTCTCGAATGCCGTTCCCTGCCATTGAATGCGTCAAGTAGAATGGCGATAAATGCTTATGTGTAGGCTGCCGTCGCCCGGCAAGGTAGGGTTTTCCGAACTCAGTACACGGACTACTAACTGACACAGGCTCATCCTTCTCGTCCGGGCATCGCGGGAGTTGGCGCTCGCGTGAAGCGGCGCCTCGATGAGCGGGCACTGTGCGCCCTCCGGACTGATCGCCGTGCTGTGTGGGAAAGAGGAGAACCGAATGTCACTGAAGAAGTTCTTGAAACACCGTACACAACATCGGCTTCTTGGCGCCCTCCTCTTCTGCGTCTTCCTGCTGCTTAACCTGAACGCTTTCTCGGCAGCGGCCACCTCTTCAGAATCTCACCAGGTTCTTCTTCTCCACAGTTACCATCAAGGCCTTTCCTGGACCGACGGCATCACACAAGCGGTCAATGCCGCATTGCCGCGGGAACGTGGATACGAAATATGCATCGAATACATGGACACGAAGCGTCGCCCTCTGGAGGAAAACGAAGGCGCCTTGGTGGATTTCCTGAAAGCCCGTTATTCGGATCGCCAGTTGGACGCTGTCATCGTCGTCGACAATAATGCTCTGGATTTCATGAGGAAGCATCGTGCCGCGCTATTCCCAGAAACCCCCATTGTCTTTTGCGGTATCAATAACTTCTCTTCGAGCCTGATCGATACCTCCGGATGGTACACAGGAGTGGTTGAAAAGACCGCCCCTTCTGAAACACTTGCTCTCATTCGGAGTTTGCATCCAAGCGTTCGGCGCTGCGTTGTCATCGGAGACGAAACGGCGACAGGGCGGGCGGAAGTCGAGGCGGCGCGCCTGGCGCTAGATGAAGATGAAAAAGCGATCAGCTTTGAATGGTGGATAGGGTTGACGATATCGGAGTTGGAGGAGCGGCTTCAAAAACTGGACCCGTCCTCCGCTGCTGTCCTATTGACGGTTTTCAATCGGGATGGCGATGGCCGCTATTTCGACTACGAGGAAAGCGGCGGCATTATCACGCAAACTGCGCCCTGTCCGGTTTACGGCCTGTGGGACTTCTACCTGGGAACCGGTGTGGTGGGAGGGCACATGGCCAGCGCGGCGGACCAGGGTGTCGAAGCCGCAAGGCTTGTCGCCAAGATTGTGGAGACGAAGGCGCAGCCTCGCGACATTCCCATTGTTTCCGAAAGCCCCAATCGAGACATGTTCGACCTAGCGGAACTTGCCAGACAAGGCATCCGCCTTTCTGCTCTTCCCAACGAGTCGCGCGTGTTTGACAATGGCCGAATTGTCTACCGTACCGGCGAGGAGCGGGACATCCGCCTGGGCGTATTGGCGAAACGAGGAAAAGAAATCTGCACCAACGAATGGGGTCCCACCGCGGACTACCTGACACGTCAAATTCCGGGCCATCAGTTTCTTCTTGTACCGCTCGATTTTGAGGAAGTGCTTCCAGCGGTTCAGGAGCAAGAGATTGATTTTCTGATAACGAACCCCTCGCAGTATGCGGAACTGGATGCCACCTGTGGCATACCCGCAATCGCAACACTCAGGAATCTGCAGATGGGCAAGCCGTACACCGTCTTTGGTGGGGTTGTATTCACCCAGAGGGACCGCGGCGATATCCGCGAGTTGGAAGACTTGAAGGGAATGCGCTTTGCGGCAGTGGATGCCACTTCTTTCGGCGGCTGGAGAATGGCGTGGCTCGAAATGAAGCAGCACGGAATCGATCCGAGAACGGACTTTGCCCGGCTCGATTTTGCCGGAACCCATGACGCGGTCGTCAAGGCCGTCTTGGAGGGGAAGGTCGATGCGGGCACCGTCAGAACCGACACGCTTGAGCGCATGGAATCAGAGGGGTTGATTGATTCGACGGAACTCCGAGTCTTGCACAATCGCGCGGCAAGCAAGGATTTTCCGTTTGCGACTTCGACTGCGTTGTACCCAGAGTGGCCCCTTGCGAAACTGCCCCATGTTCCCGATGACTTGGCCCAGTCCGTCTCAGGCGCGTTGATCTCCATGCCCGCTGATAGTGAGACCGCGAAGGCCGCACACTGCGCTGGATGGACCATCCCTGCCAGTTATCAATCCGTACACGATTGCCTGAAGCAACTTCAGGTAGGCCCCTACAAGGACTATGGCAAGGTGACGCTGGGACAAATGTTCCGGCAGTACTGGCCATGGCTGCTATTTGCGGCATTCTTGATTCTGGCATCCGCCGGCATCTCTGTCAGGCTTTCCAGACTGAACCACCGCGTCACCGAATATGCCCGAAACCTGACGCTGAGCGAAGAACGCCTCGACGCGACCCTGCATTCCATCGGCGACGCCGTGGTGAGCACGGACGCCGAGGGGCGCGTGGCGGACATGAACGCTGTCGCCGAGACTCTGACCGGATGGCCGCTCCCGGAAGCTCGCGGCAAAATGTTGGAGGATGTTTTTCGAATCGTTAACGGACACACCCGCGAACCTCTGGAGAACCCCGTGCGTCATGTGCTGGACACGGGGGAAACGGTCGGTCTTGCCAACGATACTGCGCTTATCTCACGTGACGGCACGGAACGCCAGATAGCCGATAGCGCCGCGCCGATTCGTGATACGGAGAACACCGTGATTGGCGTGGTTCTGGTATTCCGGGATGTGACCGAGGAATACCGGATGCGCCATGACCTACGCGAACGCGAAGAGAGATTTCGTTCCCTTGTGGAAGGTTCTCCCAACTGCGTCAAACTCTTCGACCACGCGGGCCGTTATGTCGCGATCAACCACAGTGGTCTCGAGGCCATGGGCTGGACCGAAGAAGACGTGCTGGGACGCCGCTTTCCCGACGTCTGGCCCGAAGAGACCCAGCCGCTGGTCGAAAAGGCACTGGCCAAGGCATTACAGGGCGAGAAGTCGTCATTCGAAGCGGAGTGCATGCGCCCCGATGGCACGCCTGTGACCTGGTGGGTTGTTCTCAATCCAATCCAACACGGTGATGGGGACGTTACACAACTGGTTGGAATCTCGACAGACGTTACCGAAAGAAAACAGGCTGAGAATGCCCTCCTGGAAAGCAAAGAACGTTTCGACCAACTCGCAGAACAGAGCCGCACCATGACGTGGGAGGTCGATGCGGACGGATTGTACACCTATGTCAGCCGCACGGTGGCGTCCGTTCTGGGGTACATGCCGGAAGAGATGATCGGGGGAATGCACTTTTATGACCTCCATCCCGAAGCCGAGCGGGACGCCTTCAAAAGCGCCGCGCTGGAGGTCTTCGCGCGGAAGGAGTCTTTCCGCGACCTCGAAAACCAGGCAGAGACAAAGACGGGCCAGCGCATCTGGGTCAGCACAAACGGTATGCCTGTGCTGGACGAAGACGGCAACCTGCTTGGCTACCGGGGAAACGGCACCGACATCACGGAGCGAAAGAGGATGCAGGAGGCCGTCCAAGAAAGCGAGGAACGGCTTGCTCTTGCAACACGGGGCACAGGCATCGGCGTCTGGGACTATGATGTCGTGAAAGACCGCCTTGAGTGGGATGACCGAATGTTTGCGCTCTTTGGGACCGAGCGCACCGCGTTCTCTCATCGTTTTGAAGACTGGAGCAGGTGTGTTGAACCCGAGGCGCTCCCCAAGGCGCTGGAAGATTTCCAGCGGGCTTTGGACGGTGACGGCGATTTCAACATCGAGTTTCCGATTGTCAAACCAGGCGGAGAGAAACGCTGGTTGAGCGGGGCGGCCACCGTAACGCGTGACGAGCAAGGTCAGCCGGTACGTGTTGTCGGTGTGAACTATGACATAACCGACCGCAAGCGTTCCGAAGAAGCGCTCAGAGAGAGCGAAGAGCGGTTCATGGGTGTTCTCTATGCTTCCGACGACGCCATTCTTCTCATCGGTGACAACAAATTCATAGACTGCAACGAAGCCACGGCGTCCATGCTCGGATATGATTCCCGGGAGCAGTTTCTCCAAACCCATCCTTCAGAGCTTTCGCCGGAAACACAGCCTGACGGGCGCAGCTCCCGCGAGAAGGCAGACGAGATGATGCAGACTGCTTTCGACCGGGGATTCCATCGCTTCGAGTGGATTCACCGGCGGGCGGACGGCGAGGAGTTTCCGGTGGAAGTGTCGTTGACGCCCATCGTGCATGAGGGAAGAAACCTCCTTTATTGTATTTGGCGTGACATCACCACTGAAAAAGAGGCCGAAGCGCACCTGGCGAACGCTC
>CAZBQH010000546.1:0-7621 GCA_964493915.1 uncultured Nitrospiraceae bacterium
TCGCGAGGCGGGCCTCCACGAGCTCGAGGAACTGCTCGACCGAGCGATGGCCATGCTCTCGCCGGAGCACCGCGAGGTCCTTGTGCTTCGGGAAATCAACGGTCTTGATTACAGCGCCATCGCCCGGGTCGTCCGCCGCAGGAAAGGAACCGTGAAAAGCAGAATTGCCCGCGCAAGAGAACAGCTACGGGCGCATATCGGCGCGCTCGGAGGAGATTTGCTGTGAAAAAGCACCGACTGCGCCTCGAAGAATTGTCTGCATACTTGGACGGGGAAGCGCGCGATCCGGCGGCGGTCGAGCGGCAGCTTCGCGAGGACCCCGAGGCCGCCCAGCACTATCGCGCGTTGACCACGCTGTCGACCCATCTCCGCAGATTGCCGCCGCCCAACGTCCATCCGGCGTTCGCCGCACGCGTTATAGCGGCCGTATCGAGCCGCAGGCCGCTGGCCGCAAACCAGAGCCGCACAGTCCGCCTCGTGATGGCCCTGGGCGCGCCGCTTGTGGCCCTTGCTCTTATTGCCGTGACGGCCTCGGTGCTTAGACGTACCGCCCCGTCCTCCACAACCGATCTGCCGGTTGCGGAGGTCCTCCATCCGCAAGCCGAGGATCCGGAGGAGGTATACGACGGCTTGCTCGACCAGCTTCTTTACACAGATTTCGAGGAGGCATTGCAGTGGTTTGATGAGTCTCCCGAAGCCGTAGCTGCCGAGGAGGACCTGGTCGAGATCCTGCCTAGCGAGGAGTGGCTCAATTCGGCGCTGGCGGCGTTGGATGCCGAGAGCGATCTGGATGACGTTGTCGAAAGCCTCGACCCTGAAGAGAAAGAGATTCTTGAAACGTTGCTGAACGAGTATGCACAAAAGGAGAGATTGTCATGAGTTACCTTCGAAGAGTCGGCATAGCCGTATGCGTCCTTGCACTCGTGTGTACGGTCCACGCATGGAGCCAGGCTCCCGAACGCCCGGGTGGCATGGGTATGGGCATGCCTCCGGTCGGCGGCCCATCGCGCCAAGCGCCACAGGGCCCTCGCGCTGAGGAACTGCGCCATTTGATGGAAACGATCAGAATGGTCCGGCTCACACGCGAGCTTGGGCTGAACGATGAGCAGACTGTGCTGGTAGTGCGCCGCATTGAAGACCTTAAACAGCGTGAGCGGGAGCTGGCCCGCAGAAAGGAAGAGGTCATGCGCGAGTTGCGTGAAAGCGTCCGTGCGGGCGCCCCCGACGAGCGCATCCAGGATTTGCTCAATGAAGCAATAAACGTCGACCGCGAAATGGCTGAGATAAAAATCCATGCCGTCAACGAATTCGGCGATCTCCTGTCGCCGACCCAGCGCGCCAAGTTGTACCTGTTTACCAGCGACTTCAACAAAGACATGCGCAACATGATCGAGCGGGCGCGCAGGTTGCGCATCGAGGGCATGGGCGATAAGCAGCCAGGCAAGCAGGCGCCGGGGATGCCCGGGTCCCCTCCCGCGCGCGAGCGCGTACTACGGTCCTTACGAGAAGGCGAGCGGCCCGCGGATCAGCCCTTCCGCCGCCGTCTGCCTCGGCCAATGCCGGAGCGCCAGAACACGAATGGACCCACCCCCGCGCCGGCTCCTCCGGGCGAATAGAAAGCCGGTGGATGCATTCAGGCGGGCGTCCTGAAGCCAAGCAGTGAGACGTCGTCGTGCGGCGGGGTGCCGTCGCCCCGCCACGCGCTTAAGTGCGCCATGACAGCGTCCAGCGTCTCTTCGATCATCGAGGCCGGCCGTGTGACGAGCTCGAGAAGACGCGTCTCGCCGAAAAGCTCTTTCTGTGGGTTCACGGCTTCCGTAACTCCGTCCGAGTAAAGAAACACCGTGTCGCCCGGTGCAAGACGAACCATCCTATCATCATAAAGGCCGTCGCTGATCCCGATAGGCAGGCCGCCGGTCGCCAAAAGGGCCGGCGAACCACTGCGCGGGACGTAGATCAAGCCCGGGTGGCCAGCCGTTACGTAGCGCATCACGCCTGTTTTGCGATTGAACACGACATAGGCGATCGTAAAGAATTGGCCTGTCGTCTGGTCCCAAGGAAAGGTCCGGTTCAGCTCGACGGCTACGTCGCCGGGCGATGCCGGCTCCCGACCGGCGCCACGCACCCCCTGTTTCCACACCAGCGACGAGACAGATATGCTGGGCAGGAGCATGCGCGTCACGGCAACCGATAGAAGCGCAGCAGCAGTCCCGTGACCGCTCACATCCAATACGTAGAAGACTACGTGTTCGTCGTCTATCTCGAAAACGTTCAACAAATCGCCCGCCAATGCCTCAGAAGGCTCGAAACGCCACGCCACATCGACGCCTGGGATATGCAGACGTGCATCGGGTAAAAGCGCTTTCTGTATTCTGGCGGCCGCTTCGACGTTCCGCATGAGAGAAGTATTGGCCTCGCGCAACTCGTGCGTCGTCTGCTCGAGCCTGCGTTCCGCATTCACGCGATCCGTCACGTCCGATTGCACGCCTACGTAATTTCGGACCTTTCCTTCCTTGTCGCGAACTGGAGCTATCGAGAGCCGGTTCCAGAATGTCGAGCCGTCTTTCCGGTAGTTGAGCAGCTCGACTGTACACGGTCTTTGGTTTTGAACAGCCTCGCGGATCACTTCGGCCGCCTCCGAACCGGTCAAAGGCCCTTGCATGAACCGGCAGTTCTGACCCAGGACATCTTCGCGCTTGTAGCCTGTAAGCCGCTCGAAACCATCGTTGACATATACAAGGGGGTTGTCCGGCATGTTGGGATCGGTGATTGTAATGCCTTCAGAAGACGCGGCGACCGCGTCGTTGCGCAATTCGAGGGCCTCTTCGGTCCGCTTCCACAGGCTCACGTCGCGCAACAAGAGAAAGGCGCCGCCGCCGGCACTAAACGGAACAGGCCGTGCCGTAGCGAGAAGCCAGACAGGCGCCGAATTACCGTTGGGCGCCCGCCGCATCAGGATCAACTCCTCTTCAACTTCCTGACCCCTTAGTGCGCGGATCAAAGGGTTCTCATCAGGCGTCAGAGCCGTTTTGCCGTCCCTCTTGCACAAACCGTAGAGACTTGGCCATGCCGCGAGTTCAGTCAACAGAAAATCCGGTCCAAGCATGAACCGAGCGGCAGCGTTGGCAAAGACGACCTGCTCCATTTCATCAACGGCAATTATGCCGGCATCCATCGAGTCAACCATGGACCGATGCAAAGCCAGCGCGGCTGCCTGCTGACCGGGCCCTTGTCCGGCCGCACAATCGCACCTGGACTCTGACTCGGGCGCCCGGGTTGCTTCACGCGGTCGGTCCTGAGATTCCAACGAAGAACTCAAACGCTTTGTACGTAGTTGCCAACCTGTCATGCCAATCTCTGATCCTGTCTCAGGCACTCGATACAGCCGTCCATCCGGCGGGGATGGTAATCATAGGAAACGTGTTAAGACAGGCGCTTGTTCCCTAATCTTCTCGGCCCTGCATAGAATCGACGCCCGCGCTCGCGCACAACGGACGCCCGGCAACCTCCAGCGTATGGAGAACGGCCTAGCCCTTCAGCCGAACGGCCGCCGCAGGTTCAAACACGCGGAATGTGAACGACTCGGTGAGATACAGTTCGACCGCTGTCGAATCGTGTTTCATATACCCTATCGAGAGGTCCTGTCCGACGGTCATTTCATAATCGTCCCCGCGGGTCGATATGATCGCCCCTCCTTCGGTAATTGCAGGACTCCACAGAACGCCCCCGTCAGCCATCCGCTCGATGACCCTATAGACCGGATAGCCCGTTTTTGTGCTCTGTCGCAGGGCGTTATAGCGCTCGATGGACAACACCAGAGCATAGGGCCCGCCGATTCCCCCCCGTTGCAGCACCTGGATTGCTGTACCGACCGCGTGCGCCTCTTGCTGACTGTCCGCCGGAAAAGGCACCGGTTTATGCGGAGAGCTCTCTATGATGCCTTTCACTCCTCCTGCGTCAAATCCTTCGTAGACCGCTCGTTCCTCGAAGGCCGCCACTTTGGCCGCGGCCTGTTCGAGAGCCTTAAGGTCGGCGTCCTTTGCGCCTCGGCTCACACCGTCGAGCTCCATCTGACTAAGCTGGAATGGGACGCGCACCTCGACAAGAGGCAAGACCTGCCGTTGACCCCAGCTCACGCCGTCCACCTCTTCCTTGGCGATGTTCAGCCGGCCGAGATTCACCGACGCGAGTTCCCAGCCGTGAGGCCCGTCAAAATCCACTATCCTGCGCGCTGACAGGTACGGCCTGAGCGTCAGCTTCGCAAGGTCGTCAATCTCTTTCCATGCCGCGTCCGTAAGGGGCGCGAGTGAACGTCTCAGTAAGTCGCTCATGGTCTGGTCCTTCCTACTGTTGAGGGCTGCCATGCAAACACCCGGCAACCTACCGCATCAAGATTTGAGGGAACCGATGCCCAGATTTCCGGCTGCGCGCTCTTTCGGCGTTTCCTTCGCCTCGCCGTTTGCGTGTTCCTCGATCTCCGTAATTGGCACAGACGTGAACAGATACAGCCGTAGAACTTCATCGAACTTCGGAAAGTTGCGCCGCAACCACTCGAGACTCATCGACGCATGTTCGATCTCTTCCTCCATGTTGTGCTGCACTATCGCCCGGAGTTCATCGTCTTTTGAAACGTCGATGCGCTGGCGATACCACGCCACCGCCTCGAGCTCCTCGACAAGCGAAGTCAAGGCGCGATGGATGTCACGCGTTTCCTGCGACAATTCTGAAGGGGGCTCATGATAGGCGATCGTCATAATCCGTACTCCTAGTATGCGGCCCTTTTAGCCAGGGGCCGCCTGTCCTTGTCTCCCGCCGAAACAGTTTTTCCAGATGACCCAGACACGCCCTCGCCGACGGTGTCGATCAACACCTTCGCAGGGACGGAAACCGGCCCATTGCTCATCCTCTCTGGATTCGGAAGAAGACGCCCTCGGCTTCTCCGCAAGAACTTGGCAGAAACAATGCCCACACCCCTACGCATCCAACCGATGCCGTTGCGAAGCAGCTTCACCGCATTATTGAACACTCAGGAACGCAAGAATCACGTGCATCGTAAACAACCCCCGCGCCGTGTCCTATTATTCCTTGCACGCCTCGGTTTCCTGGATGTGCGCGGGCGCCACGCCCAACGGCGTCTTCGAAATGCCCCGCACCGTATCCATCATTGCTCACATCGGATGTAGCCGGCCCCGCGCCGTTTCCGGGGAAAGCGATATGCGAATTCCCGGTAAAGATTTCGGTATTGAAAAACCGCTTCAGCACTGGTATGAAAAGGAAATGCAACGAACCGTCAAAAGCTCGACAAGACGCGGCCACGCCGCCGCACAGGAGGCCCATTTGAGACTGTCACAGGCTTCGACGCTATTCACTGAGTTCCTGCACACTATCAATCGAGGGCTCGAGAAAAACAAGGAATTGCCTCGCTGCAAGGCAATCTGCCGCCAAATCGAGGAGACTTTCGGCGGAGAGACATTTGGTGTGGTTGTAGACATGGCGAACGGCGGCCATCCGGTCGACCATTTTTCTGTACGCTTTGAGAACGGCGCCTTTCAGCTTGCAGGACGGGGGAAACACGAGGAAAACCCGGTCTGGAGGATTCCGATCAGCTATCTGGAACACGTGGTGGATGGTCAGGAACGGTATGTCGAGCATCCCGAGGAGCTCAACTGGAACTGGCTGGACAGTCTACCGAAAGAATAGCCGTGCCCCTCTTGGCTGCTCGAGCAAAGAGCATTGCACGCGCCCTTGGGAAATGGATTCTCGAGAATGCGAAGGCCATCGCACCTGGAAACGCCTCTGCCTACTTTCCGATGCAAAAAGCGCTGAAGATACGGTCGAGAATGTCGTCGGGCGTGGTTTCGCCGGTGATTTCGCCTAAGGCATCGAGGCCGTCGCGCAGGTCAATGCTGAGAAACTCGGGGGACGCGCCGCGGTTTGCCAGCACCCGTTCAAGGGCGCTAACCGCGCGGCGGAGACTGTCTTGTTGATGAATGCGGCTGACGAGGGCCTGCTCGGGCGCAACGGCCGCACTGCCGAGCAAGACGCCGCCTAACACGTCCTCGAGTTGTTTCAGACCTTCGAGGGTCGCACACGACAGAGCGCAGCGGGCCTTGAACTGCTTAGCCCATGCCGGAAACTCGGGACTTTGAACGAGGTCAATCTTGTTCAGCACGAGGACTGCAGGAATGTCCAGCGCGCCAATTTCCTCGGCCAGGCGTTGGTCTTCGTGCTCGTCTGGCGCAGCAGCATCCACCAGCATCAAGAGGACATCGGCGGTGCGCAAGACGTTTCGCGCGCGTTCAACGCCGATCTGCTCGACCTCGTCGCGCGCCTCCCGAACCCCCGCCGTGTCGGTCAGGCGCACAGGAACGCCGCGCAACGTAATGGTCTCCTCGAGCGTGTCGCGGGTCGTGCCGGGGATCGAGGTAACGATGGCGCGCGTATCCCGAAGCAGGGCATTGAACAGGCTCGACTTGCCGACATTCGGTCGACCTGCAATAGCCATCCGCGCCCCCTCGCGGTAGAGCCGGCCCGCTTCCGACGTGTCCAACAGCGCTTGCATCCGTTCGCGCAACGATCCAAGGTGCTCGAAGAATCCGGCGTCAACGAGTTCGGGAAGGTCTTCCTCGGGAAAATCCACAGCAGCTTCGATGCGCGCCAAGGCGTCGGCCAGGAGAACTTGCATGTCATGAACAGCTCTGGACAGCACGCCCCCTGCGGCTGCCGAGGCCGCTCTGAGTCCGGCCCGGGTCCTCGCTTGGATCCGGTCGATAACGGCTTCCGCCTGAACCAGGTCAATCCGGCCATTCAGAAAGGCGCGCCGCGTGAACTCGCCTGGCGCCGCTAGACGCGCACCGCACTTAACGGCAAGGGCCAGCACAGCCTGCAGAGGCCCCGGGCCCCCGTGGCAGTTGATCTCAACCACGTCTTCACAGGTGTAGCTGTGAGGGGCGCGCATGACATGGACCAACACCTCGTCCAGCGTTTCGCCATCCTCTACGACCGTCCCATGAAACACGCGGGCACACGACCTGCGTATGTCGCGGCCGCTGCTTGACGCGAATAAGCTGTGGACGATGGAAACAGCAAGCTCACCGCTGAGCCGGACAATCCCAATGCCGCTCTCCCCCAAAGGCGTCGAGATGGCGGCGATGGTGTCCTCAGTCCATCTCCTCTCCAGCGTCAAGGGAATCCTCCGCATCCGAAGCCGACTCGGCTTCCCCGCCGCTATGGGGCGCGCTCTCTTGCCGCGACCTGCGGCGTCGTCCACGGCCGTCCTGTACATCTCGTTTACGAGGGAGTTTCTCTTCGTCCTTCCTTACAATCACGACGCTGCGCAGCAGGTTCTCGCCGACGCTGAAGGTACGGACGTCCGGGTCGTCCTGGAGCGCAAGGTGGATGATGCGGCGTTCCTGGGGATTGAGCGGCTTCAACCGGAGGCGCCGGCCCGAATGGCGAACCTTGTCAGCCATGCGGTAGGCCATCGCTTCGAGGCTGTCTTTGCGTCGGTCCAGGTATCCCTCGACGTCCACAATGATGCGCTCTGTATCTTCGCCGCTTTCCTCATGGGGAAGCATCCGGTTAATCAGATACTGGAGCGCCTCAAGGGTGCGGCCCTTGC
>CAZBQH010000547.1:0-11393 GCA_964493915.1 uncultured Nitrospiraceae bacterium
CATCCTTGGCCGGACCGCCACCCCCCCTCTGGTGAGGTTTAGTGGGGGGCGGCGTACAAATGAATCCCGCCACAAAAAGATTCTGCGGTTCATCATAGAGCTCTTGCGGAGGAGAAACTTGCTGGATTTGCCCCTCATCGAGCACCACGATCACGTCTCCCAAGGAGAGCGCCTCGATTTGGTCATGCGTGACATACAAAGACGTCTTTCGTATCCGCTGTTGCAGCTCGAGGAACCCTTTGCGGAGCTCGAGACGCAGCCGTGCATCCAGATTCGACAAAGGCTCATCGAACAAAAACAGATTGGGATCGCGCACAATTGCGCGTCCCGTTGCGACCCGTTGTCGCTCGCCCCCGGACAACTGCCGCGGATAGTGCTCGAGCTTATCCCCTATATTGAGAATAGCGCTCACCTCCTTCACTTTGTCCTCGATTTCCCGCTGCCCCATTCTCCGGACGCGGAGGCCAAAGGCCATGTTCTCGAACACGGTCATATGGGGATATAACGCGTAGTTCTGGAATACCATCGCCATGTTCCGCTTGTGCGGCGCCAAGCGCGTTATGTCCTTGCCTCCAAGGTAAATCTGCCCGTCGGTAGGCGACTCGAGACCCGCTACGACATTTAGCAAGGTGCTCTTGCCGCACCCTGAAGGGCCCAGAAACACACAGAAGGTCTCTTGGCCGACTTCGAGACTTATGTCATGAAGAACATGGTTCCGGCCAAACCATTTATTCACCTTGTCAAGTCGTAAGTAAGACACTCCCTATCCCTTCACTGAACCGGACAAATATTCAGGCTTGATATAACGTTGCAGTCCCAGCGTCAACACCAGGACTGGAATCGTAATGATCACAGCGTATGTTGCCGAATGAAAGATGTCGCCTCGTGAAACGTAATAGTACATCTGGATGGGCATGGTCGGTTTTGCCAAGGTCAGATACGAGGCATAGATGAACTCGTCCCAAGACAAAATAAATGAGAAAAGCCCCGCAACCACCAAGCCTGTCATGGACAACGGCAGCACCACTTTGCGGATAGCGCCCAAGCGCGAGTAGCCGTCAATACGCGCCTGCTGCTCGAGGGAGACCGGGAACTCTCCAAACACACTCACGAGGATAAAGCAAGTGACTGGCAAAACCCTGATCAGGTGCGCCAACACCAGACCGGCCGTTGTGTCAAAGAGCCCCATCTTTATGAAGGTAATCGATATGGGCAATGCAATGCTCACCTCCGGCACCATCCGGCTCATAAAGATCGTCAGGATCAGCCCGTACCGCAAGCGGACATCCAAACGGGAAATCCCATACGCTGCGGGTGTCGCGATGAGCAAGCTCAGGATGGTCACGGAAAAAGCTGTTGCCAGGCTCATGCGCAACGGTCTGTAAAAGGTCTCTCCTGACGCGAACACCTCCTTGAAATGGCTCCACGTAAAGTGCTCGATCCCGTATGGCGGCCGTACCTGAAAAATGTCTTCAGGGGCACTCACCGAGATCTTGAACATGATGTAAAGCGGGAAAAGCAGCAGTGCAGCAAAAACAAGGCTGATGATCCATGCTCCGAGGTTCGCTTTACTCATTTGGTCTGCAAGCCTTTCTGTCCAACTGCCCGGATGTAGACGAGTATGGCCACCATGATCACCACAAAGAGTATCAGCGCGGTAGCCGCCGATAGGTATTGGTTGTTGTACTCCGCATACTCGAGATAGGCGTACGTCCCCAACACTTTCAGATTCTCCCCCACCAGCACAAGGGCCAAGGAGAATATTCGGAAAGCATCGATTCCTCGAATGATGACAGCCGTTGTAATCGAGGGCATCAGAAGAGGTAACGTCACGCGCCGGAATATGTAGCCCGGTTTTGCACCGTCTATGCGGGCCGCCTTGTACAGCTGCCTATCGATCGACTGCAAACCTGCCAGGAGTATCAACATTACAAGGGGGGTGACCTTCCAGCTATCAGCGGCGATTATCGTGAAAAGGCTCTTATAATCTCCGCTTAACCAAAGGATTCTCTGGTTGATAATCCCAAGGTCCATCAGAATGCGGTTCACCCATCCCGATGACGAGAACATATAGGTCATCATCACCGCCGCTACCACGGTCGGTATGGCCAAAGGCAACATAAAGAGAGACTTGACCAAACCGGATCCCCAGCCTTGGTTTGACAGCATTATGGCCAGAAGCAAGCCGAGACAGATCTCGATGGTCAGTGAACCGAGGGCGACAATCAGTGTATTCAGAAACGCTGCGCGGAACTCCCCTTGCCGGAGCAGCAACGTCATATTGTTAAATGTGAGCGCCCCGGTCTCAGGGTCTGTGAAGCTAATTCTAAATACTTGCACGACGGGCAGGAATGTAAACACAACAAGATACAGCATCATCGGCAGAAGGCAAGCCACCTCAAACCGGTATTCTCTTAGCCGACTAACGAGACTCAACGGTACAGTGCCTTTTCCTCTTCCATCTGAGCCTTATAGGCCCTGAGGGTGTCGCGGACGTCTTTTCCCTCCATCACAATATCCTGAAATGCTCGGGCCACATATTTCTTGTATGCAGGCCACCAGACGATATTCTCTCGGAATATCCCTTTTCTCAAGGCTTGCTGAATAGCTTCGAAATGCGGCTTCTGCCAGTCGGCGACCTCTGCGTAAGCGTCTTCTCGTATTGAAGGCCATCCTAGTTCACGCACCAGAATCTCCTGAACCTCCTGGGACTGTAGGAAGTAGATGAAATCCAAAGCCTCATCCTTGAACTTCGCAGTTCTGGGGATGCCCAGCACATCCCCGCCAATTACGTGGCGTTCCCCGGCAGGACCAGCCCAGCCACTGTACGTTTCGATGAAATCGAGGCCGTAGTCCTTAATGAGGATCGACACGCCAAAGGGCCAGTTCTGAGCCAGATGCCCGTCCTGCCGCGCCAAGATCTCATTGACGCTGTCCCACTTGGCACGCTGCGACTCGGGTGATAGATACGGTCCAAGCTTCTGAAGGAAAGTGAACGCCCGCACGCATCCTTCGTCATCAAACGCGTAGGGGTCCCCCCCGGCCTGAAGCACAAACTCGTAGACTTGCGTCGCGGTCGGATTGCCGCCATATCCCTTGAATACAACCCTTCCGACGCCCTCTTTCTCCTTGAAAACTTTGGCTACCGCCATCAACTCGTCCCAAGTCTTCGGCACATCCAGTCCATATTGTTGAAATGCTTCGCTGTTGAAATAGACAATCTGCACGTTGGGCCGGAAAGGCATAAAAAGGAGACGTCCGTCGAACTTGGCTGCATCAATCAGGTTCGGGAACACCTCCGAGGGGATCTGGGTCATGTGCTCAGAAAGATCCAAGACGAGTTTCTTGTTAACCAAAGCAGCCAAACTCATATTGTCTTGCGCAAATACGTCAATCTCCGACTTACCTGCCTCGCTGAGCGCCTCGAGCTTAGTGTCCAACTGTCCGGAAGATATCTGGTAAGAGCGTATCGGAGTGCCGTAACGGTCCTCGAACTTGGGAAAGACCTGCTCACGGAACACGGACCATTCTTCTTCCGTGAGATTCATCACGACATTCAGCGTGGTCCTTTCCGACGGAGCGCAACCGGCAACAAGAACGATCAGCAGGAAGAAAGCCAGGGCGCTTTTCATTAACATGCCTCCATGCGTCTATACGGCTTATCCAAGAACCTGTATGCTGGAAACAACCTAGCATAAAATACACAACATTGCGGACTGCCCGCGCTTATTACTCTTTCGCTGTTTAAGCATCCTCTCGAGGCCTTTGAAAGATCCCTCATGTTTGCGTTCAGTTACTGTAACATCTGTTTGCGCTTGGTCCAATGCCTCAATCACCAGACAAGCCACACCTGAAATGGAGGACTTACGCAAATTCCACAATCAGTAGGAAGCCTAGGTGGGTCTTTTTCTTCTCTCCATGCCCAACCAACGAGTAACCGGGCCGAAGGCGATTATCACGTTGGGCTGCAGCTGCTTACGTCCCACGCGGAGGAAAAACGTCCGTTGCCTTGCGGACTGTAACCATGACCCGGCGTCTGGTGTAGAGATGGCATGGTCGGACGATACAGAAGCGGCTGCCGAGGAGCTGCCCTTTTTGTGGCCGTTGGAGGCGCTCGCGACGGGTATCGCGGCTAGCGCCAACGAAGCGGCGGCGCCCGGATGCTCCGATACGGACAGTCCCCGCATCGGCGCTTTATGGGCCGGTGTACTGCGAAGTTTGATCGGCACCGCGCACTCCAGGAAAATAAAGATGCAGCCACTATGTGGAATATGGACGCAACAAGCTTCGGCGCGGGGACTATGGCGGTATTTCAGACGCCCATCGATAGTTGTGGTCAGGTCCTGATCACGTTGCGGCAACAACAGCCCGCAAGATAGCGGCGGCTTATCGTGTCTACTGAGCAAATCATCACAGAGCCCCGCGAAGCCGGGGTGCGCAGGGGCGGCCGCCGGCCCCGGCCAACGGAGAGCGCAATGGGTTCCTGTGAGGACGGGCGTCCAGATGCGCGGGGGAAAGCCTCGTTGCAGAGCGGCGTATCGACCGATCACATACAGGTCTGGGAGCGCGATCAGGCGCTCCTTGCGCGGAGCGGCGACAGCAAAGCGTTTGGGAGACTCGTGAAACACTATTCAGCGCGAATCTACACGCATCTGGTGCGGCTGGTCCAGGATCGACACGAGGCGGAAGACCTTACTCAGGAGACCTTTCTGAAGGCCTACCGCTTTTTGGCGCAGTACGACACGGCTCGGCCATTCCGCAACTGGATTTATGCAATCGCGACCAATACGGGGCTCAATGCCCTGCGTGCGCGGCGGCGTCGAGGGCGCTTTGTGAGCCTAGATGGCGAGGACGAAATGGGCCGGCCCCTGGTCCAAAAGATCGCAGCCCGCTCAGGCGGTTGCGCACACATGGAACAGCTTGAACTCGGGCAACGGGTCGCGGCGGCGGTGCGCCAATTGCCTCCCCGCACCGCTGCGCTGATTCATCTGCACTATTACGAGGGGCTTTCGATACGGGAGGCCGCGAGCATGTTGGACATGAACGAAGGGGCGGCGAAGGTGGCGCTGTGCAGGGCGCGCAAGAGCCTTCGAGAGCGACTTGTCGAGGAAGAGGACCCATGAATTGCAGCGAAGTGAGACAGTGCATCCGTAGATGGTTTGATGAAGGCACCGAGCTCCCAATCGAGGCGGCGGCCCACGCGGCCCGATGCGCCGGTTGCGGGGCTTATCTCGACCGGCTCGAACGGCTCGAGGAAACGTTGCACATGCTGCCTGTCGAGGCGATGCCCACGGAACTCGAAACCCGGCTCGCGGCACAGTATGCGCCCTATGCTAACCGATTCCGGCTCTATCCCGGCTTCGCCCTCGCACTGGCCTTGTCCATCGCCGCAGTTCTCGGGGGTTGGTACTATCCGTTGCCCGTTGAGCCGGAAAACCTGTGGAACCAAGCAGCAACATGGGCGGCCACACTCGACTTGCATGGCATAGGCGTCTGGCTGCACGAGCAGGCGATAGCTGTCTATAGGCAGCTCGCCGGACAGCTCGTTGCAAGGGATGTCCTTTCGCCCTTGCTCATGTGGGGGCTTTTGGCCGGCAGCGCGCTGCTTCTCGCAGCATTCAACGGCTTCGAGGCGATGACCTTGCGTTCCTCTGTGCCTTTCGAGATCCCTCAGATTCTTCCAAGACATGCGAAATACAGGCGTAAACATGAGTAAGACAGCGAGGAATTGATGATGAGCGACATATCATTGGCACCGTTTGCGCTCCAACCAATCAGCGCCGCCTCCGACCTGCAGCCCGCCCAGGCCCTCGGCTTTGGGGTCCTGTGGTTGCCTGTCCTTCTGGCTTGGCTTCTTCTGAAAGTAGGTTTTGTCGGGATGGCCGTATGGTATGCGGCTACGTTCCCTTACGCGCATAGCCGCATGCTTGCCGTTTACCAAAGACCCGGTCAGCGCACCTTCTGGATCGGCGTGGTCAATGCGGTTATTGGGCTTCTTGTGGGGCTTCTTTTGCTTCAGACAGGGATCCTGGCCTTTTTCGGCGCTTTGGTCCTCTTTTGTCTCGGCGCCTTGATCATCGCCGGCTATAGCCTGGCCTATGCCAGCCTCGGCGCACGTATCTTCCCTCCCACGCAAACCGCCGTCCAAACTCGCCACATCTTGTGGGGAGGGCTCGCCGCGGAAGCCGCCTTCTTAATCCCTGTCTTCGGGTGGATCCTGGCCCTTGGGATGTTGTTCAGAGGTCTTGGCGCGGTTGTCTCCGCTCTTCTCGCGGGACGCCGTTTGCCTGTCCAATCCGAGGAACCTGTTGAACCCGGCGCTTCGGAAGACTGAAGCCGCTTCGGCCCAGACTTCAGGCAGACGTCTCGCCTGTTGCGCCTTTTCCTGAGTCCCGCTCGCCGCGCATACGCTCTTCCCCTTTCTGAAGTGCGAGAAGACGCTGTTGCTCCTCGATACGCCGGCGGTGCCCTTCGTCGCCCGCCGGGCCCGCTTTACGCCCCTCGATTTCAGCGAGCAGGTCAGTCCGGCCATACAGGATAAGCGTATCACCTTGCCGGATATAGGTCGACCCGGTAGGCGTGCCGACGTATTCGCCTGTCTTGCGCAGGATGCCGAGCACCTGCAGACCTTCATCGCCAAGGCGCAACTCGATGAGCGGCTTTCCCTGCACCCAGTCGCCCTGGTGAACAACATACTCAGTAACGGTATAGCCTTCGGAGAGATGGAGCAGCCCGTGGTAGTCGCGGGCGTCCAGGTGCGTCCATCTGCGCAAAGCCCACCCGATGACGACCGACATCCATTTGTCGATCCATTTGCTCGCCGATATCAGCCAAAGGAGGCCGAGCCCCACCACGAGCAAGGCCACAGTGCTCAGCATTGACCCCGTTCCACTGGTTTGCAGGAACGTGGCAACAAGAGTCGACACCGTACCGATAAACACCCCGTTTCCCACAAGCATCAAGATAAGAATGATGCGCCTGCGCACAGGGTGCTCGACAACGCGCTCGGACTCGCTCGTTGTAAAACCGGTGCCACTGAAAGCCGAGCGCGCCTGAAACCGCGCAAGCTCTCGCGACAATCCGGTGAAGCTCAGCGCCACGGTGGCAATCCGCGTCACCAGAAGAGACACGGCAACGATCACCAGTAGGGTGATTACCGGCGCCAGGCCCGTCAATTCACAAACTCCCTCATGCTCAGGGCGCTCCCGCTCTCACGCCGAGACATTCTGCCATCGTTGCCATAGTGCTTCAACCTGCGACAGACGCCCGAACCTGGCAAGGGAGAACGAGTGCGTCGGGACGCGTCTCTCGCGAGCGGTCACCGCCCGGACGCACGCCCTCTCGACCAAGCCAAGCATGGTCACGACTTTTGCGTCTCTAGCGCCCTGGAAACACCCGAAACTCAAAGACCGTCGGCCCTTCGGAAGCCTCGAGAATATGGAGGCGAAGCGCCTGCGCCGTCATCGGCTCGAACTCGACGCTCCACTTTGGGCCGATGGTGGTCCCGGTGTAGAAAGTCTCCCAGGTATGGCCTTGGCGACGCTGCAAAGCAAAGCGCTGGATTCGCATGCCGCACGCTTCATCGATCGTCACACGACCGAATTTCTGGGGCGCACCGAAGTCGACCTCAAGCCAAGCCTCGCGTGTACCTGCATCCGTCGCCCACCGCGTGCTTTCGTCGTCGTCGAAGGCCTTGTCGGCCCCGTAATCCTCCATCGAGGCAAACACGTTCGACGCGGTGGCTTGACCATTCAGTGCGAGCGAGCCTGACGGAATGCTGATAGGCTCGAGATGCTCGGCGATGGTATCCAGTTCAAGCGCAACAAGGGTGTCGATAGGGTCGAGATTCCCCTTTGCGATCTCGATTGCGAGCCCTGTCTTTGTGTTCCCGACCGACACGCTGCCGCCCGTCAGCGCATAGGACCGCACAACCTTGCACGGCAAGGGCGGCAGCACAACCATGGCTGCTTCTGAATCGAGCAGGTGCAAGTAGACCGTGTTCCCGCGGCACGTGCTGGCGCCCCACTCGCCTGGTTTGTAAGGACCGCCCCGCGTGCCGTAGATGGTTTCACCGTACTTGGCGAGCCAAGCGCCTATCTCGCGGAGGCGTTCCGCCTGGCGCGGCTCGATCGCGCCCGTGGGCATGGGTCCCACGTTAAGCAAAAGGTTGCCGTCGCCCCCTGCACACCGGATCAACGTGTGCAAACACTCCCTGAGCGTTTTCATGGCGTCCCCCGGCTTCCACGCCCACTGATTGCAGAGGGTGATGCAGCTCTCCCACGGCCGCTCACGTTGAAACGCGCCAATAGTCTGCTCGGGAGTGTCGAAGTCCTCCGGCAATCCTGCACGGTTATTGATTACAACCTGGGGCTGAAGCGCGCGAATCATGGCCATCAGACGTTCCGCATCCCAGTCCTCAGCCGTGCCGCTCAGGCCGTCAAACCAGATGATGTCCACTTGCCCGTAGTTGCTGCATAGCTCCCGAAGCTGCCCATGAAGATAGTCAATGTATCGCTCATGGTTTACCGTCTCATAGTCGGGATGATGCCAGTCAGGCGGCGAGTAGTAGAAGCCAAGTTTCAGGCCGGCCTCATGACATGCGGCAGCGAGCTCTTGGACCACGTCGCGGCCAAACGGCGAAAGGGTGATCTTGTAATCCGTCCGTGCGCTGTCGAACATGCAGAAGCCATCGTGGTGCTTGGTGGTGAAGACTAGGTATTTCATCCCCGCGGCCTGGGCCAGCGCCACCCACGCCTTCGCGTCGAACGCTGTGGGATTGAACCGTTTGTACAGATTGTCATACACCTCGACGGGAATCGAGCCCGGCCCCGCCTCCACGCTCAGGCCGCGCCGTTCTCCGCCTCGCGACCATCCGATCTCGGTCCCCTCGAGGCTCACCGGTCCCCAATGGATAAACAGGCCGAAGCGCGCCTCGCGCCACCACGTCATGCGCGTCTCCCCTTCTATGTCCGGTGCCGGCGAGGTCGCACCAGACTCGGCCCAGGTGTCCCACCCCAAAGCAAACAGCACCAGCAAAACGGAGCTTACGTTGCGTACCGCGATCATCCTGTGTCTCCCAACTTACAACTGGGCATTCCTTTGCGCAGGCCCCCGCAACAACAGCATACAGCCGGCAGCGGCCCCGCGACTCAGCCGCCTGCGCCTTGGGGGCTGTCCCTGTCTCATGCGGCCATCCAGGGGATGCTTGCATGCCACTTCCGAAGCTTCGCATCCAGCTCGCCGGCCGCTGCGGGAAGCGGCGTTGCACCGGCCAGATTGCTCATTTGGTAGGGGTCCCTCTGAAGGTCGAAGAATTGCGAAGGACGGTCTGCCAAAACATGATCCGGATTAGCGAAGGGCAGATAGTACGTGTGAGTGAGGGAACGTACCGCGATCCCGCCGCCCGTCTCGATGAACGCACAAGGTTCGATGTCCGCATCGTGTCCGAGCACCAGGGGCGCCAGGTCCCGCCCGTAGAAATGCTGCGGCTTGGACACGCCGATAAGCGAGAGCAACGTAGGCGCCAAATCCACTAGACTTGATATGTACCCTTTGACGGCGGAGCCGGCTTGGGCTCGCTTAGGCCAACGGATAATCATCGGGATCCGGATGGACTCCTCGTTGGGACCGCCTTTCTGCACCAATCCATTGCTCCCCAGGTTGTCGCCATGATCTGCGACAAACACCACAATCGTATCGTCTGTAAGGCCCGCCGCATCTAATGCATTGAGCATCTTCCCGAAAGCGGCGTCCATCCACGTCGTCATGCCGTAGTACTCCGCGATCAGATGGCGCAGCGAATACCCTTCCGGCAGCCGCTCGGTATAGGGCAGGTGGAGGTTGTAATGCCGGAAGTCCCAGCGGTACACCTTGAACCAATAGTCCTGATTGTTCAGCGGTTTGCTCAAGTCCACGTTCGCCCGCAGCGCCACATCCTCGGGCCTGTACAGCGCCCGGTATTCCTCCGGCGCATCGTCTACAGGACAGTGCGGCGGCGAGATATTGTAATACAGGAAGAACGGCTGATCCTGGCCGGTTTGCGACAGCAGATACTGTTTCACCCGTTCCGCCTCGAACTCGACGCTGTAACCATCCGGCACAAACTCCGGGCCGCCGTTCTCCGTGAAGCACTGCCCCGTGTGGCAATGGTGAACCCGTGGGATCAGGTAGTCGTCAAACCCAACATCATGCGGCCACGAATGGATGTGCCATTTCCCAACGACGGACGTCCGATAACCCTGCCCCCGCAGAATCTCTGGAAGCGTCTCGTCTTTCAGGTGCGGCCGCCCGGCGTCCGGATACTCGGGCATATTGACCTCTCCGGGCCTCCCCGGGAAACATACATTGCCCATGCCCCCGGTGCAGGTCCGGTTGAACTGACCCGAGATCAACACCGACCGCGCCGCCATGCACACGGGGAAATTGGTCACGGCGTTCTCGAAGCGAACGCCTTCACGTGCAAGCCGGTCCACATTCGGTGTCCGGATAACCTCGTTGCCGTAGCATCCCGTTTCAAACGCACGAAGTTGGTCGCAAGTACAGAGAACGATGTTCGGCTTCTTGCTCATGATTCCTCCATCGGTTCCGTATCCCCTTCGAAACAGCGGACTGCTTGTCCCCCGCAAGTATAGTGGCCTACACTGAGAAATGCTATGCCTTCAGGACCGTGGGGCGACACAATCGCTTACAGATTCGCTAACTCCGGCTATAGCTATAGCCGCTTGCATGACACGTTTTTTTGACAAAAAACACGGAATCCACCTACAATCCGTCTTTCAGCGGAGAGGTGGCCGAGTTGGCTGAAGGCGCACGCTTGGAAAGCGTGTGAGCCTCCTCAAAGGGGCTCCGCGGGTTCGAATCCCGCCCTCTCCGCCATCGACAGCGTTAGGACGCCCGTAGCTGCTTTCCCTGAAGGCATGTGCGGGCGTTTTTGCATGTGCGGCGAGGGGAGTTCTCCAGCCTGGTCTTGCTGTTATTTTACCCATCTTGTGGCAGCCCTGCCACAGACTGCCACAAAAAACACCCCTCAAAACGCCCTCCATGGGGGGTCGTGGCACTGTCAGGGACGGTAGGGCGCCGGAGGCGCTATGGGGGCTGTCTAGGGCCAGGCAGGACGTCTTGCGCACTAACTGTGCACCGGGCGTGCGTCTGTGTTTTGCCGTCTGCCGCAATCTGTGCCATCATTGTGAGCCGTCCACGACATGCGGCACAGCATGGAGGCGAGGGTACCATCATGAGGGAGAAACATCCCGAAGAAGAAAGAGCAACTGGCCCCTTGAAGGATAGTTTCATTCCCCCGCCGGAGGTCGACGAGCGCGACGAACGGCCCGACGCGCTGCCCGCGCAGGAGGAGTTCTGGAAGCCGCCGACGCGCTTCGGCTCGATCCCCGTCG
>CAZBQH010000548.1:0-4366 GCA_964493915.1 uncultured Nitrospiraceae bacterium
TCAACCAGGAAACCTCCGGCGGCACGTTGGCCGAGAGCTACGTCATCGAAAACCCGAACGCCGAAGTGGCCACGCTTCTCGCCATGGTGTCGGGCAGCAATCCCAGTACCGGCACGTACGCCTACTTCGCCCACGACCACCTCGGCAGCGTCCGCAACGTCTAAGGTGGGCTTTTACCGTGCTTCCCTTGGCCCACAGGCGCGCTATGCGGAGCGACGGCTGTAAGGGCCGCCGTTCTCAGCGCGCCCATTCCAGCGTGTTGAACCGCATGTGTCGATTGCCCGGCGCGCCGGGCCCGTTGAAAGCGCGCTAACGGCAAGGTATAGTTACGAGGGGATTGCGGTCCTGTTTTCCACACAAGAAAGCAGCAAGGGGCGCCGGTTTTTTGAGTAAAAAGATGGACAGAGTTCCCGGGATTCGAGTCAGTCGCGGACCGGCCGAGCCTCTTTACACGCAGATCAGGCAAGCCGTACTTGAGAAGATTGAAAGCGGCGAATGGCCGCCGCACTATCAACTGCCCACGTATAAAGGGCTGAGCGCAGAGATGGGCGTCAGCATCATCACGATTCAGCACTCTATAGGCGCGCTCGTGAAGGAAGGCGTACTGTACCGCAAACGGGGAGTCGGCGTCTTCACGGCCCCGCCGCAGTCTCACGCACGGACCCAGACAATCGCATTGCTGCTCCCGGATATCCGCCATTCTTTCTTCTCGAGTCTCGCGTATGCCATCCAGACCTATGCGGCCAGGCATCAGTATACGACGCTGCTTTTCTCAGTATGCGGCGCCAGCGAAAACTCGGTGAATGCCGCCAAGCTGTTGCCGCGGCAAGCGCTTGACGGCGTCATCACAAGCTACGCCGTCACAGAGCACCTGCCACTTCACTTCTCTAATATGCTGAAAGCCACAAAACCCGTTGTGTTCGTCGACGGCTTTTCTCCTGACTATGACTGCGTCGAAACAGACAACTATTTGGGCGTCCAGATGGCGTTGGAGCACTTGATAGAGCTTGGACATCAGCGCATTGCGTTCGCAGCCGGTCAGATTCTGACCAAGGGCGTGCATGAGCGCATCGATGCATTCCGAAGCATTCTGAGAGCACGGTCCTTGCCATGTGAACCGCCGCAAGTCCAGATAAGCGTGCAGGCCGACGATATGGCGGGAGAAGAAACAGCCCACACGCTCTTGTCTCTGCGCGACGTACCGACTGCCGTGTTGTGTATGAACGACCTGGTCGCCCGCGGCGTAATGCGTGCGGCGCGCGAACGCGGCATCTCGTGCTCTGAGCAGCTGTCCGTGATTGGGTTTGACGATCTGGACTTTGCAAGACATCTGGATCCCCCGCTCACAACAATCCGTCAGCCGATCGCAGAGATAGGGCAAACAGCAGTCGACCTTCTGTTGGAACGCATCGATGATCCCGGGGGCCAGAACAACCGACATAAAGCCCTGCAGTTGAGACCCGAGCTTGTTGTGCGTGCGTCGACGGGGCCGGCTCCCCCGTCTGAACTCTAGGGGCGTACCGATCTTTCTTAACAGCGGCTATGCCTATCGGCGGAAAGACGCGCAAGACCGGTCGCGAGAGTTGTCGAAATAGGAGCAGATCGGGGTCGTGGTCACTCGATGGGAGCTTGCTTACGGATACATTGCATCAGGTCGCCTTTCCAATCGCCGTTGACCGTGCGGATCCCCCATGAGTCCTTTGATGTGTCTTGGTAGGACCATACCCACCATCCGGCCATGCCATATTCGGAGACTTTGCGGAAGTTCCACTCCAACAGTTCGACCCCGGCATGATCCACAGTAGGTATGATTGAAGTGTATAGGCCGCCCCCATCCCAGTTGTGCCACTTCAGATCGGTGGAAATCATTCGAGTCATGCTCTCGGGCCCGAGTATTCGGGCGATCGCAGAAAGATAATGAAAGCCGTCCGGCCCGGGATCGCAAAGCGGATAGGTGCTCATCACCCAGTAGTCCGGGGGGAGGGCCAAATCATCAATCAGCCATTTCTTCAGGTTCGAGAACCCACTCAGGCGCTGTTCGCTCGTCTTCTTCATCCAGTAGGGATCAGCGGAGAAGACCGGCATCATAATGGGCCCCGCCTTGGGCCGCCGGCCGGCAGACCGGAAAACAGGCCATACTTCTTTAACAAACCGTTCCGTATAGGCCGCAAACGCAGGGTTGTCTTCCCGGTCCCAAAGACAGGGCTCGGCGTTCCCCAATGCGTGGTTGCCCATCATGCACCAGAGGGCGATGCTCTCTGGGTGGGTCGTGTGGCTCTCGACGTATTCAATGACGCCGCGATACCACGTAGCGGACTCGTCCCATGGCGTATCGTCGGGAATCGGCCAGTGACCCTTGTTGGCAATATGCGCCGTTGTCTCAATCGAGTAGGGCACCCACATGTTGCACGCCAGGTCGAGTTCGACAGACAGGTTGGCATCGTAGCAGTCGTCAACAAAAGCGGCTACATTGTCAAGATAGGCCTTGTTCGCCCATTGGTCCACACGTTGCCCTGTTTCAGGCGCCTGTTGAGGAACGCGCAGCGTATGAGGAATGGGCACAAAGATGTCCACCAAGTTCAGGCCCAACTTGCTGGCAAGGTCCTGCAAGGCAGTTTGTACCTCACGCCGGTATTCACTGTAAAAGAGCAACCAGGGCGGGTTGGCTGCCTCTATGCCCGGCTTGAACTGCGGATTAAAATGGATGCCGCGAAAACGCGGCGGGCCTTCCGGTCGACCGGCCGGCGCCTCGCTCGAATGCGCTCCTGGAAGTATTGCCCGTTTTTCTGGGGGCGCGAGCTCTGCTTCATTTGAGCTCTCAGATGATCCGAGGGACGTGACCTGCAGGAAAAGGAGCCCAACACAACACTGGATTGAGAACTGAAGAGACACAGCAAACCTCCTCATTTATCTTGTGATAAGGCGGCCCCACCTCGGGAGTCGCTGACCGGAAACCCCGATCGAGGTGACTCTAGCCTTTTTTGCCGTCCAGATAAACCGGTTTCCCATGCAGCCGCGCCCGAGCGGAACCGAATCATGCTTTCATGCGAACGGGTTCAGCCAAAACCGCCGGCCGCTGAGATAACATCGCCCGGCATCCACATACCCCAGTTCATGTTTTTGAGGGGGAACTCCGTGTTGTACTTAATGAACTCGACATGGCCGTCCATGTAAAGGACATTGGAACCGCCGGGAGCATGGTTGAATCGCAGGGTGGCCGCATCTTCAGGGTTCCCCCAACCCCCGGTCATCCACGAGCCCGCCGTGTTGCCCCAAGCATCAAACATGACGACCAGCTCGCTTTGGGCCTTGGCCCCAGCCGCTGGGTTGTTGATATCGGTGATAAAGAAGCGCTCGATACCCTCGCGAAGTTTGTGGTACGTGGTAGGCAGCGGATTGCCGTTCTCATCAAGCCAATCCACGACGCCGGCCCACTGCGAGTAATTCGGCCACCACGAAACGGCCGGAACGTTTGTTACAAGATCTTCAGTCCCTCGGTCCACCACCATCCCGTAGTAAAACCGGCACTGGTTATTTGGGTCGCCCGCGGCGGCGTCGGTCCCTGGAAACCCCCAGTAAAAGCCCGGCAGGTTGCCTTGTTGCCCCAACAGCCACAACAGGCACGAGTGCATCCAGCACACTTGCACGAAATCGGCAAGCTGCAATGCCGAATCCACCGCATAACCAAGATAAACATACGATACGGGCGTGCCCAATAAGGCATGTAAACAGCCCTTGTTCTGCTGCTTGGCAGCCTCAGTTGAGCGAGCAAGGACCTCGCTTTGACGTTTCACCGTCTGGACATGGTCGCCCTCCAATAGCAGGTAGGAGGAACCGATCCAGTCGCCGTGGGAGTCGGAAGGGCAGACAGCGATTGCCGGGTCTGTCCAGTAATCGGGATACAATGCCTGGCTGTCCACTCCCATCCCTGAGGGTAGAATCCACGGCGAGCTCGGCATGGGGGGCATGGAATGAGGGACCGCATTCGACCAACCGGGATAAGCCCCCCCTTTTTGTTCGCCCGAGAACATCTTGAGGATCAACCCCCACTGTTTCAGATTGTTCGCACAAGACGCCCGCCGGGCCGCTTCGCGGGCCCGCGAGAGCGCCGGGAGCAGGATGGATGCCAGGATGCCGATGATGGCGATAACCACCAGGAGCTCAATCAGCGTAAAGCCCCTCTGCCCCTCAGTATACCTCTTTCCTTTCCACATGGTTCATTCCTCCTTCGCGCACATAAGCGCAGCTATGGCATCAAAAACCCTCGTAGACAACACACCCGTCACGCGTGCCGGTACGGCCCGCTTCTCTTCACGTTTTTGCCTTTCTCTTCCCGTCCCCTGTGGTTTCCTTCTTTCTGCCCACG
>CAZBQH010000549.1:0-7515 GCA_964493915.1 uncultured Nitrospiraceae bacterium
TGCGTGTATGCTGTGCTCTACGCCTTTGGCGTCTGGTTTCTGCCCGGCCTCGATCAAGGCGAAAAGGAGCAATTGCTGATAATGGTCCCTTACGGAAAGCGTGTGAAGACATGGTTTGCCCGCCCTAAGCACGTCAGCGTTCCATGAAAGCCCGCACCAGGCAGCCGGATCATTTTGGGCGTTTGTCTCGCCTGTTCAGAGCAAGATCGATCGCGTTGCGCTGCTGTCGAACCCGTTCCAGGACTTTCCTGATCCCCAGGCGTCTGGCGACAAAACCCTGGACCATAAGCCATGCGCCATAGCGGCGAAACCCATATCGCGCCTTTCCGGCGTAGTTCTGAATGGCAAGACAATAGCCCAGAAACGGACCGGGTTCCAGGGGAGGCAGACTGCTTGCTGCGTAGCCGTCTTCGGTCAGCATCGATCCGAGGCGGTGCTCGACGAGCCGGATCTCCCGCTCCGACAGCTTCCGTTTCCATTGCGTGGCCAGTGAAGAATCGGGGAGTTCATAGGGGCTGTCTTCGGGGTAAGTGTACATTTCCTCGCTGAACGTTTCACCCAGGAAGGCGCAGATTCTCGTAAGTTCTTTGCGGGAATCCGCTACCAAATCCTCGTATAAAAGCTCGATATACCGGTCAGCAGACACCTTGTTCTTCAGGCGCTGCCATGTTTTGAACGCCTCGATCCAGATATCGGCCCCATGATAGACGTTGCCGGCCCAGCCCATGCCGATAGTGGAACGCGCGACATCCCTTGGGTCGCGGCGCAAACGAATGAACCGAGCGTCGGGCCAGATGTCGAGCAAACGGTCAAAATGGTGGTGAACGGTCGCCCCGCAAACAGGCTTTCCTGAGCGCGCTTGACGCTGTATAAGAAAGCTGGATATCAGTTCCGGGTAAGACAGGCTTTCGTCTATCTCGAATCCATCGTGGATGAATACCCGGTTTAAGCGAAGGGAGTCATGGTAGGCTTTCAAGTCTGGCCAGGAACCGTTCGGCGCAATCTGATTGACTGCATACTCGAACTCGCTATGGCAGCAGATTCGGGGATGGTGGTCCAGCATCAGCCGGAGCAGCGTGGTTCCGGATCGCTCAGGACCAACGAGAAAAAAGGGGTTCACGAGCTTAGCCGATTGCGCAGGCATGGTTCCTGAACAGCCCTGATTCATCGTTTTGAGCCTGCCAAAAGCCGTCTTGTCCCACCGGATCGCCCTTCATGGCGCCAGGAATATAGAGCAGAACGGCTAGGCTTGTCAACGGCACGTCCGTGTCTTCGCGTGATTTGCCAAGCGCGCGTGGGTCTTGCTCAAAAGCCGGCCCCTCAGCAGCCGGAGAGGTCCCTCCCGGCAAAATGGTCAAACTCGTTCCCGCGCATCGCTTGGTATTGTTGAATCCTCAAACAGGGGGCCGGCTCTCTCGCCGACCCCCTGCTGAGGCAAGGGGAGGAGGAGGAGGATTGCTCCATAAGAACCTGCGTCTGCGAGTGGAAACGGTATGATTGGTTTTCGTCCACTCTTTGTATGATCAAGAACGACTGAAAACCAGAATTGGTTTACGCGCGTTCACGGGGAAATCTACCTGTATTGACGGCGAGCCAAACGCGTGCCTTCAGTGATTGCTGCTGAACGACACTGGCGCTGCCGGTCTGTGGCCAAAAAGGCCTTTCCTTTCGATGGGAGCCCGGAGGGCTCAGTGCTTACGGAAATCAGGCAGAGACGGTTGGGCCTTGCGCTGCCTCGATTTGGGCGCGGATTTTTCTGAGTCCGGTTTCGGCCACTGTCCTCGGGTCTTGAGACCAAAGGGTCTCATTGAAAAGCTCGAGCGACAGGGGTCCTTTGTAACCGATGGCTTTGAGCGTGCGCAACACCCCGGCCAGCGGCAGGATGCCGTCGCCGGGATATATCCGGTGCTTGTCGCCCATCTCCTGAACGGCCGGCTCGCTCGGGACGTCGTTCCAGTGAAATACTGCGATAAACGCCCCGTTGAGATGGTTCAAACCATCGAAACCCGAGCCGCCGCGATAGAGATGAAACGCGTCCGCAATAAGGCGAGCGCGCGAGTCATCTGCATCGATAGCCACAGCGCAGGCTTGGCCCAGTCGATAAATGCCCTTCAAAAAGCCGACGAACTCGAAGGCAACTGTAATGTCGTACTCCTTTCTGCCGATGTCCAGTAAGGCTCGATAGCAATGAGCGGCCCAAGCTAGATCGAAGTCGGGGCGATCAGGCGCGGGAATCGCCGCTACATGCTGGGATCCAACCGCTGCTGCGAGGGCCATTCGCTTCCTGGTGGCTTCGAGAGACGCCTCGAAGGCCTCCTTACCGGCAGGCATTGCATCCCACAGTCCGATAATATTGGGCACAAAGAGGCCCTGGTCCGCGATACGTTTGCCCAATTCGGCGACGTCGCCGCCCTGCGCAGCATACTTCTCGAGCTCCTCGACCCAGATCTCGATGCCGTCGTACCCTGTCTCTGCAGCAATGGCTATCTTCTCTTCGAGCGCGGCTGGTCTGATGGTGCTCGTGTTAAGGCAGACAGGCCATGAAGCGTTCGAAGCTGCTGAATAGCGGAGACGAGCAGATTGTGCTTTGCTCGTTGCAGCCCCTGCCAGACAGACGCCCGTAGCCGTCAGAAAAGCCCTGCGGTCGATTCCGTTCATCATGCAGTTTCCTCTCGCTTGTGCTTGGACCTAGTTGATGGTGATGCTTCCATCGCGGGCCTCCAGCTCGACCCGGTGCGTCCCCTCGTTCAATCGCCGCTGATATCGCTGAATATTGCGTTGGTTCGTGCCGCTCAACTCGAACTTGCTGTCTACGGCGCCGTTCTCGACTGTCACGAAGAACATGACATCTGACGTCTCCGGCACGAGCATCGCGATGTCGCCGTGTTCCGCGCGCACTTCAAAACTGCCCCGAATCCCGTCCAAAGCGATGATGCGGATATCGCTGCCGGCGCCGTCTATCTTCACACTCGACTGCGGCGCGTCGATCACCACTTTGCCTTGGTTGCAGGCGATCGTCTGGTCTGAAAAGATATTCCGGCTGCTGATGGACCCATAGTCGCCAGTTGCAGTCAGAGGACCTGCGCAATCAGTGACAGTCACGTCCCCTCGATGGTTTGTTAGGGTCAGGGTCCCTTTACAGTGTTCCACAGCAATGGTCCCTTCTTGCTGGTCGACTTCGATGCTTTCCCCTGTAGCTGTGATGCTTGTGTGGCCGTTACGGCTAACGATACGCAGGGGGGAGACGTTCGGTACTGCGATGTCCAGGTCGACCCGGTAGTACATGCACCCGAGCGCGGCCATGTCCCGTATCGGTTTTGTCCGAATGGCAAGACCCTCTTCGTCTGCAGTCGTCTGCACGTCAAGTGCAGCCAGGCAATCATCGGCGTTGCCCGTGTACGCCACCCGCACAAGGCGTCTGGCTTGGACCTTTATCTCAGCACTGTCGTGTCCGGCGACATGTATATCGCCGATAGTCGCATCGATGAGGATCGGCGTTCCCTCTTCAACCTTCTCTGAAAGGGAGACGGCTTCTGTGATTAACTCGCCTTGAGGAAGAGGATTCACATCGCTTTTTTGCTCGGCGCCTTCGGCATGAATAGTGACGTCGCTGAAGGTCGCGTGAAGGCCAATCCGTTGGCGTGCTTCCACTTTCGCTTTACGGCCAAAAACAAGGTTGCCTCTGGACGTCTTGTCCAGGGGAATATCGGACTTGAGTTGGCCGAACAGTGCGCTTGCCGCAATGTCCGGCGCGGCGGTCGCCGGCAGATAGAGGTCAATCCGGCCGCTCTGGCTTACAACATCCACGTCTGTTTCAGGAGGAAGGTCATGGATGCCCGTAGATCCCATCGAGTTCCGGACACGCAATCGGCCCGCCGCATTGTGAAACTCCGCTTGTGTCCCGTTCAGATCAAAGGCACCTCCCTGGGCGAGTCCGTCAACGATGAGAGGATACTCGCCATGGGCCTCGACGGTCACGGCGCCGCCGACATCCGTCAAGGCGATCTGCCCGAAACGGCTTTTCAACGTCAAGGGACCTCCAGCGCCTTCGACCAGGGTGTCACCAAAGAAATTCTCGCCGTTCAGACTGGCATTGCGAGGGATGGTCAGGTCGTAGTTAACCTCGATAGACCAAAGCCCAATACCGCGCGTATCCGGGCAACGGGTCACGATACTCAAGCTCTCGGCGGCAGCATCGACGCCTACCTCGATGCCTCGGGCGATTTCCCCGGCGAGTTCGTTCGTTTCCGCGCGCACCTCGATGTCTGCCGTCACCAGGACAACTTGGTTGTCCCATGTCCCGACCCGTACTTCGCCAAACTCACTTACAATGAAAACCGCGGGAGTTCGTCCAACCGGGTATCTTTCCTCGAAGCGGCGTGAGCTGGCTACAAGCCCGGAGACCGGATCGATGTGATCTGTGGGAAGAGGACCGAAGCGACGGGGGAAAAGCTCTTCTGCCCGTTCACCGACGTAGTTGAGCGCGCGCGCAAGGCTTTCCATCAGCGAGTCGACGCGTTCCATAACGCGGCTTTCCGCGTAACTGGCAGCGCAGACAAAAAAACACGCTAGGAGCGCCGTCCTGGCGGTTCTTACGATCGTGTGCCACATGCGGGATCTAGAGACTTCTTTCGATATACAGATCTCTGAGCTTCTCGACCGTACGCTCGAGGTTGGAACAGACCACATGGTTGACGCGCGGTGAACCCGGATTCCTCGAAAGGGCCAATATCGCTTGGTAGAGTTGCGCGTCCAGTTGCTGGACGGCGCGGCGGTGTTCAAGTTCTCTCGGGTTTCCCGGTCGAGCGGTGTTTGGTCGAAGCGCCTCTGAAAGCGTTCGAATTTCGTCCGCCTTGCGCAACGTCTCGGCGCTGGCGGCTGTCACGCCGCCCGTTTTCAAGCGGAGTCCATTCGTTGCCAGGTTCGTGTCCGTCACCTCCGTGCTGGAAGCCACATTGAAAAGCAGCGCTGCAGTCAGCACCAGGACCGCGGCATAGGCTGCCGCCTTGGCAGCCCCCGTAAGAATATTCAGGCGCGATCGACTCTGCTGTCTTGTACTCCGTTCCTGGTAAGCAGCCGCCAATGTACGGGCTTGCAGGTCGGGCGAGGGCGTCAGTTGAGGAATGACCCTGGTAAAGCTGAAAGTGGCGCACATCCTGCACACTTCCTTGCGGCAGATTGCGCACTGGGCGATATGAGCGCCTACATGAGCAGAAAAAGCGCCTTGTCCTCTGGACAGGCTTTCCGCGTAGGCCAGCAGTTCACTTTTGCTGGGATGGCGCACCATCTAACCGAATCCTCTAAAGATACTCTCTGAAAGGAGCAAGGTACGGGCGCAAAGCCCGCTCTGCACGAACGACCCTGGACTTAACTGTTCCGACTGGCGCGTCGGTTACGCTTGCTATTTCCTCATAGGACAGATCCTGGAAGCGCCGCAGCACAAATGCTTCACGCTGATGCTCTGGGAGGTGCTTCAGAGCAGCGTTTACCGCTTCCGAGACCTCGTCATACTTGAAGGTCGCCAAGACATCGGCGCTTTCATCGCTCAGTTCTTCGAGCGGATCAGGCTCCTGTTCGCCATTCTTCCAGCGACCCCATAGGTTTGAAAGGTTAAAGAGGCGCGGCCTTCTTTTCTGCCGCATCCATTCCTTTGAGACGATATTGGAAGCGATCGCGTAAAGATAGGTGGTAAACTTCGCAATCGGCTTGTAACGCTGGGCATTCTTAACCAGCGCGATAAAGACCTCCTGCGTCAACTCCTCGGCTATCTGGCGGTTCTGCACCATGCGATACGTATAGTTCAACACGCCCTTCTGATGCCGTCGAACCAACTCCTCGAATGCCGCTTCCGAGCCGGCCGCGTGCTCGATCATCAGATCTTCGTCGCTCCGCTCCGTCAGCGCGGCGCCTTCGGGTCCGATGACGCGCAGATTCCTTCGCTGGTCGAGCGCTCTTACCCTTTCAGGTCCTTCCGCCATTCATTCCCACCGATTGTTGTTTCAGGCCCAACACTATCCCGACCCACCGAACTTAATCCTCTGGGCCGCTCTCAAGTTTCCTTTATTTGCACTAAATCTATCTTAACACGGCCCACAACGGGATCCAAAACACCAGCATCCCGTTGCTGCGGTCCCCACGTCCGGCTCACACCCTCGTCTATTCAGCCAAAGCTTTCGGATTGCGCATATGACCGGCCGCGTCTTCGTAGGTGATGACACCGTCCAGGTAGAGATTCTTGAGGCTCCGGTCCATGGTGGTCATGCCTTCCTTTGTGTTCGTTTCAATGACACTATAGACTTGGTGCGTTTTGCCTTCCCGTATGAGATTGGCGATGGCGCCGTTGTTCTTCATCAGCTCGTAGGCCAGTACACGTCCTTTTCCGTCGGAACGGCTGAGAAGACGTTGCGAAAGCACAGCCAAGAGGGTCATCGAGAGCATAAACCGGACCTGCTGTTGTTGCGCAGCGGGGAATACGTCGACGACGCGATCCACTGTCTGGACAGCGTCGTTCGTATGGAGAGTGGCCAGAACAAGATGCCCGGTCTCAGCCGCCCTGAGCGCTGCCTGGATGGTTTCCAAGTCGCGCATTTCGCCGATTAGAATCACGTCGGGGTCTTGCCGCAGAACATACTTCAGAGCGTTGATGAACCCATGCGTGTCTTGTCCGACCTCCCGCTGATCAACGATGCTCTTTTTGTGCTGATGGATGAACTCGATGGGGTCCTCGACCGTGATTACGTGGCACTCGCGCGTATGGTTGATCAGATCGATCAGGGCCGCCTGGGTCGTAGTCTTGCCGTGTCCGGTGGGTCCTGTCACGAGGATCAAGCCCTGATGAGCTTGGGCAAAAGAGGCCGTGTCCGGGGGCAGACCGAGCTCGCTTAAAGAGGGGATTTTGCTGGGAATCGGGCGGAACGCAGCGGTGACCGCTTGTTTCTGAAGGTACACGTTCACGCGAAAGCGTTGGCTTTTTCCAACAGGCAGCGAGAAATCCAGTTCCTTCTCGGCCTCGAACACCCGTTTCTGATCATCTGTCAAAATAGCGTAAATTGCCTTTTTCGTTTGCTCAACCGTCAGCACATCGTGCCGCGTCCGGTAGAGGCGTCCATCAAGCCGCAGCATAGGCGGCGCGCCCGCGCTGATAAGGAGGTCCGAGGCACCCTCTTTCTCGACCAGTTCGAATAGTTCACGCAGGTCCATCACAGTTCCTTTCGTCACCGCAGAGTTGGAAGGCGACACATTCACCGGGCCCGCACTTCTTGATCTGCAATTCCCCTCCTTTTCTCCCAGATAAATCATAGCGCAGCCTGTGCCGCGTTGCAATGGCGAGACGGCTGCCCGGACAAGTCAGCTTGGTGATCTCGCTGTTCTTTGCATGGACAGGCTGCAAATACTTACAATCAGAGCGTTCCCTCGATGCATACGAAAGATCTAGGCTTTCATAGTGGAGTTTATATTGTGTAATGAGCGGCGCCTTCAACCAGGTCCGTCGCCGTCGGCGTCCGACCATCAACA
>CAZBQH010000550.1:0-3779 GCA_964493915.1 uncultured Nitrospiraceae bacterium
GGTGCCCCCAGTTTGAAAGCGGGGCCGTCCTCGTGCCCAGGACGGGCGAGCCCATGCTTCTGGGCGGGCCGGAGAGCGAACCCTACGCCAAGCTCGACAGCGCCGTTAAAGAGACGCGCAACTTCCCGGTTTTCATGGTACCCGACGAGGAGTATCCTAACGCGACGATCATAGACTTTCCGGCTCTATTCAGAGAGCTGAACGAGAAGATCGGCCAGGTAAAACGAGTCGGGCTGGTCGGCGGCGGACGCATGCCTGCCGAGTGTTATCAGCAGATTGTCGAGGGATTCAAAGGAGTCGAACTGGTCGACGTCACGGCGGACTACGTCCAGTTGCGTTACGATAAATCACCGTGGGAGCGGGAGCAGATCCGAGCGGGCTTCCAGTTGGCCGATGAGAGTTACCGCGCAATGACGCAGGCGATCGCGCCTCGTGTTATGGAGATCGAGGTTGCGGCGGCGGGCGAGTACGCCGCACGCAGGCGGGGCGCCACCGGCTTTGGCTTTACGCCTATTGTGGGCTCCGGGCCCCGGTCGAATGCGGTAGTGCCGACCGCCACCACGAAGCGGATGGAGCCGGGAGAGTTGGTCATGATCGGCATTGCGCCTAAGGTGAATGGTTACGCCGGCGTAGTCGGTGATTTGCTGCCTGTTTCCGGAAAATACACCGACTCGCAGAAGGAATGCCTCCGCCATCTCAAGGAAGCGTTCAAATTGACCAAGGCCCAACTACGGCCAGGCGTCACGGGCCGTGAGATCGACAAACCCGGCCGGGCCTACTACGATCGGCACGGACTTGCCAAGTACATCGTCTGCCCCTTTGCTCACACCATTGGGCTGCACGAGGCCGAGTCGCCTTTCTTCGGACCCAACAGTGATGATGCGCTGCGTCCCGGCATGACTGTCTGCATCGACATCAGCTTCTTTGGACACCCGGAATGGCACGGCGCCCGCATTGAGACGGGCTACGAAATCACTGAGGAGGGGCCGGCTCCGTTCAGTCCGGAGCTGGATGCCCGTTTCACCTCGTGAATGTCGTGCCCTCGCGGATTGCCGGCGACGCGCCGCGGGCGTAAGCACCGAAACTCCACAATGGGGAATTGCGTCAGCGCAAGCAGCGCAGCCGTCGATACATTCTGCATTGCTGTTGCTTAAGATAAGGTGAAGTGATGCGCGCTGTTCATTCGTGCGATTGGGCAGCGCGCCGCTCGCCTTCCGGAAAGATGCAAGCAGCGGCTTTCTGGAGGGTGAAACGCACCTTTTCTCACCAGGTTTTCAGGGCCGGCCGTTGCCTTCTTATCTGTACCGGCAGGCGGATCGAAGGGAACGCACATTTTTCTTACTTGTGAGCATTTCTTGCGCGCTTTCCCAAGCACGGGAAGCGCAAAAGTTGCGCTTTGTGTTCAATTAACTCCTTCCGGTAAAACCACTTACAATATGGCACGGTACATGCTTCCTCCTAAGCACTGTGATGCCCAAGAACCATACCCTCAAAAAGGAGACAACACCATGAGTAAGCTTCTGAGTGCAGCCGCGTGCATAGCGGTTTCCCTAGTACTTGCCAGCCCGCATCTATGGGCGCAGGAAGGCCCCCCGCCCGAGCGCGAAGGACGTATAGGCTCTCGCGTTCAGAGAGGCTTCGAGGCGATGGACGCCGACGGTGACGGCAAGGTGACAAGCGACGAATTCCGCGGTCCCGAGCAGATGTTCAAGGGACTCGATACGGATGGGGACGGGAGTGTGACTCGAGAGGAAATGCAGAACATCCGCCAGCGTTTCAGCAACCGGCCCATGGGCGGCTTCGATCCAGCACAGTTCGAGCAGCGCATCATCGACCAGCATAAACAGGCTTTGGGCGCGACGGACGACGAATGGCAAGCCATCGAGCCGTTGGTGAAGGGCGTTTTCGAGGCGCGGCGTGCAACAATGACGGCGCGCATGGGCGGAATGGGCATGATGGGCGGCTTCGGTTTTGGCGGTCCTGGCGCTCCCGGCGGTCCGATGGGGCCCGGTCCTGGCATGACTGGCGGCGGCGCCGAGGAATTCCAGGCGCTGCGCGATGCGCTCGCCGACCCCGATGCATCTTCGGAGACGCTTCAGGAGAAGCTGACGGCTCTCCGCCAAGCCCGATCGGAAGCGGATAACAAGCTCAAAGAGGCCCAGGACAAGCTTCGCGAGGTGCTGACCCTGCGCCAGGAGGCGACCTTGGTGCTAATGGGGACCCTCGAGTAGGATATTGTGGAAGAATGGGCGCGCACGAGGCCTGAGCAGCGCCGGCTTCTGGGCTGTCGTTCAACGTAGAGGCAACGAGACGGGAAGTAGAGGATAGCGTAGATGTCCGATTTGCTCGAAGAGATGATATCTGCCAAGCAACTGTCCGAGGCGGATGCCGAGTCAATCAGGCGCGACGCGAACGGCTCGACCATCACCGAAGAAAGCGTTCTGCAGCGTCTAGCGCAGGACTACGATCTTCCGTATTCTGATTTGTCGGATGTTTCGCCGGAGCCCGAGGTGCTTTCCCTCTTTCCTGCCCGTGCCCTGCTGCGCTACGAAATTCTTCCTTTACGGCGTACGGGTGACGGCATTGCCGTGGCGTATAGCCGGCTCTTCGCGACGGAAGGTCTGGATGCGCTGAAGGTGCTGACGGGCCTGCGTCTTGAACCGGTGCTGGCCCCCAAAGAGCAGATTCAGCGCGCGCTGCGGCAATGCCTTGGCGTCGGCGCCGACACGTTGGATTCGCTTGACGAGGAGCGCCGCCTCGAGGTGGTCGCCGAGGAGAACGAAGGGGACGTGGATCTGGACGAGGCGGCCGAGGACGCGTCGATCATCCGGTTTGTCAACCAGATCCTGAGCGAGGCTATCTCGGTGCGTGCGACGGACATCCACCTCGAACCGTTCGAGGACGAGATGCGGATTCGCTACCGGATCGACGGTGTATTGCAGGAGGTGCCCGTACCGGCTCAGTTGAAGCGCTATCAGCCGGCCATTGTGTCGCGCGTGAAAATATTAAGCCGACTGGATATCGCCGAGAAACGGCTGCCCCAGGACGGCCGCATCAAGGTGCGGCTCGAGAACCATGAAGTGGACGTCCGCGTTTCGCTGATCCCGATGCTGTACGGCGAAGGCGTGGTGATGCGGCTGCTTCAGCAAGACGCCGACTTGCTCCGTTTGCGCGACCTCGGCATGGACGAGCGAGAGGACCTCCTGTTCCGGGAACTCCTGGCGCTGCCCCACGGGATTGTGCTCGTGACGGGGCCCACGGGCAGCGGGAAAACGACCACCCTGTATTCTGCGCTTAACGAGATCAATGACGAAGGCCGCAAAATCATTACTATCGAGGATCCTGTCGAGTACCACATCAAAGGCATCAACCAGATCCAGGTCTCGGAGAAGGCGGGACTGACTTTCGCCCGCGGGTTGCGTTCCATTCTGCGGCATGACCCGGACGTCATCCTAGTAGGCGAGATCCGCGACTCCGAGACGGCTCAAATTGCGACGCAGGCCTCGCTGACGGGTCACCTGGTGTTTTCTACACTGCACACCAACGACGCGCCGGGCGCTTTGGTGCGGCTGGTCGACATGGGGGTCGAACCCTATCTTGTCGCCGCCGCCCTTGAGGGCGTCCTGGCGCAGCGCCTTGTCCGGGTGATTTGCCCCGCGTGCAAGGAAGAGGACCATTCAGTTCCCGCGCGGTCCATCGGGTCGCAGGTCGATATCCTCTCCGGCCGGGCGATCTTCCGCGGGGCCGGATGCGAGGCCTGCCGCAATACGGGCTATCGA
>CAZBQH010000551.1:0-8545 GCA_964493915.1 uncultured Nitrospiraceae bacterium
GGCTTCCTTTCAGCAGACTACGCGCGTGCTTACCGAGGCCGCCATTTCGGGCAAGCGCGACTACCTGCGCGGTCTCAAGGAGAACGTGATCATTGGGCACTTGATCCCCGCCGGCACCGGAAGCCCGCACTACCAGAACACCCAAGTGGTGATCAAAGAAGGCGAGGCCCAAGACTTCAGCGAAGAGCTCGAGGTGAGTGCCATCGAGGATGCCGAGTCGGATATTGCGTAGGTTTTGGATGGGGCGTGTCTCGCGCTCGAGTCCGCTTGACATGGCTTTGTTTATTTGATATGCTTTTTCGCCGCTGCTCAGGCGGCGAATTCATGTCAGGGGAGTGGGTCCCACGGAATGGACAGAAGTGGGTCCCCTTGGGTTTTGACGAAGGAGCTTTGCTTTGCCGACTATTAATCAGCTGGTTCGAAACTGCCGTGAGAAGCAGACTTCGAAAACCAAGTCTCCTGCATTGCAGGGATCGCCGCAGGCGTCGGGGACATGCACCCGCGTCTGGACGATGACGCCGAAGAAGCCGAACTCGGCCCTTCGCAAGGTTGCCCGCGTCCGCCTCAAGAACGGCATCGAGGTGACAACATATATACCCGGCATTGGCCACAATCTTCAGGAGCACTCGCAGGTTATGGTGCGCGGCGGGCGCGTCAAAGACTTGCCCGGCGTGCGGTACCATCTGATCCGTGGCGTCTTGGACGCAGCGGGCGACATGGGCGGCGCGGCGAGCGTGAAAGACGAAGGCGGCAAGCCGGTACACGCGGGCCGTTGGGTGAGCCGGTCTAAATACGGCGTGAAGAAGCCCAAGTAAGGCGCTTGATTCAGGTCCTCAGGGAGAACACACCGCGATGCCGAGACGACGAGAGGTTCCAAAACGTCAGCCGTTGCCTGATCCGAAGTTCAGCAGCGTGCTGCTGACGAAATTCGTGAATGCCGTGATGGTCTGCGGAAAGAAAAGTCTGGCCGAGTCCATCGTTTACGGAGCGCTCGCTATTCTGGGGACGAAGTTCCCGAAAGAAGACCCGCTCAGAATGTTCGAGGTGGCGGTGGAGAATGCCAAGCCGTTGCTCCAGGTGAAGTCTCGCCGCGTCGGCGGCGCGACCTACCAGGTCCCTGTCGAAATTGCTCCTGCCACGCGCAACGCGCTGGCCTTTCGCTGGATTATCGAGTTCGCCCGCAAACGCGGCGAAAAGACTATGGCCGAGCGTTTGGCCGCCGAGCTGCTGGATTGCTACAACAAACAAGGTAGCACGATCAAGCGTAGAGAGGATACCCATCGTATGGCCGAGGCCAACAAAGCCTTCGCCCACCTGCGCTACTAGCACCCGGCATATTGGGCCGATCAGGGCGGTTCTAGCCCAACCTAGTTTGGAGATGCACGCGCGCACTGCCTCGAAGAGGCCGTGCTGTGATGTGAAGAGAGGTTCTGTGCGTTCTTCGCACGGGAACGGCGCTGTCAGTCTACAGCGCGTACAGTTGAATCCAGACGTCCTTGGGAAATGGTCAGAACGGGCCTCGCACGACACGGACGAGAGCCATGCCTTTCGGCATGGCTAGAAAGTAAGATGAGCAATACTAGAGCAAACACGCCGGCGCTTGGATGCGCGCTCCGATGCGCGCATGCAGTCGAAGTGTAGGCTTAGAGAGAGGCTCTAGTCGTGCCACGCCGCTATCCGTTAGACAAGACCCGCAACATCGGGATCATGGCGCATATTGACGCCGGCAAAACGACGGTGACCGAGCGCGTCCTCTTCTTTTCCGGCCGGCTGCACCGGGTGGGCGAAGTCCATGAAGGCACCACCGTGACAGACTACATGGAGCAGGAGCGGGAGCGCGGCATCACCATTACGTCCGCCGCGACCGCTTGCGAGTGGCTTGGATGCCGGATCAACATCATCGACACCCCAGGTCACGTTGATTTCACCGCCGAAGTCGAGCGGAGTTTGCGCGTCCTGGACGGCGCCGTCGCGATTTTCTGCGGGGTGGCAGGCGTTCAACCCCAGTCCGAGACCGTGTGGCGTCAGGCCGATCGCTACAAGATCCCTCGGATCGCCTTCATCAACAAGATGGATCGGGTCGGGGCCAGTTTCGAGCGCGCGGTCCGCAGCATGCGCGAGAGGCTTGGCGCTCAGGTTGTCCCCGTTCAGTGGCCGGTTGGCGCTGAAGACAACTTCAGCGGCGTGATCGACGTTGTACGGATGAAGATGATTAGCTGGGCCGGCGAAGGCGTCCATATTGAGCAGGTTTGGTCCGATGTGCCCGACAAGTTCAGGGAGAAGGCCGAGAGTTACCGCCACGACGTGGTGGAGGTCGCCGCCGACCTCGATGAAGACATCATGTGGAAGTATGTCCACGAAGGCGAAATCACTCCCGAGGAGCTCATCCGGGCGTTGCGCAAAGGAACGGTCAGCAACAGGATCGTTCCGGTCCTGGCCGGTTCCGCGTTGAAGAACAAGGGCACCCGTCTTCTTCTGGATGCTGTCATCGATTTTCTGCCCTCGCCCGTCGACGTCGGTCCCGTTTACGGCACGGTCCCGGGCAATCCCGAAAAGCAGGTCGAGCGCAGAGCGTCGGACGACGAGCCCTTTGCAGCCTTGGCGTTCAAGATTCTGACCGACCTTCATGTCGGGCGCTTGACCTTCGTGCGGGTCTATTCAGGCGTTGTGCGCGCGGGAGACCAGATGCTTAACGTGCGTACAGGGCGCAAAGAACGGCTCGGCAGATTGCTTGAGATGCATGCCGATGAACGAACGGATCTTGAGGAGCTCCGCGCCGGGGATATCGGCGCGGTGATCGGCGCCAAAGGAGCAACCACGGGCGATACGCTGTGCGATCCAAAGAGACCAGTTGCTCTGATGCCCGTCGAGTTCCCTGAACCGGTTGTGCACATCGCCATCGAGCCGAGTACTAAGGCCGACCAGGACAAGCTCTCCGGCGCCTTGACCAAGCTGAGCGATGAAGACCCCACGTTCAAAGTGCGTGTCGACGAGGAAACGGGCCAGACGATTATCGCGGGGATGGGCGAGCTTCATCTCGAAATCCTCATAGACCGGATGAAGCGTGAGTTTAACCTCCACGCCAACGTAGGCAGACCGGTCGTTGCCTATCGGGAATCGATCCGCGAGCGATGCGAAGCCGAGGCCAAGTTTGTGCGCCAGACGGGAGGACGGGGCCAGTACGGCCATGTGGTGCTGGCTCTCGAGCCGGGCGAGCCGGGCTCGCACTTTGCCTTCGAGGACGCGACGGTGGGCGGGGTAGTGCCTAAGGAGTTTGTCCCGGCTGTCGAGAAAGGCGCCCGCGAGGCCCTCGAGTCAGGGGTGATCTCGGGTTACCCGACCGTGGATGTGAAAGTGATTCTGTTGTTCGGATCCTATCACGAGGTCGATTCATCAGAGTTGGCTTTTCAGACCGCCGCCTCGATGGCCGTCAAGCAGGCCGTGCCAAAAGGCAGACCGGTCCTGCTCGAGCCGGCCATGCGGCTCGAAGTGATTTGCCCTGATGAGTACACGGGCGAGGTCATCAGCGACCTGACCGGACGCCGCGGGCGTATGGAAGGCATGGAGTTGAGTGACGGGCTGCGTAAAGTGCGCGCGATTGTGCCTTTAGGCGAAATGTTCGGCTATGCGAACGACATTCGTTCGAAAACGCAGGGCCGGGCATCGTATAATATGGAGTTTTTGCATTACGAGGAAGTGCCGCCGAATATCGCCAATGAGATTATGGAGCGGTTAGGCAGTTCCTATCGGTTTAGTTAATGAGCGACCGCAGCAAGCGCCGCATGAACAGCGGGGTCAAGGGCAGCGAGCTGAAAACCTGGCCTTCTCGGCAGACTGGAGGAATCAAGTAATGGCGAAAGCGAAGTTTGAGCGGACGAAGCCGCACGTGAACATTGGTACGATTGGGCACGTGGATCATGGCAAGACGACGCTGACCAGCGCGATCACCAAGGTGTTGGCCAAGAAGGGTCTGGCCGAGGTGATGGACTTTAACGAGATAGACAAGGCGCCGGAGGAGAAAGAGCGGGGGATCACCATTGCCATTGCGCACGTCGAGTACCAGACGGAGAAGCGGCACTATGCACACGTGGACTGTCCGGGCCATGCCGACTACATCAAGAACATGATCACGGGTGCGGCGCAGATGGACGGAGCGATTTTGGTGGTGGGGGCGGACGATGGGCCCATGGCGCAGACGCGCGAGCACATTTTGCTGGCCCGTCAGGTGAACGTGCCGGCCATGGTGGTGTACCTGAACAAGGTGGACATGGTGGACGATCCCGAGCTGCTGGATTTGGTGGAGCTTGAGCTGCGCGAGTTGCTGACGAAGTACGAGTTTCCTGGGGACGACATACCGATCATTCGGGGTTCGGCGCTGGCGGCGATGGAAGAGCGCGACCCGGAGCTAGGTGCGAACTCGGTGGTTGCGCTGTTGGAGGCGGTGGACAACTACATTCCGACGCCTCAGCGGGACTTGGACAAGGCGTTTTTGATGCCGGTGGAGGACGTGTTCACCATTACGGGTCGAGGCACGGTAGTGACGGGGCGGATCGAGCAGGGGCGGATTCACACGGGGGACAAGGTGCAGATGGTGGGGATACGGGAGACGCGGGACACGGTGGTGACGGGGGTGGAGATGTTCCGCAAGACGATGGACGAGGGCCAGGCGGGCGACAATGTGGGGGTATTGCTGCGCGGCGTGGATCGGGAGGACGTAGAGCGCGGGATGGTGATAGCGTCGCCGGCTTCGATAACGCCGCATACGCAGTTTGAGGGGGAGGTTTACGTGTTGAAGAAAGAAGAGGGAGGGCGTCACACGCCCTTTTTCAATGGATATCGGCCGCAATTTTACTTCCGGACGACGGACGTGACGGGCGAGCTGCAGTTGCCCGACGGCGTGGAGATGGTGATGCCCGGAGACAACGTGCGGATCACGGCCAAGCTGATCACGTCGATCGCCATGAATGAGAATCTGCGCTTCGCCATCCGCGAAGGCGGGCGCACCGTAGGCGCCGGCGTCGTCACAAAGGTGATCCAATAGGCATCCACAGAGGTGAGGCACTTCGGAACTAGAGGCACATAATGGCACAGGTCAACAAAATCCGAATCAAACTAAGGGCGTACGATCACCGGTTGCTGGACGCCTCGACGCAGGAAATCGTCACCGCGGCTCAGCGTACGGGCGCTGCCATCAACGGGCCTATTCCGCTCCCGACGGCGATTTCGAAGTTCACGGTTAATCGCTCGCCTCACATCGACAAGAAGTCCCGCGAGCAATTCGAGATGCGCACGCACAAGCGGCTGTTGGACATCGTCAATCCCACGGCGCAGACCGTGGACGCCTTGATGAAGCTCGACTTGCCCGCTGGCGTAGACGTGGAGATTAAGCAGTAAGCATGGTGCGCGACGACCTGCAAGGCGTCGCACCCCGCTCTTGAGGATGAGACCATCATGGTAACCGGACTGTTGGGTAGAAAAGTGGGAATGACCCGCATCTTCAGCGAGGACGGGCGTTGGATTCCTGTCACCCTCGTGCACGCGGGGCCCTGCGTGGTCGTGCAGCGGAAGAACAAGGAACGTGACCGCTACGACGCTGTGCAGCTCGGCTTCCTGGACCGTAAGCAGGGCAGCGGCAACAAGCCCGAGACAGGCCATTGCAGGAAGGCCGGAACAGAACTGAAGCGGCATCTTCGTGAATTCGCTCTTAGCCCCGGCTCGGAAGTTAAGACGGGTGATACGGTGCGCGTGGACATTTTCAAGGTGGGCGATCACGTTGATGTGGCGGGCACGTCGAAAGGCAAGGGTTTTCAAGGCGTGCAGAAGCGGCACGGGTTCCGTGGCGGGCCAGGAACGCACGGCTCGAATTTCCACCGCCGGCCCGGCTCGATTGGTCAGAGCGCCGATCCGTCGAAGGTTGTCAAAGGCAAGCGGCTGCCGGGTCATATGGGCAGCGAGCGGGTGACGACTCAGAATCTCGAGGTGGTCACTGTCGACCCGGAGAAGAACCTGCTTGTCGTAAGGGGAAGCGTGCCCGGTGCGGCAGGCTGTCTGGTGGAAGTCCGCAAGACCGTGAAAGGAACTGAGTAGCGATGGCCTCCGCAAAGGTATTCAGGATGGACGGCAGCGAGGCCGGCGCCGTCGAATTAAACGATGCGGTTTTCGACGTCGCCCCCAATGAGACGCTTGTCCATGAGGCGGCCGTAGCGCTCCTTGGTGCGCGCCGTCAGGGCAATGCCGAGACCAAAACCCGCAAACAGGTCCGAGGCGGCGGGACCAAGCCGTTCCGGCAGAAAGGGACCGGCCGTGCGCGGCAGGGGAGCATTCGGGAGCCTCAGATGCGAGGTGGCGGCACGGTGTTCGGTCCGCACAAACGTAGTTATCACAAGCAGGTAAGTCTGGCCGTCAAACGCAAGGCGTTGTGCATGGTTCTAAGCGATCGCGTGCGTGCCGAGGCTTTCTTTGTAATGGATAGCCTTGCATGTGAACAGCCCAAGACCAAACCTTTTGCCGAGATGGCGTCCAGACTGCCGTTGGCCGGCCGCAAGACGCTTTTCGTGACGGCCGATTCCAGCAGAAACGTGCTGCTCTCTGCCCGCAACCTTCCGCGCGTCGCGGTGTGTACGGCCAGCGACATGAATGTCGTCGACGTACTCAATGCCGGACGCGTGGTGGTCGAGCAGGAAGCCCTCTCCAAGCTCGAGGAGCGCCTGACATGACTCAGAGCCCTTACCACATAGTCCGCGGCCCGGTGCTGACCGAGGAATCGACGATCCAGACGGAAACGCGGAACAAGTACATCTTCAAAGTGAGTCCGAAGGCCAACAAGAAACAGATCCGCGACGCGGTCGAGAAGCTCTTTAACGTCAAGGTGACAGGCATCAACACCATGAATTATCAGGGCAAGCAGGGGCGCGGGGGGCAACGCGGAGTTCCGGGCCGGCGTCCGAACTGGAAAAAAGCGGTCGTCACGCTTCAAGCGGGCGACTCGATCGACCTTATTTGAGGGAGGGCATGAGCCATGCCGATTAGAAAGTTCAGACCGGTCACCCCGTCGCGCCGCTCAATGAGCGTGGCGGACTTTTCCGGCGTTGCGAAGAAAGAGCCGGAACGGGCATTAACGACTTCGAAGCCGAAGAAGGCCGGCCGTAACAATCATGGGCGGATCACGGTGCGTCGCCGCGGCGGCGGTCATAAGCAACGGTACCGTTTCATCGATTTCCAGCGGGACAAGGACGGCATCCCCGGCAAAGTGGCCGCGATCGAGTATGATCCGAACCGTACGTCGCGTATTGCACTGATCTTTTATGCAGACGGAGAAAAGCGCTACATCATTGCGCCGGATGGTCTGCAGGTAGGTATGACCATTCTCAGCGGCCCGGACGTCGAGTACCAGGTGGGCAATTGCCTGCCCCTGGCCCGGATTCCCTTGGGGGCCCAGGTGCATAACGTCGAGCTGACGCCGGGAAAGGGCGGCCAGCTTGCGCGGTCGGCGGGCAATGCCTGCCAGCTCCTTGCAAAAGAAGACAAGTATGCCGCGCTGCGTCTGCCCTCGGGTGAGATGCGGCGGGTGCTCCTCGATTGCCGCGCGACCATCGGTCAAGTGGGTAACGAAGACAGCACGAACGTCAGTTTGGGTAAAGCGGGCCGGATGCGGTGGCTCGGGCGGCGGCCGAAGGTTCGCGGGGTTGTTATGAACCCTGTGGACCACCCTCACGGTGGCGGCGAGGGGCGCACCTCAGGTGGGCGCCACCCTGTAACGCCGTGGGGCGTGTCGACCAAAGGGCACAAGACACGTAAACTGACGAAGCGGTCGAACATTCATATCATTCGCCGGCGCACGAAGTAGCTGAAAGAGGAGACAGTAAGGTGCCACGCTCTGTTAAGAAAGGGCCTTTCATCGACAAGCCTCTGCTCGACAAAGTGACCAAGCAGACGGCTACCGGCGACAAGCGGGTTGTCCGGACTTGGTCGCGGCGGTCGGTGATTCTGCCGGAGATGGTCGGATTGACCATTGCAGTACACAACGGTCAGAAGTTCATTCCGGTGTTTGTAACGGAAAACATGGTGGGCCACAAACTGGGCGAGTTCGCTCCCACGCGAACCTTCCGTGGCCATGCGGGCTTGAAAGAGAAACGGACGTAATACAAGCGAGGAGGTCGAGTTATGGCGACAGCGGTCGCACGCGCACGGTATCTGCGCATTGCTCCCCGCAAGGTCCGGTTGGTTGCGGACCTGATTCGGGGCAAGAAGGTGGCGCACGCGCGCGATATATTGGCATTCACGACGAAACGGTCGGCGCCGGTTCTCGGCAAACTGCTTGCTGCAGCCGTGGCCAACGCCGAGAGTAAGGCCGCTGAATCGCGGGAAAGCGTGGATACGGACGAGATGGTGGTTCATAGGGTGGTGGTTGATGGCGGACCCACCCTCAAGCGCGGCCGGGCCGCTCCCCGGGGGCGTTATGTGCGCATCCGCCACCGAACAAGCCACGTCGAGCTTGTCATAAGCGATTTGTAAGGAGAGTGCCGTGGGCCAGAAGGTTCATCCG
>CAZBQH010000552.1:0-4127 GCA_964493915.1 uncultured Nitrospiraceae bacterium
TAGCGACGGGAACAGATGGGGTTTCGCTAGCGGCGGATGTTGAGCGTAATCTTACGGTCGAAGCCATGCACACGGTTGATGTTAGACGCGTACGGGCCTTCGCTCAGGTTGCCACAGGCCCGCAGGAGACCGCTCGAAGTTTCCGTCCGATGGAACGGATGACGACGCGTTCGATGGCCACCGGGGATATCGCACTTCTGGAACTAGCTGTCGTAGCCGACGGTTTCTGGGCTGACCGCAGCCGCGTACGGGTGGCGGGCCAGTGTTCAGAACAGCAAAACGCGCTGTTCGAGGTTGTATGCAAAGCCCAGGATGCCGCCATCGCCGCTATACGACCAGGGGCTACTGCCGGTGAAGTTGACGCAGCTGCACGAAACATCTTGAAAACGGCGGGCCTAGGTGAGTATTTCATTCATGTCACCGGTCACGGGCTGGGCTTGCGTTACCACGAGCCCAATCCTACGCTCTTGCCCGGCAGCGAGGAGCTCATAGAGAAAGGTATGACGGTGACCGTCGAGCCCGGTGTCTACATCGATGGTTTTGGGGGCATGCGCGTCGAAGAGAATGTGCTCGTCACGGATACAGGCGCCGAAGTGCTTGGTCCCGCAACAAGGGATCTCGCCTGATGACGCTTTTTATCGAACACGTCGCACTGGGCGTTACCGAAATGGAGCGTTCTCTGTTATTCTATCGGGACACACTCGGCTTGCGGGTCGTTCGTGACATGGAGGTTGGTCCGGGAGGCGCTCTCGAACGTATCACCGGGCTAAAGAACTGTCGAGCCCGCATTGTTCATATCGAGTCAGGTAATAGCATGCTTGAGCTTTTCGAGTACCACCATCCCTCGGGTCACCAGGTGCCACACACTCACAGCCAGGCCGACAAGGGTTTCATCCACATTGGCTTCACCTCCGCCGACATCAATGCCGACTACGCGCGCCTTCGCGGAAAGGGCGTACAGTTTCAAAGTGAACCTGTCGAGTTTCGCCCTAGTGTATGGGTTGCCTACTTCCGAGGCCCCGATGGCGAAACCTGCGAGTTGAGACAGATCTTACATGGGGGGTAACATGCCTCAACAGAGTATCTTCCCCGGCCTAGCGGGGCGGATTGCTATTACCACGGGTGGTGCTGGCGCCATCGGGGGCGCCATCGCAGAAGGCCTGGTGCGTGCGGGGGCCCATGTCGCTGTCTGGGACGTCGACGGTGACGGCGCTGGGAGGCGCGTCAAGGCACTGGAAAAGACCGCCGAAGCTGGCCGGGGCCTCGCCGTACAGTGTGATGCAACCGATAACAAGTCTATTAACCTCGCCATGCACAAGACCCTTTCGGCTTTTGGTAGCGTGGACGTTCTAGTCAACGCCGCAGGCGGCAGCCACCCATCGACAACAACTTCGGAGGAGTTGAGCTTCTTCGACATCGTGCGCGCGGACATTGATAGGGTGATTGCACTCAATTACCACACTGCCCTCCTCCCAGCTCAGAGCATAGGGCGCATTTTTGCTGAACAGGGACATGGTGTGATACTCAACATTGCTTCGATTGCTGGACTCACTCCTCTGACAAGGGCTGTAGCATACTCCAACGGCAAAGCCGCCGTGGTCAGCTTCACACGATGGCTTGCAGTGTACATGGCCCAGGAATATAGCCCGGCTATTCGCGTCAACGCACTAGCACCTGGCTTTGTTCTCACGTGCCAGAACAGATTTCTTCTGCGAGACTCAGTCACGGGGAAGCCAACGCCCCGGTGCAAACAGATTCTGACCCACGTTCCGATGCGACGCCTTGGCCGGCCAGAGGAGATGGTTGGCCCGGCGCTCTGGCTTCTCTCTGACGCCGCGTCCTTTGTTACAGGCGTCGTCATCCCCATAGATGGTGGGTACTCAGCCTTTTCTGGCGTGTGACCGCGAAGCATTCAAGGAGTCCCATGATTAGCGAATCTCTTTACCCTGAAACCAGGATCACACGTTGGGCCTCGGAGCCTGAGGATTTGGCCCAGATGCCCGTCGATCTAGTTGCGCGCATTTACTTCGACATCTGTTTGATTGACAAGTTCGAACATGCCGCACTACGCCTAAAAGACGCGGATTGTGTTTGGGGACCAATCCACACGAGCGTCGGGCAGGAGGCCACGGGTGCCGCGGTCGTTCATGCATTGCGCCCGTCAGACAAGATGACAGGGACACACCGGTCCCACCACCACTTCCTGGCCAAGATACTGCAATATTTCCTTCCTCGCGACTGGCAGCCTCACGTAAACGACGTACCTGAAGAGGGCGTTATCGCAGTCCGGCGGGCGTTGGCCGAAGTCATGGGACTGTCACCGGGGTTCTGCGGCGGGCGAGGGGGCTCTATGCACTTACGCTGTGAAGAGGCTGGTTTTCTGGGCAGTAATGCCATCGTCGCAGGCGGCATGCCCTTGGCAACCGGCGTAGCTTTCGCTGAAAAACGTCATGAAACCGGAAACCTAGTTGTATGCTACTTTGGAGACGGCGCGGTGAACCAAGGCGCCTTCCACGAGGCATGCAACTTCGCCGGCGCTTGGGACCTGCCGATGATCTTCTTTCTGGAGAACAACTTCTACGCTGTGGGTACCCGTACTGACAGTGTCTCCGCCGTGAGCGAGATTGCCCGGCGCGGCGCCAGCTATGGCATGGACACCCACATAGTTGATGGCAGCGATCCGGTCGCGCTTTTCCATGTCGCTCGACTCGCCGCCGCGGCGGTGCGGGAGCGCGGGAAGCCCGTTTTTATCGAGGCCCGTTGCTACCGCACATACCACCACGCAGGCGGACAGACTGGAAGTGCCTTCAAGTACCGCAGCGAAGAGGAGGAAAGGTACTGGGTCCAGCGCCAACCCATTGTCTCCTTCCCTAAACAAGTCCGTGCTGCGGGTATACTCGATGAGGCTACACTGAACGCCATTCGTCTACGGGCTGAGAAGACGGTATGCGCAGCCGTTGACTTCTGCACAGACAGCGCATCACCCCCAAGGGTGCGCGCCGAGCTTTGGCCGTCGCCTGAGTCGGCAGGGGAAGGGCTTCGGAGCGACGGGATAGAGTGGCAAGGGGCTTTGTTCCGTGAGCGCGAGGATTTCACGAAATGGCGGAAGGTCCGTTTCTCAGACATCATCGCGGCAAGCATAGAACGGTGGCTTGAGCGAGAGCCGGAAGCACTCGTCTTGGGTGAAGAGGTCGCGAACTTTGGGGGCGGTGCCTATGGGGCAACGAAAAACCTCCCGCAACGCTATCCAAAAAGCGTGCTGAACACCCCCATCTCGGAAGCCGGATTCATCGGTCTTGGCGCAGGTGCGGCTATGTCTGGCATGAGACCAATTGCCGAGATAATGTTTCCCGATTTCAGCTTAGTCGCTGCGGACCAACTGTTCAACGTTGTAGCCAAGGCACGCCACATGTATGGCAACACAACGCAGCTACCACTTGTAGTCCGGATTCGCATAGCCACCGGCTGCGGCTATGGGGCGCAACACTCCATGGACCCGGTAGGACTATACGCACTCTTTCCAGGATGGCGCATTGTTGCGCCATCCACGGCTTTCGACTACATCGGCCTTTTCAACAGCGCCATGCGAAGCCTTGATCCCGTCCTGATTCTCGAACACCATTCCCTCTACGGCCAACATTTCAAGGTCCCCACTGATGACATAGATTACATGGTGCGTCTGGGCAAGGCGCGGACGATCGTCCCCGGCGATGATATCACGGTCGTGACCTATGGTGCTATGGTGGAAAGGTGTGCACGGTTGGCAAACCGATGGCGAGAAGTTGGTGTGTCCGCGGAGGTGATCGATTTGCGCACTCTCGACCTGTGGTCTCTTGACTACGCGACGCTTGGTAGCTCGCTCACGAAGACAGGCCAACTCGCCATTGTTGAACAGGCGGCCGCCAGCCAGGGCATAGGCAAGCAAATTGCCGCGGTCGTGCAAGAGCGCTTTTTTGACGAACTCGATGGTCCCTCGGCTTGTATTGCGTCCCTTGACATAGCACCCTCCGTTTCGAGGGTGCTCGAAAACAGCGCCCTCCTGGACGACGAGACGATCTTTAGGAGGGTGACTGCTGTGGCCCGTAGGCAATGGAAGTGACCAGTGACCTGAGTGTGTTACACCACGC
>CAZBQH010000553.1:0-7107 GCA_964493915.1 uncultured Nitrospiraceae bacterium
CGATGATGGCGATGACCACCAGCAGCTCGATGAGTGTGAACCCTTTACGACCTTTGCTCATGATTTCATCCTCCTTTGGGTTGACCTTTTCTTGCAACCCTTGATTTGGTTGCATTCTCTGCCGGACGCCTGCTGCGGCGCCCGCTCCTACTCTGGACACCAGCATTATGATATTCCTCAAGGCGCCAGAAGTCTTGAATGGATATAACAAGAAGTTGAACGGGCGTCGTTATTGGGGGAGGTGCGTTGTCGGACGAGAACGCCTATGCTAAGTGTTCCTGCCGGTACTGGCGGGGCGACTGGCCGACGGCCTGCTTGAACACCCGCGAGAAATGGGCCAGATCGGCAAACCCGAGATGATGGGCGACCTCGGTGATGCTGCGGTCGGGTTCGAGCAGGAGGCGCAACCCATGTTGAACGCGGCGTTCCTGAAAGTATTCCGCGGGGGTCATTCCCGTTGCTTCTGTAAACACGCGGCTGAAATGAGTCTTCGAGATGTTCAGCTTTTGCGCCATTTTCGATACCCTGAGAGGGATGCCCTGGCTGATGAGGGTCTCCATTTGCTCCGCAGCCTTCCACACCGTGTATTGCAGCGGCGCCTCGAAATCCTCGCCGCTGCGTTTGTAGGCGTCGTTGAGGACGTTAAGGATTTTGAGGAAACCGGCGTGAAACGCGAGCAAAGACGGCTTGGACTTGCGGCCTTCCCGGCTCATATCGGCCAACTCATGCTCGCACTGGCGGATTTCGTCCTCGGTGGCGGTCATGTGCAAGAGGCGGCGTTCCCGCGGCAGATCGAATAGAGCGATGGCCAATAGGTGGCGGACCAGCCCTTCTTCCCACCACAGCAGGCGCAGATCCTCGAAAAACCAACCAGGTTGGACATAAATGTTGGTCTTGACGAGCCGATCGATGTGGTCATAGCTATGGGAGACCCCTGGCGCCAGGACCATGACGTCGCCCCGGTGCAGTTCCATTTCCTCGTCTTCCACGCGATGAATGGCGCTTCCGCGGCGTATAAGCACCAATTCGTAGAAGCTGTGAGAATGAACCAGAATCGAGCGGGCCTGGGGCAGATTCGGCATATAGAGTTCAACAAGCCGCGACAGGGTCGGATATTTGTCGTCTCCGAAGGGGACGGGCGGCAACGCCTCGGGATCCCAATGGAGGGTGCAGAAGCGGAAGGGGCGGTCGGCGCGGAGGCCCACGTTTTCAGGGGCGATGCAGATGCCTGGCGCCCAGGCAATGCCAATGCCCGTGATGACCGGGGTCTGTGTCTCCAATGCGCCCGAGGGCTGCATGGCTGGCGGTTTCTGCTGTTGCAAGGGCCCTCGTGGGGTGCGAACGCGGCCGTTGGCCGGCGCCGCGTGGGTAGCGAACATTTGTGTTTATCTCCCTATTCTAGACGCATTTGTGCACAGGCGCAAGCACCGGGCAGGCAAGTAAGCGCTATGAAGCGGCTTGGTCGATGGCCAGGGCGCCTGTTTTTGAGCCAAAGACTGTTTTGACGGCCTCGAGATAGGCCATGCCGTGGCGTTTGTCGGGCTCGAGGTAGCTCCCTTCGGTCCACTCGTTCCAGCAGTTGAGGGTCAGAATGCGCTGGTTGGCAGGCCGGCCCGAGAGGAAAGCGCGTGCACGCCGCAGGGCATTCTGAAAGGCTTCAGGCGTATTGTTCACGATAATCGGGGTCCAAGGATAGCCTTTGTTTACATGGACATCGGTCTGGGTGGTCCGGGGCGTTGAGTCCCACCCCATAGTGACGTTGGGATAGTAGGGGACATGGAACTCTTCCTTTGCTTTTTCCCAATAGGCCGCCGCGTGTTCGAGGACCTCAGGGTAGCTGCTTGTGGGAAAGGTGCGCAGCTTCGTGTGGTGGATCCACACATACGACGTAACACTGTCGAGGCGCAACTCGCGCACCAGAGCGGCGTTGTCAGGGTGGACCTGGTCGCACGGCAGCAGTGTCTCACCCCAAACGACAGCGTTCAAATGCAGGTCGGCGAAGCCGGCCGCCTTCACCTTGTCGCGGAACCGTCCGAGGCCGGTGCGCGTAGCCTGGACCGAGCCGAAAGTCGCGATCATCTGAGTCAGGTCGTAGAAGCTGAAATAGGGGCAGCCGTCGATGGTCCAGCACGAGGGGCGGCTGAAATGCCGTTCGACAAGGTGGTCCGTCATGGCGTCAAAAGTGGCGGGCGTTACCTTGCCTGGGTATAGGACCTGCGGTTTTACGCCGTACTTGTCGGGGTGGATATCGAGCCAATCGTGGTTGGCCCACATCACCGCAAACTTGAGGCGGTCGTTGTTAGGCGCCCCCAAAAAGCCTTGTTCGAGACCCCCCTCGAGAAACGGGCCGTCGTCGTACCAATACCAGTCGAAGATGAAGGCGTCGATGCCGTGACTGGCCGCGGCGTCGATTCTCCGGGCCATCACCAGGGGATCCGACTCGTCTTCATAGCCCCACAACGGTTCTTTGGGTTGTTCGTGCTCCTTGAAGCGCGGGCGCGCGCCTTTGACGAGTTCCCACTCGGTCCAGCCGGGGCCGTGCTGGCGTTCATTGCGCGGATCGATATGATAATTTGGGAAATAGTAGCACGCCACGGTGTAGGAGTCGTCTGGAGTCTGTTTCGACGCCTTTATTCCGTTCATGGGCTGCTATTCCTCCCGCTGTTTCGCAATCGTTGATTTCGTCTCATGGTTAGGGACAATAGCATGTGCTGCCGCTGCGACGCTTGAACTATCGAACCAACGACTTGAATGTAGGACAAGGGGCAAAGGTGCGCGGACGTTGCGATAGGAGCTGAGGGTCGTTACGATACGAGATGAGCGAGCGCGCCGGGCAGCAGGAAGGACGGTCAGAAGGCCGATGAAGGTGCAGGACGTTTGGCTGGCGGACAGAGAACGAGAGGACAAGTTCGTCCATCTTGTGCCTGTCCACTCAATTACGAACCATTTCGTGGGGCTGAGCCAGTCCAATCCGATTGCGATATACACATTCCCGTATGACGAGACGCGCGAGGCGACGCCCGTCGATGAGCAGTGCGCCGCGCGGCAGACCGGCATCACAGCGCGGTACCTGGCAGGGCTTGAGGTGCCTCCCCATGACCACGAGTTTTACGAAATCACGCTTGTCCGCGAGGGGAAGGCTGTTCATCACACCGACTGGGGCGATGTGGAGGTGGGCGCCGGGTCTGTGATGGTAGTTCCTCCAGGCTTGGTTCATGCCTTTACGGAGCTTGACAAGCTGGTCGTTACAAACATCTATTATCAGAGCGAGTGGCTGTCTGAGAACTTGCGGACGCTATTGAAGCAAGAGGGGCTGGTGCCGCTGTTTCTGGCGGCCGATCTGTTCAGCAGCCCTGTGTTCAAACGGATTCATGCCTTTGCGCTCGATGAAGTGCGCCTCGGTTGTTGCGTGAGAGAGCTGCGGGACATCTGTCGTGCGCAGAGGCAGTCGTCTACCGTGTCCATCCTGGCGCACATCTGCTTCCTGAAGATTCTCACCATCATGAGCGAGGCATATTGCTTGCAGGAGGGGAGCGTAGGCGTGTTGCCGTTTCGTCCTGAGACTTGGGCCTTGCTCGAGGAGATGGAAGATGCGTTGCTGAGCGGACGGCTGTTTGTTTTCAGGGAGGCGGCGGCACGTCTTGGTCTGTCGACCCGGCATCTGAGTCTTGTCTTTCTCCGGGATGTCGGCTTGAGGCCGAGCAGTTACTACCAACGGCGGCGCAGTCAACATGCGGCGCGGCTGCTTCTTCGGTCGAATGTAACCATAACGGAGGTGGCCCATTTCCTCGGTTATGCCGACTCGGCACATTTCTGCAACCAGTTCAAGCGCATCTACGGGCTTTCACCGAAGATGTACAGGCGGCACTTCGGCACTTGAGCATGTGTGGAAGCCGGGATCGGGGATTTGGACGAGACCAGGGCTGACTGCCCGATGCGGATTACATTTTTACAAAGATCCCGGCGATTATCACAAGCCTTTCCCGCCCAAGCCATGCTAACCTCGCATCGAGTTGAGTGTTGCCACCTGATTCTGTGAACGAACGTGTATGGGCGGTACCTGTAACCTGAGGAGACGTTACTCATGGAAAAGAAAAGAGGTTTTACGTTAATCGAGCTGCTTGTGGTTATAGCCATTATCGGCATCCTCGCGTCGATTCTGCTTCCGGCGCTTTCCCGGGCGCGTGAGGCGGCGCGACGCGCGTCTTGCGCGAACAACCTCAAGCAGTGGGGGCTGATTTTCAAAATGTATGCCAACGAGTCGGACGGGACGTGGGTCTCAAGCACGCCGTATTGTCCCGGCATCGAAGTGAATGGCGCGCCCCTTCATATCCGCAGCTATCTGGCGCCGCGCGGGTGGCTGCTCTATCCGGACTACTGGACCGATCCGAATATCTCCGTCTGTCCGTCCGATCCGCATGGGGACCCCATGGGGGCGGAGATGGGCATTGGAGCGGATTATGCGGCGCAGTTGACGGAGACGGCCAAGGCCCAGGGGGCGCACCCGGGCGACAATCTGGCCAAGTGGTGTTTCGAGTCGATGGCGTCGATGCCGATTTCGTATTGCTACATCGGCTGGGCGGTGCGGACCGAGGCGCAACTGGCGGCCATTGTCTGCGACCGGTGGTGGCAAGGCCAGAATCAGCCCGTGATGCCTATCGGGACGTATGTTCCGAAAGGTGCGATGTCGCCGTACGGTTGCGATTACACGCTCCTGATCTATCCACCACTGGGCGAGGGGGACCTTACCCTGACGCAATGGACCCAGGGCGTCGATGTGGACAACTCGGCGTTGCCGCGGAGCTACAAGCAGTTGCGCGAAGGAATCGAGCGGTTTTTTATTACGGACATCAACAATCCGGCGGCAGGGGCGCTTGCACAGAGCACCTTGCCCGTTATGATGGACGCGTGGGGGAAAGCCGAGAACTGGATGTGGTACTTCTCCGGCGGGCAGTTCAATGACAACCCCGTGATTAAGTTTAACCATGTGCCCGGCGGGTCGAACGTGATGTTCATGGACGGCCACGTTGAGTTTCTGAAGTACGGCTCGAAATTCCCTGTCCGGGACTATCCCAATCCGAGCTCGATCGGCTCGACGTTGAGCTTCTGGATGTCCATCGCGGGCGGCAACGGCTAAGCTTGGCCTGGTCTTGGAGCGAGAGGTGGACGGGTCCGGCGTGAGCCGCATCGGGAACGGCTGCCGGTGCCCGTCCTTTTTCCAAGAAGGGGTTCAGGAGGCAGTATGAACAGCCTCCGACCCTGCCCTGTTGTGGCGGGAAGAGGGAGCTTACTGGTGGTTGCGGTTACTGGGTTGTTGCTGGTGTGCCTGTCAGGAGCAGCTTCTGACGCCGCAGGCGGACCCGCTTCCGAAATGGCGGATCTCGAGGCGGGGGGCCGCAATGGGATGTCAGTGACGGAGCTGCTCAGCGATCGGCGGTTTGAGAAGGGGGTGCGGCCGCCCACCAACGGAAGCAACATTCAGGGGCCCGGGAAGGACTGTCTCGAGCGGTGGGAAAAAGTCCTTCCCTCGACGGCAAGGGCTGCTTGGCAGTTTGTGACGGTCGCGGAGACCACCCGTTTCTGCGACAATCCGGACACGCCGTCCGTCGAGGGAGCACGGATCGTTTATTCCTCGAAAGACAGCTCGAAACGGTTCGAGATCGACCGGAAAACGGGCGAGATTCGGTTTGTTTACGACACGGAGCATGAGTGGCGGCATGGCTGCAACCTGTCTCGGCCGGAGGACGGCGTCGAGCCGCGGTATCTGAGCGGCCGGGCCTGGAACTGGCCTCACTTCCTCCTCAACCAGCGAATCGAAGACCCCGACGCCCCGGATGGAAAGCTGCGGCTCGACAACTACCACGAACTGACCTTTCAGTTTGATGCGGAACTCGTACGCAGCGCTAAAGGCGAGCCGGCGCAGTGTCCGCCGGGCACATGGGGCGATCAGGTCATCCCGGACCATTGCCTATTCTATCTTGCATTCGTGATGGCCCGCCAGATAGGAGGCCGTGCCGCGGCTGAAAGCGCGGTGAACCCTGAGGTGATCTACGCTCTGTACCCGCTGTTCTACAGCAACGGAGGGGAACGGTACGACGAGGCGTGCATTCCATGGCTTGGCGACGACCCGGCGCGCAATGCCGTGTATTTCACGCCGAATCACGTGTGTCTCGGGGTTGGGCGGCGCGTGGAGGTCTTGATAGATGCGCACGCCCTCGCAGCGGAATCGGTTGGGGCAATCAACCAGCGACACGGCGCAGGCCTGTCGGCGGACGGCTACTATATTCACAGCGTCTTAATCGGGTGGGAGGTCTGGGGCGCGTACCGCTCGGATATCCGGCTGAGCGGCCTGTCGTTCGGGGGGCGCCACTATGATGCGGCGCCGAGCGCGCCGCTCTACGAGCGTTTTAATCCGGTTAACGGCGACCATATGTATGCGACAGCGCTTGTGCCGGAGGGATGCGAGGGCTACGAGCTTGAGAAAGAGGTCGGGCGCATTCCCGTCTGTGCCCTGGCCAACACGCGACCCTTGTACGAGTATTGGAGCCCGGAAGCCTCCGACCACTACTACAGCACAGACTGTCTGCCTTTCGGATTCCTGGGTTATGTCTTTCAGGGCCGGATAGGCTATGTTTTCGAGGAACAGACTGACCCGGCCTGCGTCCCTCTTTACCAGTATTACAGTGCCGAGCGGACCGATCATCGATATGCCGCTGAACACCATCCGCAGGGGTACGACTCGTATGCGTACGAGAAGGTCGTGGGCTACATAGAACGCGCCGGAACCGAGTGATGCGGGTGCGCGAACGGACGCCGGTCATTGTGGACACGGACATCGGCGAAGATATCGACGACACCTGGGCGGTGGTGCTTCTGGCCCGCGATCCCCGAATTGACCTTAGACTGGTGGTTACTTCGACGGACGATACCCGCGCCAAAGCCTGCTTGGCCGCGAAGGTTCTCGCGCGCGTGGGGCGAGGAGACGTTCCGGTGGCAATAGGGATTCCCACCAGCGACCGGAGACTCACCCAGGCCGAATGGCTGGGGGCGTACCGACTCGAGCAGTATGAGGGTGACGTATTCGAGGACGGGGTCGGCGCGATGATT
>CAZBQH010000554.1:0-4020 GCA_964493915.1 uncultured Nitrospiraceae bacterium
TGCAAGGCGTCACATTGGGGAACTTTGCCTCCGGGATTCAGGCCAAGCTCGACTCGTATCTGGATGAGCAGCGAAAACTGGCCGAGCAGGCGCTCCGCCTACTGAATCTTATGCCGGCCTATCGGCCTGAAGAGCTTTATCTCGAGGGGGCGACGCACCTGTTCGAGCAGCCGGAGTTCTGCGACGTGGGGCGGGCCCGGGAGGTCTTCAATCTGTTGGCGGAGCAGGAGCGTCTGGTTCAAGTGTTGAGCAGGGCTCTGTCTGCAGCTTCCCAGGGTCGCGCACTGGTTGTGATTGGCCGGGAAGGCAATGTCGAGGGCATGGAGGAGGTCAGTCTTGTGGCCTCGCCGTATATGGTCGGGGAGAAAGTGGCCGGACTGGTTGCTGTGCTGGGTCCACGTCGTATGCAGTACTCGCGTCTGACGGCCTTGGTTGGGTATATTGCAGATTCGCTCAGTCGTTCCTTGACCCGCTTCGCCGGGTGAGGGGACGCCAGCCGTTTCATCTCTTTAAGATGATGCCTTCCAGGTGTGTGATTCTTTGAGTTTGGAGCTATGAAACACGAAAAAACAGAACTGGAGAAACGCCTCGAAGCGGAGTTGAAGAAGACGGCGTCCAATGACGCCGGGCACTCTTCTGCAGCGTCGGAAGGTGAAGAGAGCCTTTCTGAGGACGAGTCTGCCAACGAAGAAGAGACCGTGGAGTTGGAACAGATCAACGTTGAACAGCTCGTTCACGAACGGGAGGCCCTTGTTGCCGAATGCGAGGAACTGAAAGATCAACTGCTTCGGGCTCGGGCTGAATTCGACAACTACCGGAAGCGCATGGCGCGCGAAGCGGAGCGTGCACGCAAGATGGCGGCGGACGGGCTCGTGCGCTCGCTTTTGCCCGTACTGGACCATCTCGAGTTGGCGCTTGAGCACGCGAAAGACAACTCGGGCGGTCTGGCCGAAGGCGTTGCAATTGTCGTCAAGCAGTTCCAGGAGGTGCTCGCTGCGAACGGGGTTGAACCCATCCCTGCGAAAGGCGTAGTTTTTGACCCTACCGTTCATGAGGCGGTTATGCAGAGGCCTTCCGATGAAACGCCGGCGGGACACGTAGTCATGGAGTTTCAGAAAGGCTATACCTTGAATGGCGTGGTCTTACGCCCAAGCAAAGTGGTAGTGAGCTCAGGTTCGGCCGAGCAGGAATATGACCAGGACGAACAAGAGGAAGAGAGAGAGGAAGAGACGTCGGGTGCAGGCGAAGAGTAGTGACCTCTTTGGCGGCTGCCCCGTTCCCGAGAAAAAGGGCCGGAGCGTACCGGGGTCTTGTGGTGAAGTGATGGAGGATAAAGGCATATGGGCAAGGTAATCGGCATAGACTTGGGCACAACCAACTCTTGCGTCGCGGTTATGGAAGGCGGCGAACCGACAGTCATCGCCAATGCGGAAGGGAGTCGGACAACGCCGTCGGTCGTCGCTTTCACTAAGGACGGGGAACGGTTGGTGGGTGCAGTAGCCAAGCGGCAAGCGATCACCAATCCCGGCAACACGGTCTTTTCTATCAAACGGTTCATGGGCCGTCGCCATCATGAAGTGAGCGAAGAGGAGAAGCTGGTCCCTTACAAAGTGACGGCGACTTCCTCAGGCGATTGCCAGGTTGAAGTGAACGCCGGCACGTTCCGTCCGCCCGAGATTTCCGCCATGGTCTTGCGCAAGATGAAGGAGACGGCGGAAGCCTATATGGGTGAGACGGTTTCCCAAGCCGTTGTCACGGTGCCTGCCTACTTTAACGATTCCCAACGGCAAGCTACCAAGGATGCCGGAAAGATCGCCGGCCTCGACGTGCTGCGCATCATCAATGAGCCGACGGCCGCTGCCTTAGCATATGGTCTCGACAAGAAGAAGAGCGAGACGGTCGCTGTGTACGACTTGGGAGGGGGTACGTTTGACATATCGATCCTGGCCATAGGCGACGACAGCTTCGAGGTGCTCAGCACCAACGGCGACACCCATCTGGGAGGAGACGACTTCGACCAACGGGTCATCGACTGGCTTGCAGATGAGTTCCGCAAAGACCAAGGCATCGATCTGCGCAAGGATCCCATGGCGCTGCAACGTCTTAAGGAAGCCGCCGAGAAGGCCAAATGCGAACTCTCGACCACGATGTCGACCGACGTCAATTTGCCTTTCATCACAGCGGATGCGTCAGGTCCCAAACATCTGAATTACACGTTGACGCGGGCCAAGCTCGAGCAATTGTGCGACGACTTGCTCCAGCGCACGGAGGCCCCCTGCAGGCGCGCACTCGAGGACGCAGGCCGCACGCCTGAACAGATTAACGAGGTTATCCTGGTGGGCGGCATGACGCGCATGCCGGCTGTGGGCAATATCGTCAAGAACTTGTTCAATAAAGAGCCTCATCGCGGCGTCAACCCGGATGAAGTCGTGGCGATCGGGGCCGCCATCCAGGGCGGCGTGTTGTCGGGCGAGGTCAAGGACGTCTTGCTGCTGGATGTGACGCCGCTCTCGTTGGGCATCGAGACCTTGGGCGGCGTCTGCACAAAGCTCATCGAACGCAACACGACAATCCCAGTAAGCAAACGGCAGATTTTCTCCACCGCAGCGGACAATCAGACGGCTGTAACCATCCACGTCCTGCAGGGCGAGCGCGAAATGGCCGGCGACAACCGTACGCTGGGCCGGTTCGACCTGCTGGGTATTCCTCCCGCCCCCAGGGGCATTCCTCAGATCGAGGTGACCTTTGACATTGATGCCGACGGCATCCTGCACGTATCGGCTAAGGACCTGGGCACAGGCCGCGAGCAGAAGATCCGGATCGAGTCGTCCTCCGGCTTGTCAGAGAGCGAAGTCGAGCAGATGGTGAAGGATGCAGAGGTGCACTCCCAAGAGGACAAGGAGCATAGGCGCCAAGTCGAGGTCCGCAATAACGCCGATTCGTTGCTCTACTCGACCGAGAAGTTGCTGCGCGAGAACGCTGAGAAGATTGCCGCGGACGACAAGGCGCATGTTGAAAGTGCGATAGAAGAGCTTAGAAAGACTGTCGAAAGCAATGATGTCGCCGCCATGGAAGCCGCTATGGAGCGTGTTCAGCAAGCTTCTCACAAAATCGCCGAGGCTATGTACGCGTCCGCCACACAGCAGCAGGCTGATGCCGCTGCGGGTGCCGAAGAAGGTGGCGCGAAGCAGGCCGATGAAGCTCCCAACGGCCAAGCTACTATGGACGCCGACTTTACGGTCGTCGATGAGGATGAAAAGAAAAACGAATAGCGGGCATTCAAGGCGCCCTATGGAAACGCTGCAATGTCTAAAGTCGTGACCCTAAGGCAAAGAGGTTTTCGGCACGGGGGCGGATCATTGTGGTCCGCGCGAGGTCGATGCATTTCCCGACGCCGGTTGGGTGCTTTCCTCGAGGTGATTCATCATTAACATGGCACAAAAACGAGACTATTATGAAGTCCTTGGCGTATCGCGCGACGCCAGCCAAGAGGAGATCCGCAAAGCCTATCTGAAACTGGCTCACAAGTACCATCCCGACAAGACGGGCGGCGACAAGGCGGCTGAAAACAAGCTCAAAGAGATCAACGAGGCCTATGATACGTTGAAGAACGCCGAAAAGCGCTCGCGCTATGACCGTTTCGGGGCCGCCGGAGAAGCGTTTGGCGGAGCCGGCGGTTTCAGCGGTTTCGGCTTCGAGTCCGGCGGTTTCGACTCGCCTTTTGAGGACTTCTTTGACGTGTTGTTCGGCCGTGGGAGCGGCGGAGGACGCCGGCGGGCGGCGAGGCCCGGGAACGATCTCGAGGCGCGTGTTTCTATCACGCTGAAAGAAGCAGCAACCGGTGTCCACAAACAGTTGCATGTAAACCGTACGGAAGTCTGCAGCGAATGCAAAGGGACGGGCGCCGCGCCGGGCTCGAGACGCGTCGAGTGCGCTCAGTGCGGTGGGACGGGTCAAGTCCAGCGCAGCCATGGTTTCTTCAGTATCAGTCAGACGTGTCCACGGTGCCACGGCAGAGGA
>CAZBQH010000555.1:0-1876 GCA_964493915.1 uncultured Nitrospiraceae bacterium
ACCGGCCTCAAGCGGTCCGGGTTTGAGTTCGCCGTTCCAGTCCGGCGTTTCCTCGCCAAACCCAAGATGCCACTTGCCGATGCACGCGGTGGCATAGCCGGCCGTGCGGAGCAGGGAAGCGACCGTCAACTGGTCCTTTGCAATCAGACACTGCCGGTGCATGTTCCATTGACGGCCGCGCGTGGGCCCAATTCGCCAGTAGTACTCGCCTGTCAGCAGGCCATAGCGGGTCGGCGTGCACAAGGGCGAGGGCGCATGGGCGTCCGTGAATAGAATGCCGTCGCGGGCGATTCCATCGATGCGGGGCGTGCGCGCCTTTTCGGCGCCGTAGCAGCTGAGGTCTCCATACCCGAGGTCGTCGGCAAGGATGATGACGATGTTGGGACCTGCCGTTGCTGTTGTGTCGCTGACCGCAGGCTGCGCCTGACTTATTCCATATCGGGCGCCCGTGGCCATCGATCCCAGGGCAAAGGCAGTCGCCTGGATAAACTCGCGTCTGCTGACACTCATTTGGCGGCTCCTCTTGTCTTCCACCTGATCCGAAGTTGATGCGTGCAAAACCAGTCTAGCGCCGTTGGCTTTCCGTGGCAAATGATGCGGACACACGGCTCGATAGCTTGAGATAGACAAAACCCATTGAGCGAATTCCGCTTGACAAAGGCCCACGAGTCTGCTATTGTGTTCCCGAAACGGTTCGGCAAACGTATTGGTCCTGATATAAAGCCTTTTGTGAGCTATAGCCAAACCGGTTAGACCAGGCTCCATAGAGTGTGATGCGACACAACGCATAAGAGCTAATAGGTATGACGCTCGAGGAAATCGCAAAACTCGCCGGCGTGTCGAAAGCAACAGCGTCCTACGTGCTGAGCGGGAAGAGCATGCAGGGACGGGTCAGCGAAAAAACAGCGGCTCGGGTCAAGGCCGTCGCAGAGAAACATGGCTATGTACCTAACCGCGCGGCTGCTTTGTTCAGAAAAGGCAGACATCATCTCATTGCGATGCTCATGCCGAACTTATCTGATTTCTACGCGGGGCTTTTGGCGCAGGTAGAGCTCGAGGCGGAGAAGTGCGGGTTTCAGGTTCTTTTTGGCTGCAGTTTCAATAGCCCCGAACGAGAGGCCAAGTATGTAGAGGGCATGCTGGCCAGGCGCGTCGACGGCCTCATCCTCTTGCCCATCAACATCGACGCGCAACACCTGCATTTGCTTCACCGCAACCGTCTACCAACAATCTTCTTCCGTCGCCGGGCAGAAGCTACGCTTCCCCACAAGTTCATGACGTTCCACGATTTCAGGACAGGCTATCTGGCCGCCAAACACGTCATCGAGAAGGGGTGCCGCAAGCTGGTTTTCTGCTCAGAACCCTCCCTGCTCCGCCTGGACTATGTACGCATCATCCATGAGGCGCGCCTTGCCGGATTCCGCCAGGCCCTGACCGAAAACGGACTCGTCGTAGGGGATGAGGGCATCCTGTTCCATGAGCGGGAACCCTTTGACAACAAGGCTTTCATCGAGGAGTTCAAGAGGACAGGTTTCGACGGAATCGTAGGCGTCGGGGACGACGCTGCAATCCGGGCCATGACGGCGCTCACTCAGCATGGGGTCCGCGTACCCGAGGAAGTCAAGGTGATCGGCATCGACGACTCAAAGCTGTGCCGGTATGCAGTGCCCGCCATGTCTTCCATCGGCCTTCCCAAAGACGAACTCGGAGCCAGAATGGTTGAGGCGCTGATGCGAATGATCAAGAAAGGCGAACCGGAAGCCGACGAAGTGCTCACCGAGCCGTTTGTGGTTGCACGCGCGTCAACCGCGAAGCATTCGGCTTTAGATAATGGCAAGGCAACAGGCTTCGAAAAGGAGGGCATGCGACAACCATA
>CAZBQH010000556.1:0-3251 GCA_964493915.1 uncultured Nitrospiraceae bacterium
CGGCCCGCGTTTCAGGGCACGCCTCTTCGGCGAGTCGAGCCAGTTTGCGCGTTGTACGGGGCCCCGACGCATGCTGCTGTAACAAAGGAAGGGCGGCAGCCCGGTATACCCGGTTGCCCGACAAAACGGCATCGAGGATCTCGGGCCGGGCGCGTCTGCCGCGAATAGCGGCGAGCTCGTGCAAGGCGGCGCTGCGCACGTTGGCGTCTTCTGGCCCGGTGCGCGTGTCGATCAGCTCGATGCAGGCCTTGCGTGCCGTGCGTTTCTCGCCGGCCTCGGCCATCCGGCGAATCCAAAGGAGGTGGGTGGCGTCGATGAGATGCATTTCATAAGGGCCGGCCGCGGCGACAGAAGCGGACAGAAGGTCTTGGGCATCAGGGTCCGGGATATTGGCGACGGCGTACAAAGCAGTACGGCGTAAGGCGGTATCCTCGCTGGCGGCGAGAGGGCGAATGGCTTCTGCGGCAGGGGCATAGCGCAGTTCGCCAAGGGCTTTGACGATCGCAAGACGCGGTTTCCCTTCCGCGCCAGGCAGCGCGTTGGCCAAGGCTTTTGCGGCACGCTCGGAGCCGATTGTGCGGAGTATTGCCGCGGCGGGGTCACAGAGCTCCTCATGGGTAAGATAAGCCGTGAGAGGCGCGACGGCCTCGTCCCCTGCGATAAGCGTGAGCTGCTCGATAAGGAAGGCCTGGACTTCGAGCTCGTGGGCGTCTTCAAGTGCGCTAAGGAGCGCCTTTGAAACCGCGCAGGAGGCATTCGACCGGCCCTGTTCCGAAGCATATTTGACCAGCCCGCTGATAGCGTAGCGGGCCTTGGCGGCGTCGTCGTCGCCCTTTGGTGCAAGCATGGCGCAGACCGACTCGACGGCCTCGGGCCCCATGTTTATCAGCTTCGCGTTCAAGGTATTCGCCTGGGCGGCGTCTTGAGCCGGCAACTGGCTGAGAACGGCGTCCAGATGGGCGTCCGCAGCCGTCGCGCTTGCAGCTATAATCCAGCAAAGGAACCCAACGGCATATTGCATGCTTATTCTCATGTCTTCACCTCGCATAGAATCTCAGTTAGTGCTCAGACGTGCCACGGCGCGCGCATGGGTTGATCGATAAGCCGGTTCGCGCCGGGATCGTCGATGAACTGCTGTGTGTCCGGGTCAAAGCGCAGGTTTCTGCCGAGGCGGACTGCAATTTTTGCCAGATTCACCAAGGTGCAGGATCGGTGGCCGTTGGCTTCGTTGAGGGCGAATCTCTTGCGTTCTCGCACAGCCTCGACGAAATCGGTTACTTGCGGTTGGGGATCTGGGAATCCGGCCAGTTTCCGCTCGAGATTGGGGATGTCCGACTTGAACCCTCTGTAGAGCTTTCCATCCGGTCCTTCGATGTAAGGCACATTCGTGTCTTCACCTGCGCCGTCCAGGACGATCTGGCAGCTGTCCGCGTAGCGCAGAACGATCCGCCGCCACGACCCGACGGCGTCTGGGTGTTGCTGGGGCGCGTCTACCTCGATCTCGACAGGGCTTGTGTCGTCTTTGCCGAGGAAATACTGAACCGGATCGAGGTAATGCTGGCCCATATCGCCCAGGCCTCCCCCGTCGTAGTCCCAATAACCACGGAATTTCGCGTGAACGCGCTCAGGATGATAGGGCTTGAATGGAGCAGGTCCAAGCCACATGTTGTAGTCCAATTCCGGGGGCACGGGCTGCGGTTCGAGGTCGGTCCGCCCGCTCCAATAGAACTTCCACTCGAACCCAGTGGCTGCGCCGATGGTGACTTTGAGAGGCCATCCCAGCATGCCGCTGTCGACGAGCTTCTTGATGGGAGCGACGGTCGTGCCGAAACCATAGAAGGGGTCGCGAAACCGAAACCACGTATTGATGCGGAAAATGCGGGCGTTGCGTTGCACCGCCTCGACGACCCGGCGGCCCTCGCCGATGGTGCGGGTCATGGGTTTCTCGCACCAGATGTCCTTGCCCGCCTCGGCAGCGGCGATTGCGATGAGCGCATGCCAATGGGGCGGCGTGGGGATATGCACGAAATCGATGTCGTCGCGTGCAAGCACTTCGCGGAAGTCGCGGTACGCCTTCACATCCTTGTCGACCATCTCGAGGGCCTTGTTGAGGTGGCCTTGGTCCACGTCGCAGACCGCTAAGAGCTTCCCGGTCGGATAGCCCATATGGGCGCGTCCCATCCCGCCTACGCCGATAACCGCCCTGGTCAATTGTTCGCTGGGAGGGGTGTAACCCGCACCGCCGAGGACATAACGCGGGACAATACTAAATGCTGCGGCGGAAGCCGCCATCCCCCTGATGAAATCGCGCCGAGACACATCGCGTTTACCTGCCATCGAAGGCTGCTCCTTTCTCATGCGCGTCAGATGTTAGAGGTAAAAAGAGAGAGATAACACAAATACCTGCGCCGTTGCCAGATCGAAAGGAACGAACGCCGCGATAGGGCAGCCGCCAAACGCTGCCCGGACGCTATAACGTGACCAGCCCCGCGCCTTCTGCGGGGGAGGAGACGATGATTTCGCCCTCGAGGCCGGTCGCGGCCTTGTACTGGCTCATCAGCGCGTCAGAGAAAAAGTCGGCCTTATCCGACGCGACAAGGTTGATCGTGCACCCCCCGAAACCGGCACCGGTCATACGGGCGCCATAACATCCGTCAATAGCCCGTGCAAGCGCCGACATTGCGTCAAGCTCGGGGGAGGTCACTTCATAGTCCTTACGCAGACTGTCGTCGGACGCGTTCATGAGGCGGCCCAGGGTCTCGACGGCGCCTGCGCGCATGGCCTCGCAGGCTTGCTGGGTGCGCGCGTTTTCCGTAATGACATGGGATGCGCGCCGGTACACAGGTTCCAGCAGGACCGCTCGAGAGGCCTCGAGGTCTTCCAGCGTGAAGTCGCGCAGATGCGTCCCATTCTTTCCAAGGGTTCTATTCATGCCGCGGACGGCCTCGCCGCATTCGGCCACGCGCTCGTTATACTTTGAAGCGCCTAGACCTCTCGAGACGCCCGTGTGCGCAATCACGAACTTTGCGTTGGGGAAGGACACGGGAACAAGCTGGTATGCGTCGGTGCGGCAGTCAAGGAAAAGGGCGTGACCCTTCTTGGCCATGCGCACAACGAACTGGTCCATGATGCCGGTATTGACGCCTATGAAGAGGTTCTCGACGCGCTTGCCGAGTTTAGGCGCTTCGGCGCCGTCGAGTTGGAATGCGCCCAGGGTTTCGAAAAAGACCAGCGCGGCCATTTCAATGCTG
>CAZBQH010000557.1:0-5863 GCA_964493915.1 uncultured Nitrospiraceae bacterium
CCCCCAATCAATGAACATCACCTGTTTCGCATCCCGCGCAACGCCGAAACGTTTTTCAGCGTACGTCTTGGCGCGCGTGTTCTCTTCCATGTATACCGGAACCCCAAATCTGGAGGACAGAATCGATGCAAGCGGCACGTCCTGCCAATCCGGAATCGTGGACGACATCAACGAGACCCCCCGCTCCCGGTCCACCACGCCGGGATCGGCCACCCCGATGCCCAGGATCCGGTCCAGTGGCAGCCCATCCTCCATGACAAGCTGTTCAATGGCCTTGGTCAGTTCCGCAATGATCCCGTCGCGATGCTCCGGAAGCTGGGTCTGCATTACATGCCGGACGCGCGCCGCCCCCGTCAAGTCAACGAGCGTGCTCGCGACATGGTCCGCGTCAAACTCGATGCCGACAGCGTAGCCGTAGCCGGGATTGAGACGGAGCAGCCGGCGTTTTCGGCCGCGAGGGGAGTCGACGGCGCCCGCATCAAGAATCATCTGCTTGTCGCACAGCTCGCGCGTGAGCTCCGTCACGGTGGCCATGCGAATCTCGGCTGTTTGTGCGAGGAGGGTTCGCGACATGGGACCATTTGCTCGAAGATAGTTGAGCAAGAGCTGGCGCTGGTACTCCTTCTTAAGATTCGATTCACCACGTTTTGGGCGGTTGAACGCGGGCGATTGCAGCCGAACCATGGCTCACAGCTCCCCATTGGTTCCAATGTCGTAAGAAAGGCTAGCAAAAAAAAGCGAGATTGTCAAGCTTTTGCATTTATTTATTTCGAGACTGTAATTTGATATCCTGACAAACACAGTTCGGGTGTTGCCGCATCGACAGGGCCTGTTCCCCGGCGCACAGCACACAGGAACCATTCAACATGACAACGGTTGATGCCAACGATATCGCAAGAGGCCTGCGTGAACTCGGCTTATGCAACGGCGACGTCGTGTTGCTCCACAGTTCCTTGGCCAGTTTCGGCCATGTCAAAGGAGGCGCTCCGGCAGTAGTCCATGCCTTCCTCGACGTCCTTGGCCAGGAGGGCACGCTCGTCGTGCCCATTTTCGAGCCGAACTTGGGCATTGTCACGGAAGTGGTTCGCGACGACCCTCGCAGCGTTCAGAGCGTGCACCCTCTCGCGGGCGTAGCGGCGATAGGCGCCAAGGCGGAAGCCATTTGCGCGGACCACTGGAAGGCGGAAACGGCGCACGGTCCCGGCACGCCTTACGTGCGCATCGCGGAGCTAGGCGGTTACGTCTGCCTGGCCGGCGTCGATCAGGATCGCAACACCACCCTTCACACCGTGGAAGCCCTGCTGCGGTTGCCCTATCTCGCCACAGAAACGCAGACCTTCGAGACGCCCGAGGGGCAAAGAACCCGGACTTGGCGCTGCGTCCCAGGTCCGCATCGCGATTTCATCGGCCTTGATCGGAAACTCCAGGAACGCGGCATTATACGCATGGGCCGGATAGGCGACAGCGTCATCCGGCTCATGCGCAGCCGCGACCTAGTCCGTGCGGCTCTCGACATAGGTCTTGGCGCGCAGGATTTCGTCCTGTGCCGGAATCCAGCGTGCGCGGACTGCGTTGCCCAGCGGGCGGCCCTCCGCCGGCACCGATTCCGCGAGGTCCCTTTCACGGTGGTCGCAGGGAGCGGCCTCGCGGGACGCTACGTGCCGGAGATGATCGAAAGACTGCAAGCCTGCGGCATAGAGGCCCTCGAGTTGGATTTTGTTCAAGGCGCGGCGGCTCACATTCTGCCTCAAGCGGTGTTCGCGAAGGCTGTCCAGGAACTGCGTGCGGCAGGAATTGACCCCGTTGCCTTGCGGTGTTGGTCTGTTCCCAACGCCTTCAACGACGTACTTGACCGGGCTGCTGAAAACGGCATACCAGCGGTTATTCTGCCGATTTCGCCCGCCGTCCGAGAGCATGCGGCCGCATGCGCCCGGCGCGGCATCGAATTGATCGTCTTCAATGTCGCGGAAGGAAGTGAAGCGACCTCGAGGCTGCTGGTGCAGTTACAGGCAAGCGGCGTGCCCATCGCCTTTGCATTCAATGGCCCCAACTTCGCACTTGCCGGGGAAAGACCCTTCCTAGAAAGCTACAAACACAAGCTTCGGCGCTTCGTGCGCCAACTTGATGTCGAGGATGCCCTCTTTGAGGGCGCTATGCAGCCTTTGGCCTGCGGCAATGCCGAGATCAAAGAGATGATTTCCATACTGAGATGCGGCAGCTTCAATGGCCGCATGACGCTGACAAGCCGCAACCGGGCCGTGGCCCGTCTCGAGCAGACGCTCAGCCAGTTCGAGCGGCTGCTCGAGGAGATGTGAACTATGGGACGCTTCGTTGACCTGTCCGGATGGATTGACAACGGCATGTGGTCCTATTTCCCAGAGTATCCCGGAGCGTGTATCAGCGAGTGCCGTCACCCGAAGATTCTCCCCAGCAACTACGAGCTGTATTGTCAAACCTTCCTGCTCGGCGGCCAAACCGGCACCTACATCGAGACGCACGCCCATGTCAGAAAAGGCGCCACGCCTCTCAGCGCATGTCCGCTGGACAGTCTTGTGATGCCGGCAACAGTCGTCAGGCTTAAGGGAAAGTCGGACAACAGTCCCATCCTTCCCGCGGACATCGAGGAATCGTTGGACCGGATCCAACCAGAAGACGCGGTTATCCTCGCCACCGGCTGGGACGCGCACTGGGACGAAGCCCGGCGCTTCGTGGAGGGCAGTCCGTACATTACGGCGGAGGCTGCGCGTCTGCTCTTCCAGCGGGGAATCCGGTGTCTCGCAGCCGATTTCCCCCGCTTTGACTACTTGCCAAATCCGTGCTTTCCCTGGGGCCTGTTCTGGCAGTCCGTTCGTTTTCTCCTGGCGCCCGTCTGCAACGTGTACGAAGGCGCTTTCACACGCGGGAGGCTTTATGCGTTTCCCTTGAAAATCCGAGGCGCCATGGGGTCGCCCGTTCGTGCAGCATTGGAAGTCGAGGACGAGTCGGTTAGCTACCCAAGGATCAAGCAGTAGACTCAGAAGAGGAGCGCATCTTGATAAACGTAGGAATCATCGGCATGGGCTTCGTGGGCCGCAAACATGTCGCGGCCGTTCGCAAAACAGGACTCGGCAAAATAGTGGCTGTCGCCGACTCCAATCCTGACCGCCTGCAAGACGTTGTTTCGAGTGAAGGCAACCTCGCCCTGAACGGAGACGCCAGCCTCCACGACGTACGGAAATACGTCTCCGCTGAAGATTTGCTAAGCGATCCCGCTGTCGAGGCCGTGATCATCGCGCTGCCCACTGTATTGCATCGAAGGTATGTGCTGAACGCCGTCAAGGCGAACAAGCACATCCTCTGCGAGAAGCCATTGGCCCTGTCTACGGTGGAGGGAGGGGAGATTCTGGCCGCTCTCGAAGGCTTCAAACCGTTTTTCATGGTCGGTCACTGCATCCGGTTCTGGCCCGCTTACGCTCGCGCGCGCGAGATAGTCCAAGCCGGCGCCTACGGCAGTGTTCGTTGGGCCTCTTTCACCCGTCAGTGCGCGCGTCCCGGCTGGAGCGCCGGCGGCTGGATGGTAGATGAACAACAGGGCGGCGGCGCGTTGCTGGACCTCCATGTTCATGACGTCGATTACGTCAACTCCCTGCTAGGCAAGCCCTCGCATATCCAGGCCTGGGGCCTGCGCGACGGCAAAGCAGGCATCGTTCAAGTGAACGCAGTTTACACCTATGCAGACGGCGTCTACGTGGCCATTGACGGCGGCTGGAGCCATCCCTCCGACTATCCGTTCCGTATGGGCTACACCATCGCTCTCGAAGAAACCACGCTCGAGTTTGACACCCGGTCCGGGAATTCCCTCCATGTTTACAGAAAAACCGCGCCCCCCCAGCTCGAGACGCTTGCGGATGCGGATGGGTTCGAAATCGAGTTGCGCTATTTTCTGTCCTGCATCCGCGACGGACGCCGTCCCACCGTAGTCACGGCCCAGTCCTCGCTTGAAGCTGTCGAATTGCTGGAAGAAGAAAAGGCATGCATTGACGCCCGCAACGCAGGAGGCACCACGACATGGTAATCGACTCCGCACTCAGACTGACCGAAATGGGGGAGGTTGAGGACCGTCTCCGCGACATGGACAAACTGGCCGTCGACCACGCCGTCGTCGCGCCCCCGGAGGTATTTGTCGCCGTGCATCCTCGCGAAGGCGTTCGGCAGCTTCGCAAGGCGGTTTCCCCTCATCGCGACAGGCTCTCCCCTCTCGCAGCAGTGAATCCATGGTTCGGCGAAGCCGGCGTGAGCTGGCTGCGGGAGGCCTTGGAAGACGGTTTCGCCGGCCTGTATGTCTGTCCCCCCAGGCAGGGCTTCCGGCTCACGGAGTCTCTGGTGGATCCATTTGTCGCCGCTTGCGCTGAATTCAACAGGCCTATCTATTGCTATATGAGCACTCCCGTATGCGCCATGCCGTTGCAGCTAGCCGAGTTGGCACGGCGTCACCCAACAGCGCGGTTCGTGCTCGGCCATTTCGGCTGGGTGGATTTCTCCGGCTACGACGCTATCCCGGCGGCTCGGCAAGCGGCCAATCTGTTCATCGAGACCTCGTGCGCCCCGAGCGTATTGATTCTGGAAGCCATCGAGGCAATCGGACCAAGCCGCCTGCTTTTCGGGTCGGGGCATCCTCGGTCGCGCCTCGGCTGGGAGATGGATAAGTTACGAAGACTGCAATTGCCGCCAGAAGTCGAAACGGCCATCCTGGGCGGCAATGCAAAAACCTTTTGGGGAATCGAGGGAGGTACTGCATGACGCCAATAATTGACACGCATATGCATCTGCCCGGGCGCCTCTTCGGACCATACAGCCCCGTCGAAAAGGTGCGATCCGACCTCGTCGAGGCGGGCATTTCGTACGCCTGGATTCTCACCATCGACGGGTTGCTGGAGAACCCGTCTCATCATAACGACGTCTTGGCTCGAGAGGTTGCAGCCCACCGGGATTTCTTCGCCCCCTTCTGTACCGTAAATCCCTATGAAGGCGAAGACGCCGTCCTTCGCGAACTCGACCGGTGCAAAAACACGCTGAAAATGCGCGGCTTGAAACTCCATCCTTGGCTTCAGGCCTTCCCGATGGGGCATCCGGTCGTCGAGTCGATACTTCGCAAAGCAGGCGAACTCGGCTTCCCCGTTCTCCTGCACGACGGCACACCGCCATACAGCACGCCCCTGCAAATCGCCGAAGCCGCAGCGCGTGCGTCCGACACTGTTGTGATCCTTGGCCACGCGGGTCTCGACGATCTGACGGAAGACGCCATCCTTGCCTGCCGGCGCCAGGACAATATCTACCTGTCTTGCACCTCGCTGAGCATCGGGTGGATCAAGCAAATACTGCGGCGTTGCCCGCTGGAAAAAATCCTTTACGGGTCCGACGGAGGACTTGGCGCTCACATTGTCCCAGACGCCATCGCCAAGATTCGCGCTACCGGCGCTTCAGACGGTGTGTTGCGCGCGGTGTTCTACGACAATCCGGCCCGGTTGTTGCCGCTGCCGCAGGCATAGCACCTGCTGTAAACGCCTAGCGAGAAGTGTAGCTGAGGGTTACCAGAGTACAGCTGGGATGACGTGCCAAGGATTTTCACGACGACCGCTGCTGGTATAGCCAAGAACTGGCCGAATACTCAATCCAAAGGGATGAGCGACGGCGTGAAAACGTGCCCGAAAACAATGGAGACTGCGCGAAAAACGCGACAGCTCCCCGGCGGCTTCTTCCCAAGGCCGCCGCGGAGCATCCCGTTCAGATACAGACCGCACCCGATGCCCGGCCCCCAATCAATGAACATCACCTGTTTCGCATCCCGCGCAACGCCGAAACGTTTTTCAGCGTACGTCTTGGC
>CAZBQH010000558.1:0-3622 GCA_964493915.1 uncultured Nitrospiraceae bacterium
GGGCCGTGGATCCCAGCCTGCATTAACGGGCGGCACAAGCTGGAGGCCCGTTTCCTTGCAGGCGTTCCAAAACCAGCGGTTGAGCGCGGCCAGCTCACCGTACTCGAGTTCCCGGTTCTCGGCGCCGGGCGGGTTGCAGTAGGAGCCGATAGCGTCGAATCCGCAGTCCTTGGCGGCCTGGGCACCCTTGTCCGGCCAGAAGGACAGGCCGACAATATAGGGCGCGTCGAGGCCGGCTTCGACGGCCTTCTCGCGCAGGTAGTCTATGGCTTTGCGCGCTGCCTCGACGGATCCGAAATGAGGGACGGCGTTCTGAGCGTCGAAATAGTAGAACAGCGGCCGTTTCCCGAGTACCTTGTGATAATTGGGCTCTATGAACATGCCGACGAAGCGGGCGACTGTGTCCTCCCAGTGTTGGGTGGCGTGATACCCGGGCCCGATGAGGCAGTAGTTGACGAGGTGGCGCTTCGGACTCTTGCGGTACAGGTCCAGACAGTCATTCATGTGGTATTTGGATGCCTCATCCCGTGCCGGGTCATACCAGCACCAGGCCCAGTAGTCAATGCCCGCCTCATGCGCATAGTCGATTTCCTGAGCCATAACCTCGGGCCGGTCGCCGCGTATCTCGACTGCGCCTCCAGCCTCCACCGCGGCGTAGAAGGGCAGGCGGTAATGCCATTGCTCGGGATACAGAAACGATTTGTACTTCTCCCAGGCTGTCCAGGCATCCCAACGGATGGCGCCTAAGGTAGGCGCCGCAGTCTCATCGAGGACATCTTCGGGCTTTGTATTTGAAGGCAGCAGCACTTGAGCAATGGCATCGAGCCGGGCTGCGCCCTCGCTGAGGGTGGGACAGATCCAGCCGCCCTCATCAAACTCGTTCCAGGCATAGATTAGAACGGCCTGCGCCTTGGCCACCTCGGGGTGGTCTCTGCACCATGCGATGGCTTTCTCGACGTGGGCGGCGAGTTCCTCGGGCGTGGGCGCTTCATAGTACTGCTCGATATCGCCGCCTTTGACCCAGGGCACGGGGGTCTCGACGCGTGGACGCATGTCCCACCCTGCCGTCGCGAGAGGGACGACTTCGGTGCCCGTCGCCTTGAACGCGTCCCACCAGCGTTCGGTGTGCGCGGCCAGCGCCGCGTAAGGGGCGGCCTTGTCGCCGGCGCTTGACGCATAGGCGCCAATAGCGTCGAGGCCGAGCTTATCGGCTTGCTCTTTGAGCACTTCAGGGGACCAACCCTGGGCGACGATGTAGGGGTCGCCTACCCCCGCGTTCTTGGCAGCGGCGCGTAACTGATCGAACGCGGCCCGGGCGTCTTCCCATGTCTTGAACTGGGCCGGCCCGACAAGTCCCTCGACGCTGTAGAGGTACACCAGCGGCCGGCCTCCGAGGACGGTTTGGTATGTGGATTGTTTGAAGTAGCCGACGTAGCGCTGGACTCTTGCGGGCCATGCAGCGGGGCCGCCAGAGCCTTCGAATCCGCCTTGAAGGTCGAGGCAGAAATGGACCAGATGCTTTCTTTCGCTTGATAAGTACAGCTTGAGGCCGAGGCTGAGCGCGTGGTCTTCCGGATAGGTGACGAAGGCCCAATAGTCGAGCCCAGCTGCGTGGGCGTACGCGATCTCCTGGTCCATGATCTGCTGTGTGTTGCCGCGCGCCTCGACGGCGTTCTCCCCGACCGCCTTGCCGTAGAAGGGCAGCCGGTAGTGCCAGTGGGCGGGGGCAAGCGTCTTCTCGACGGTGAGCCCGACCTCGGAGGCGGGTCCGTGCCACGCATCCCAGCGGATTGCGCCGACAAGGACCTGATTTTGTGCGTCCGCGCCGGGGGGCAGAGTGGTTGCAAAGGTTGAGGCAAGAGCGAGGGCGATCATCTGAGTCATAGGTATTACTTTTCCTTACGGCCCATTCTCTGCGCAAGTGCAGTAAAGCAGGGACCTGTATGTATCAGCCCGCGACAAAAGGTGCAAGTCTACCCGCCAAGATAAGGGGGACGATAGACCTGATGCTTTTTGTGCGTCTGTCTGTATGCTTCCCACCGCTCGCGAGTAAGCGGATGATCGTAGTCAACAGGCGGTATTCCCTGAAGAATGCGCTCGAACTGCTTGCGGGCGGCGATCACTTCAGGATCATGCAGATGCGTGACGTCTCGGTAGCCTTGTGTTTCATTGCGATTCCGGCCGCAGTCCCAGAAATGGCCGTTCCCGTCAAGGAGCCATCGTTCATCGCGCAGCCAGCGTGCCTCGTTCATTTGGACGAAGATCCATTCGCGTCCCTCGAAGTGTTGGTTGCGCAACAGAGGAGCAAAGCTTTTGCCGTCGATTTGGTAGTCAGCAGGCAAATGGGTTCCTGCGAGGTCTATCAGGGTCGGCAGCACGTCGCTGAAATCCACCAGTTCGAGTCTGGATCCCAAGGCCGGAACGATGCCGGGACCGTAGACCACAAAGGGTACGCGGGGGCCGATCTCGGATTCGAGCCGCTGCTTGCCGTAGCCCGCCGTGCCGTTGTCGCCGGCGAAGAAGATGATGGTGCTCTCCGCGAGACCCTGCGTCTCCAGAGCGCGGCAGATGCGGCCCAGGAGATAGTCGAGATACTCGACGTTTGACTTCAGGCTACCAGGGATGCGTCCCCCCGTTGGCTTGCCTGCTGGGTTCCTCTCGGGAACATCCGTGTAATGCCACTTCCGCTCGGCGCTGTGCATCATGTGCGGGAGATTGGTCGGCCAGTAGATGAAGAACGGTTGGTCTTTCCATTGGGCGATGGAATCGCAGATGTAGTCCACTTCCATGTCTGAACCGAAATCATCGGGCCCAGTCGGGATTCCGCCTTGGCGTGTGTAGAGTGCCGGATGGAAATACCACTGCACGGCATACATGCCGCGGGCTCTGGCTTCGGGACCGGCCCAGTCGGGCGACTGATGGGGACCATCATACCCTTCCCAGGGGCCGACTAGGCACCACTCGTCATAACCCTTGTCGCCGGGCGGCGTGCCGTCGTGGTTTTTCCCGGCCATGAGGGTGCTGTATCCCGCATCATGGAGAGCCTGAGGGATCTCGATATGGCTTTTGTACGTGGGAGTGGAAGGGAAAATCTGATTGTCATAGTACTGCGTGCGGAAAGGATACTTTCCGGTGCGCAGCAGACACCGGCTGGGTCCACAAACTGGCACCGTCCAGGCAGTCTGAAAGAAGACGCCCTCGTGGCCCATGCGATCCAACACGGGGGTGTCAATGCCTTGCCCGTCGTACAGCGCAAACTCCTTGGCCGAGACGTCATCGGCGAGGACCAAGATCATGTTGGGTGGATGCGCACGTTTATGCTTGCCTTGAGCGATGAGGGAGTGGTGAACGAGTTGCGGCCAGAGGGCAGCTCCGGCTGCGCTTAGCATGAAATCACGCCGCTTCATAGGTCCCTATTGCCGTCATGTTTCTGGAAAAGGTCTCAGAGATGACTGGAAAACGTTATGCCCGGCGCAAGCGTCATTCGGCTTTCTCTTGCGGCTTCATGCCGGGCGGGGGGGCCATGGGGTTTTCCATCATCCGTTTGAGGTTTTCCTGAACACGTTGTTCTTCAGGGGAAAGCTGCCGTTCGCTGTTGGCTTCTTGTTCGATGGTGACTTCC
>CAZBQH010000559.1:0-2788 GCA_964493915.1 uncultured Nitrospiraceae bacterium
TTAAAGGCCTATATCGTGGCGCAAGGCCTGAACATCCTCGCACCACGGCCCCACGTTCCATCGGCCAAATACCCCCATCCCGCCAAGAGGATGTGAACCCGAGTACACGGGTACATGAATCAGACTCAGCCCGGCGTGTTTGTGTGCACGGTCCAGGGCCATCGTCAATGATTCGACTGAATATCCCGCTTCAAAAGCCCCTACCCCTTTGATTGCCCGAGCCCAGGCAACATAATCCGCCTCGACACTGTCATTCGTCGCATAATCCACGTTGAACTGATCCCGTTGGAGTCCGGATATTGCAGCCATGCGGCGGTTGTCGAAAACCAGAATGCACCCCGTCGCTCCATGGGCCACCCCATCGATCAGGATTTGGGGGTTCATCGTGAAACTGCCGTCGCCGCTGAGCGCGAGGGCATAGAACGACGGATCAGCAAGAGCGCTTGCCAGCACCGCGGACCCTGCAAAACCCATGTAGCTCGCACCGGTTTCGGTATAGGTCCAGCCGACCTCGTCGTCTTCGCACAGTTGAAAACCATTCGCCTGAACATCGCCCGAGTCGAGGAAAACCTTAGCGCCGTGATTGCGCGCCCAGCTTAGGGCCGCGGCAATCGCCGCCGGCTGCGTCAGCGTTTCGCGACCCCAGGCCACGTCATGAATCGTAGGCGTTTCGAGACGCAGCGCTTTAAACCGCTCCCATTCCACCCGTTGCATCCGGCAGTCGCGCAGCCACGGCGACTCCGATCGCTGCGACTTCTTGCCGAGCTGCTTGAGCTCCTGTACCAGTCGCCGCAAAGTCGCAGCAGCGTCTCCGCACAGCCCAATCGTCCGATTGTAATGCGAAACAGCTTGCAGGTCTGTGTTGATGTTGACAACTTGCTGAACCTGTGGATAGGCCGTGCGCGACGAGTCTGACTGACATACAGCCCGCGTCCCGATCGCCACAAGCAGATCAGCATGCTCCATGGCGTAGTTCCCGCAGAGCGTGCCCTTCGACCCCCCGACAAGCATATTCCGCTCATGGTTGTAAGGGATCAGACCCGGAACCATCGGCGTGCTGACAAGAACTCCATCCGCTGCCTCAAGTAGTCCGAGTACCTCTGGGCCTGCCCCCCGCGCTCCCCCGCCGGCCTTGACCACGACACGATCCGCTTTGAGTATCGCTTTTGCCGCCGCCTCGTACGATCCGTCGTCCCGTGCGGGACCAGTTGCCGGCGGCGGCGATTCCGGAAGCTCGTCGAGATTAAACCGCCGCAACATCACCGGCTGAATGTTCATCGGCAGGACCAGGTAGAACGGCCCGGCGCGGTGCGGGTGGTCCACACGGTTGTACCCTCTACGAAGCGCTGTCGACAGCGCGCCCGGCGTGTGGAGGCAGTAGGCATCGCCCATCGTTTGGCACAGCCGCAGAAAAGGTCCCTGCTCGTACACCGGGATCTGCTGCATGTTGGGCCCTTCGTCGTGGGTCGTTTCGTCAGGGAAGAGATACCACACACCTAACCCGTCGCTCGCCGGAACAAGCGACGCCGCCAACGCATGCAAAGCCCCCGGCCCTATCGAGGTCACGACGGCGGCCTTTTCCCCCGTTACCCAACGCAGCGCCGAGGCCGCATGACTCGCTTCGATCTCATTGCGAACCGGGTACATCCGCACAAGTCCCGCCGCCTCGTAGACGCGAAGCGCTTCCCCAATCTGCGTTGATCCGTGACCAAAGACCCCGACATAGCGCCGGACGCCTTGCCGCAACAACCCAAGGACTACCGCTTCTACTACCTGCAAATCCACTTTGCGCGGCAGCATCCCCTGCGCTAGTGCGGCGGAGAGGCTCCCCGCGGCGGCGATGGCCTGCGCCCTTCGCATGTCTTCCCCTATACGAGCCTCTTGCTTAGTACCGAGCTCGGAAGTATCGACGTTCGCCACGAAGACCTCCTTCACGTTTCATTCTACGCAACGAGATTCTATTATACGGCACATTGCCCTCGTTGTCAACCTCTTTTTTCTACCCTCCCTTTTGCCCCAAGCCGACCCGACCTTCCTTCCCGCAATACACGCCCCTCCGGCCCGCTCCCATGCCGGCCGACCACCGGTTTTGCTGCCCGTTTCCTTTGCAGAACTTGCGCCGCGCCATCTATTTGACCAGTAAGTTAGGAAGGCCCCGTTACCCCTGAAACACAGGCCTATCCGGCCCTAGAGCAGCCGACTATCACCCCCCTGCAATCAACCAGGGCGAGATCCGCCCTTGCTGGCCATGGCGCGCCGAATCAAACTGTTTTGGTTTTGATTGCCAGCAGTTCGCAGTCTTTTTGTGTCTTGCCGATACAAGGCCCCAGCGTGCTTTCTTAGTAGACAGCCCTGACCTCGCCACAGAAACAGGCTTGTGTGTCACACAACGGAACGAAATGCTGTAAAACGATACGCACCCTCCATTCTAAACACCTTTTCCCCTCGTGACGTTTTCTCGGAGACTCCTACGCCAGGTTCAATACGGACCTGCGGCAGAGGGCTCTCCGGTCGGAACCGTTCACCAATGGCGCAGAGCCGCGCCGTAAGCCGTAACCCGGACGCGTGGGATTCCTTCCCTCAAAGGGTGAAGCTGTCTTTGGGACTGAGGCAACGGGTCGTTTGCTTGAGCGGCAACTTCACTCCATAATGGGAAAGATAAGCATGTCTTGGGGGCGACGAGGTGTAAAAGAAAACGTCGGAAGCAGATGCTCAGTCTCGGCGGCGGCTCAAGCCCTTCAAGAAATGCATCCTCTTCGTGGGGGTGGTGGTCATGGTGCACGGCCTC
>CAZBQH010000560.1:0-18134 GCA_964493915.1 uncultured Nitrospiraceae bacterium
CGTTGACCGAATCCCCGGATGTTCCGCAGGTTGGCGCCCGGTTGCTGGTTGTTGGGCTTGGGGCGTTCCTGCATCGCGGCTGCGGGCGGGCGGGGCGACCTCTACACTCCGAGACCTCACCCTCTCCGTGCCTGGCGCGTAAGATGTCGGTTCGCCGGCTTGTCTGCGTACCGACCGGGTCGAAAGCTCCGCCCGTGAGGGTCCTTCAGGTTCTACACGAGGGCCACGGGTCTCGCTGGCACGGGCGCGTCCTGAGAGAGTCACGCTGCCCTGGTCCGACCGAAGCGTCGTGCGGTCGGTCCCGGCGGCGCGCTCGCGCGGTGCGGGAACGGTGGCGGCATCGGCATCTCGAGGCGCAATAGCGGTCTCTGCACGCCGTATGCCGGTGGGCCGTCCGACATTCAAGTTGACTGGGCGAAGCAGTTGGTTCCGACGGTCGGCTGTGAGCTCGGTGCGTGCACCGCGAACGCCGGTTCGATCGACGATGGAAAACGTGCTTCTGCCCGAGGCGGACTCGAGGTTGACTGAGCGCGCTCGCGCCGAGGAATGCGTTGCGGCGTGTGTCTCAGGGCCGCGAATGGCGCGCTGCGGGTCGTAATTGCGCCCCAGAGACCCCAGGTTCCAATAGGGGAAACCGCCGGAGGTGCCGCCGTGTCCAGGTTCAGGGCCGTGTCCGTGGCCCTGTCCAGGGTAATTGTCCCAATAGCCGTCGTCCGTGATCGTAATGTTCCAGAAGTAAACGTCGCCGTTGGGAACGTTCACGACGTTGGCGCTGCAAGGATAGACGGGCGCAGGTCCGAACATGAGGGCGTCTGCGCTGCAATAGGAACTCGAATGGATGCCTATCCGTACGTCGCCGACCGTGAAGTAGGCGCTGCTCGTCACAACCGGCGCGCCATAGGGGTCGACAGGACACCAGACGAAGTTCGGGCCTGACCGGACCGTGACGGCGTACGCCGGCAGCCACGCGTCTTGGTAGGACCACAGCCAGCCGTAGCCCGAAACGTGGGACCATGCGCCATAATGGGTCGTTGTATAGGAGAAGGGGTAGCTGCCGACCCATACATAACCGCTCGAGGGGACGTAGCTCCAATAGCCCGAGCGATATGGCACATAGTCAACAATTACGGTGGGCCGCCAATAGGGCTGGCTGTTCACATAGACCCACTCGCCGTAGTTCCCAAGATCGGCCACTCCCACTGGCAGCGTTGTGTTTCGGATTACCTTGCCGGCGCCGGCGTCGACGCCCGCCGCAAGCAGACGGGCCCGCTCGTTGCTCCAAGCATCAAAAGCATCCTTTTCAGAAAGGCTGAACGGGCGCGGAATTGAGGGCAGAAACCCCGGTTCTACGTAGCATTGCCGTTCCTGGGCGACAGTCACCTGGCCTCCCGTATCGGTGGTGACGACAGCCTGTCCCCAGCGCACGCTGACAGTCGTTGCTCCCGTCCCGATGATGTCCACCCGAACCATGCTGTCTTGATCGACCTCTACGGAACAGGCGGGCGTCTGCAACACGACTTGGCCTGTGCTGCGGCGTACGCGCTGGATATAGAACGACCCGGTCCACGCTCGGAATGCCGCTGTCGGGGTGAGAGAAACTACCTCGACCTTGCTCTCGTCCGCCAACCGCACAAACGTTCCGCCCGCCGCTTCGATCTCGAGTGCACCTGCCTTGTCCACCCAGATGATGTCGCCGGGCAGCACAACCGCGTTCAGCGTCAGGTAGCTCCAGTCGTCGTCGGCCATGCCCTTGACCAGGCCGCCTCCCGCCTCGTAACTGACGCGGGCGTGCATCACTTCCACACTTTCGGCGGGCAATGCAAAGACCAGCGCTGACGCGGCGACGGCTAAGCCAATCGTTCGAGGGAATCGCGTAAACATTGGCCATCTCCTTTTTTTCTGTTGCATCCTATTAGACGAGAAACGGCGTCTGTTCATTCACCGGTGCGATGAAGGGCCGGCATAGCGAATCGGGTCAGGCTATTCGAAGAACAGGACGCTTTCTCCGTCTGGTGAATGGAAGCGCCTGGAAAAGCGCGAGCGCTGCTTGAACGCTTCCGTTCATTCTATCATGTATGCCCGGCTTCCGTGGCGCCAGGCGCTTTCGTCATTGACCCTCCAATTTGGTCTTGGTAGACTTCCATCGCGATTCCGCAGATGCCGTAGAGACGCGGCGCCCGCCCACAAAGCGCCGCGGTTCCTGGCAAAGGGGGTTCGAAAACGTGCATGCAGCGGTTGGTTACGAATGCGGGCAGCTCCTTGCGGACCGCTTCTCTTTGGTCCGTCTATTGGGGCGCGGGGCCATGTGTGACGTTTGGCTCGCGGAGGATCTCCACCTGCACAGCGAGCCCGTCGCCGTGAAGATGTTGAATGCCCGCATCAATCATGACCGCAACGCGATTGCCGATCTGAAACGAGAGGTGCTTTTGGCGCGGCGGCTTCGGCATCCCTCCGTCGTGGGCGTGTACACCTTCTGGCAAGGCAATGCCGATTGTTTCATCACCATGGAGTACGTGGACGGGAACAACCTCAGCGAGGCGCTGTCAAGGCGCAGCGCCCCTTTTGCTGTCGAGCAGGTCCTTTCCTGGGTCTGCGCGCTATGCAGCGCACTCGATTACGCACACAGTTGCGGCGTGCTTCACCGGGATGTGAAACCCGCTAATCTTCTTCTGGATCGCGAAGGGCAGGTTCATCTTGCCGATTTTGGGATCGCCCGGACCATGGATGAGCTGCGCCAGCGTTTTACCGGCTATTTGGCAGGGGGCACGCTTATGTACATGAGCCCGGAGCAACTCTCAGGAGGCGAGACCGACAGCCGGAGCGACCTCTACAGCCTCGCTTGCACCGTTTATGAGTTGTTGCACGGTGTGCCGCCGTTCTATGATGGTTCTATCGTGACGCAGATTCAGCTTCAGGACGCCGAACCCATCCCGCATCTGGGTCGGAATATGAACGACGTGCTGCTTAAGGCGCTCAGCAAGGACCCCCGGCGCCGGTATCCACGATGCGAGGACTTTTACGAGGCGCTCACAGCAGCCGCTGCGAAAGCGCCTAGGGCGTCTCATTCGCCTGCGCCCGACCTTGAGGAGCGACGCAAGGCTATTGCGAGGTCCATGAAAGAGACCGTCCCTTTAGTTCCTCTTGACCAGAGACGCCGAACCCTGAGGTTGGGCAGCATCCTGATCAACGAGGGCCTCATCACCCGTGCTCAACTGAATCAGGCCTTGGGGCGCCAGCGTACGAGCGGCAGGCGCTTGGGAGAGATTCTCATCCAGGCTGGTTGGATCGAGGAAGAGCCCATGGCCCGTGCCTTGGGACGCCAGCTCGAGGTACCTTTTGTCGCTTTGCGCGCCGAAAACGCAGACCGGACGGCCGCGCAAATGATCTCTGCTGAAACAGCCGAGAAATACCGCTGCCTGCCCATCGGGTTTGAAGCAGGCCATATCGTATTGGCCATGGCCGATCCCTTAGACTTCGAGGCGATTGTCGTTGTGGAGGAACGGACGGGCATGACTGTCGACGTGTGTATAGCGGCTGAATCGGCGATATGCAAGACCATAAAGCAGTTCAACGGCAGATAGTGCAAGGGCCGGCGTCTTTGTTGCCGCCGCGTTGCACTTGAATATGGGGATTAGAAAAGAGGAGACCCAACATGTCTGGTATCCGTACGCGACTCAGCATCATGATGTTTTTGCAATACGCAGTATGGGGCGCTTGGACTACTGCCCTTGGCGCCCATCTGCTGCACACCCTCGAATTCACCGGAAAGCAGACGGGAGCTATTTACGGCTGTCTGTGGCTTGCATGCATCATTGCCCCGTTTATCGGGGGCCAGTTGGCTGACCGCTTCATGCCGACGCAGATCTTTCTCGCGATTGCACATCTGCTCGGGGCTGTTCTGCTGGTTGTGACCGCATTTCAGACGCGTTTTCAGGGAATGTGGATTTGGATGTTCCTTTACAGCCTTTGCTATGCGCCTACTCTGGCCCTGACGAACTCGATATGTTTTCGAAACCTCGAAAACGTCGAGCGCGACTTTGGCCGGATACGGATGTGGGGCACTATCGGCTGGATCGTGGCGGGAATTCTGATCACGGGCATCCGACTGCAGTGGAAAACTGAACTGTGGACCACGAAGAGTGACCTGCTCCTCTATGCAGCCTTTTTCTCTCTTCTCCTCGGTCTGTTTTGCTTCGCTCTGCCTCACACGCCGCCAAACAAGAAGAGCGAAAATCCCTACGCGTTCCTCGATGCCATCGGAATGCTCAAAGACTCGAACTTCCTGGTCTTCATCCTTGTGGCTTTTGTTGTAACGACCGAACTCCAATTCTACTACGTGTCTACTGCACCGTTCCTCGAAGACCAGAACCTTCCGGCTGCGTGGCTCACAGCGGTTAAGACGGTAGCCCAGATGGCGGAAATCCTGGTTCTGCTCTTCTTCCTGCATGTGTCTCTGAAAAAATACGGCGTGCGCAAAACCATGATTATCGGGATCCTGGCTTGGCCGCTCCGTTATCTGCTGTTCACAATTCCAAGCCTGCCTGTCATCATCGCGGCCCTCACGTTGCACGGTTTCGGCTACGCATTTTTCTTTGTGGCTTCACAGATATATGTAGACGCTAAGGCCGGTCCCGATATGCGTGCATCCGCTCAGGCTCTTCTCACTTTCTTTACACTGGGCGTCGGCAACTTTCTCGGGACCATGTTTACGGGTTGGTGCATGGACTACTTCCAGACGGCTGAAGGCATGCAGTGGACCAAGTTCTTCATGGTGCCCACTGTGATCTGCATTGTTATGGCCTTCATTTTCATGATCCTCTTCCGCGACGAGGTCGCTGGCTCTGCAGGAGAGCCGGCAAAGACCTGAGTCCTGATCATGGCCGACCGGCGACCGCTACGTGTCGCGGCGGCCCGAAGTTCAGCGGCCGGGGTTCGCTGTTTTGCCTGGCCGCTGTTTTCTGTATCCCAGCGCCAGATGGTATCCTTAATAGGAAATGAAGCCGTCTCACGATATACTGGGCCTCTCGTCCTTTACGCTGGGCATCGAAAGCGCCCAAAGCCAGAGCCCGGAAGCCTTTCAGGCGTCTTTTGATACGAGCCGTGTGCCGACTGCTCCTGGTTGCTACATCATGCGCGATGCGAGGGATCAGGTCGTTTACGTGGGTAAGGCGAAGAACCTTCGCGCGCGGGTGCGGGCCTACATAAATGACGCTGATTCGCGCTTCATGGTGCGCTTTCTGATGCAGCGGGTCGCCCAGGTCGAGTTCCTTGTCACCAACAACGAAAAGGAAGCCCTCCTTCTCGAAAACAGCCTGATCAAGAAACATAAGCCGCGCTACAACGTGCGGCTCAAAGACGATAAGACCTATGTCAGCTTGCGGCTTGATCCTCGCGAGGATTTCCCCCGCCTGACGGTAGTCCGGCGCTACAGGAAGGACGGGGCCCGCTATTTCGGCCCATACTCGAGCGCCGCCTCGGTACGCGGCACGCTCCGGCAACTCCAGCGGATCTTTCCCCTGCGGACGTGTTCAGACTGCGTCATGAACAACCGGACGCGGCCGTGCCTTTACTATCAGATGAATCAGTGTATGGCGCCTTGCGTCGGTTATGTCGATCGGGCCACGTATCATGACGTGGTGAACCAGGTCGTGATGCTGCTCGAGGGGCGCAGCGCGGACCTCGAGAAAACGCTCGTATCGCAGATCGAGGGCCATGCCCAACGGCTCGAATTCGAGAAGGCCGCCCTGTTGCGCGATCGCCTTTTTATGCTGCGCCATTTGCTCGAGCGGCAACAGACGGTCAAAGCCGGATCAAGCGACGACCGCGATGTTTTCGGCCTTTACGAACATGGTCGTTACTGCGAAGTCCAGGTCCTCTTCTTCCGGGGCGGCAAGATGACGGGGGGACGTTCCTTCTCGATCAAACACCGCGAGATGCCTTTGGACGAAGTGCTGGGCTCGTTCCTGGTCCAGTACTATTCAGAGGCGGCGATAGTCCCGCCTGAGGTGCTCGTCCCTGCGCCGCTCGAAGACGCTGATGCTTTAGCCGAGGTGCTCACGGAGCAGCGGGGGACAAAGGTGAGCGTGGCGTGTCCGCAACGGGGGGAGAAGCGCACCCTCGTTCAGCTCGCTCAGCGCAATGCGAGAAGCAATTTCGAGGAAAAGCAGTTGAGGGAGAAGGCCAACCAGGACCTCGTCGAAGAGGTCCGCCGCCTTCTCAAGCTTTCACGCCTGCCTCGTCGCATCGAGTGTTTTGACATCAGCACGATGCAGGGCGACAAGCCCGTCGGGTCCATGGTGTGTTTTGAAAATGGCGAACCCAATAAATCGCGCTACCGCAAATATGCTGTCCGCGAGGTCGCCGGTCAAGACGATTTCGCTATGCTGCGGGAAGTGCTCATCCGGCGATTGCAGCGGGGCGTCGCGGAGGACGATCTGCCTGATTTTCTGCTCATCGACGGCGGGCGTGGGCAGTTGGGCGTGGCAGCGGCGGTCTTGAGAGACCTCGGTTTGGAAGACTTGGACGCGGCAGCGATAGCCAAGTCGCGCATTCAGGGGGAAGCCCGCTCGCCTGAACGGTTCTTCATCAGGGGCCGGAAAAACCCTGTCATTTTGCCGCAGAATTCCAAGGTGGTCCTCTTTCTGGCGCGTATACGCGATGAGGCCCACCGTTTCGCCATCACATATCACCGAAAAAGGCGTGGCAAATCCACCCTTGCTACATCGCTGACGGGGATCCCCGGGGTGGGACCCGAACGCGCAAAGACCCTCTTGAGAAAGTTGGGCTCGGTTGCCAGGATCCGAATGTCGTCTGTCGATGAAATCGCAGCCTTGCCCGGGTTCAGTCAGTCGCTGGCCAAGACGGTGTATGAGCATCTTCACACGGAAGGCGGCACGCAATAAAGGGGACGATCTGATGGTTGCAGGTATCGTATTCGGGATTCTGGTTCTTTTGTACTTCTGTCTGATGGGGTATTGGACCTTCTTGCTTGTCAAGTATCCGGAACCCACGTATGCCGATGAAATGCATACCGTTACGACGGGCGACATCTGGAAGATTCGCTTGTACAGGCGGCGCCCGCGGAGCCGGAAAGGCGAGCCCGTTTTGCTCCTGCATGGAGCGGGCGGCAATCACCTCAGCTTCGAGTTGCCCCATGGCCAGGCGCTAGCGGACGTCTTGGCCGGCCGCGGTTTCGACGTGTGGCTTCTCGATGTGCGGGGCTGCCGCAGCGGGGAACCGGCCTTCGGGCGCTCGAAGGCGCGCGTCACTATAGACGATTACCTGATCCACGACCTGCCGGCTACGTTAGCGTATATCCGCAAAATCACACGTTCGCCCCAGGTGCATTGGGTCGGCCATTCGCTCGGCGGCATGCTCCTCTACGCCTATGAGCTGGCCTTCGGCGCCGAATGGATAGCCTCGGGAGCTACGCTCGGCTCCCCTCCGGGTTTCAAGGGCATGAACTGGAAAAAGCACAGTGTTGTCGTCGCTGCACTGCGCCTGTTGGGCCGGTCTCTTGTCGAGGGGACGCTGCGCGCCCTCGCCCCGCTCACGCCGTGGCTGCGGCCCCAACTCCGGGAGCTGCCCGTCAACTATGACAACCTTCATCCCGCGTGCGGTCCGGGCACATTTGTCCACGCGCTGGACATGACGCCGCCGCTTGTCGCGCGCGAGCTGGATCGTTGGGCGGCCGAAGGCGTCTGGCGCATGGCGGGCGGCCAGTTGGATGTTCAAGGCAACCTGGACAAGCTGCGGTTGCCTCTGTTGCTTCTGTACGGTGCCGGGGATCCCTTTGTGCCGCTGGACCAAGCCCAGGCCTTTTTCAACGCCCTGCCTGCCAACGACAAAGAGATGCGCATCCTGGGCAAGGAGTATGGCTGCGTTGCCGACTACTCCCACATCGACCTCACTTTTGCAGCGAATGGCCGTGACGAGGTGTACGGACCTATCGCGGACTGGCTCGAAGCTCACCCGATCAAAAAGAGCGAGTTGACCGACAAAGCGCTCGAGGCTATGACGATACCGCGGCATGTGCGGACCTGGGACCGCGAACCTTCGCAAGCTGTTGGCGATGAAACGAAGCACGCTCGCGGAAAGACCGGGACGGCGTCCAAAACAAAGGAGAAGGCGAGGACGAAATCCCCAGCCAAGGCGAATCCCGCGTCGAAGACTTCAGGCCGTAAGTCCAAAGCCGGGCCTGCCAAGAAAAAGGCAGCGAAACGTCCCAAGACAGCACCGAAAAGACGGCCTTCACCCCCAGAGAACGAGGGATAAGTTCATGCCGGGAAAAAGGAGACCCCCTATGCTCAGCGTTTCACGGAGACGGTTTCTTGCCGCGGGCATGACGTCGGCTGTCCTTACGGCCACGGCGTCGGGAAGGAAGCCGGGTGGCGAGCCGCCCATTTGCGTCTTCTCGAAACATCTCCAACACCTCGGCTATGGCGAGATGGCCAAGGCATGCAAAGGGCTGGGGCTGGACGGCATAGACCTGACCGTCCGCAAAGGGGGCCACGTGGCGCCTGAGAACGTCGCGACGGATCTACCGCGGGCCGTCGACGCGATCCGGAGCGAGGGTCTTGAGGTCCCCATGATCTCGACGGCCCTCTGCAACGGGCGGGACCCTGACGCCCGCCCAATCCTTGAGGCTGCATCGGCTGTCGCCATTCCATATTTCCGCATCGGCGGCCAGCGTTACCGGGAAAACGGCGCGCCCCTGGACGATCTGGCGCGCTTCACCGAGGAGGTGCGCAGTCTGACAGAGCTTGCGGAGGAATATGGTATAACGGCCGGGTACCACAACCATTCCGGTCCTAACAACGTGGGCGCCCCCTTGTGGGACCTCCACCGCATGTTCGAGGCGGTCGGTTCTTCGCATCTCGGTTCAAACTTCGATGTGGGCCATGCTTTCGTTGAAGGAGGGTTTGGGGCTTGGGAGATTAATGCTCGTCTCCTGCGCACCTACGTCAAAATGATGGCCGTGAAGGACTTTGTTTGGGGCGACCGGACGCCGCAGTGGGTCCCGTTGGGTCAAGGCCGCGTCCCCCTTGCCGGCTTCTTCCGCATTTTTCGGGAGACCGGGTTCACCGGTCCGATATCGATCCATTTCGAGGATCGGCACTATGCAGAAGCCTCGGCCAAGGGCAAACTTGAAGAGATAGGGTGCGCCGTCGAGACGCTGCGAGAACAATGGGGACAGTAACGATTTACTAGGCAGTTGCTCGCGCCAAACCTACAAAAAAGACTTGCATTTCGAGTAGAGGGGCGCTGTCGCGATACATATGGAGAAAGCGCACACCCTTCCGCCCGCGACGAATGCTTCCTGTCTAGCGGAATGGGGTCGTATAGGCCCGTCTGTTTAGCCTCGGCCTCTGCGGAGATGGTTGACGGCGAGACCCCCCGCACCTAAGGCTATGAGGACTATTGTCATTGGTTCCGGCACGATCTGCGTCGGCGCCGTTTTCATTTGCACATAGGCGAGTCCGTCGGCGTCTTGCCTTCGCTCGGGGTCCAGTTCAATGGGCGCGGAAGCTTGGTTCAACGCGTTTACTTTGCCGGCGGCGACCCGTAGGCTATCCACTCCGCGGAGGATCTTGGTTTCACCTGCGTCATAGAGCGCAGGCGGCAGTACCGGCGCTCCCGGTTCGGTCAGCAGCGTGGTGGACGCCAAGTCGAACGGCTCGGTTGGGGCGATCACTTCAAGGACAGCCTCTCCTGGGATGACGCCGTCGTTTTCCCCTGCCCATTCGTTGTACGGCACCGGCTCTACTGCCATGGATAGGGCGAAGGCAGAGGTTCCTGTGGCGAGAACCATCGTGATTAGAAGCATTGAGCGACGCATTTCTATCCTCTCGTGTGAGCCACCTGAACAGACGGCCCATCGCCATCCTTTGAGCATTTTCCAGTAGGCCGCTCACACAGCTTTAACTCATAGGTATACACTTGATAATGAGGTGAGCAAGATGAATGCCGATCAGCCCCAAATATGTAAGTCGTTGTCTTGAAAGCACTAACGCATGTGTCCGCGGCGCAGGACCCTGCTCACCGGCAACCCTACGTGCAATGATTGGTCAATCCTGACAGACTTTTGATCTATCTCTTGCCCCGTGATGCAACGGCATGGAAAACAATATACACCATACTCTGCGCAACTCAGGGGCCCTTTTGCGGCGGGTCGCCTGTTCTTCTTATAATACGTGCCGCAAAAAAAGAGCAGCCTATCCCATCCCTCTCGAGGAGAATTCTGATGAGTACAACCCTATCCTTGGCAGGCATGTTCTTGGCCGTCGCCGCCAATGGCTCAAGCGGTTCCGCCCCTGTGAGAGGGGTCGAGGAGGGTTTCTACTGGATTGCTCCGGAGGATTTCGTATTTCGGGGCGGCTGGAAACTGGATACGCAGTTTATCCATCTCATGGGTTCTTCCTGTCTGCTCGCGGCGGGGGCGCTCGATCCGGTCGAGGATGCTTGGACTACGGTCGATGTTGCAAAGGCCGGCCGTTACCGTGCGTGGGTGCGGATGCGCGACTGGCTGCCTGCCTATCATCCGGGCCGTTTCCAGCTCCTTGTGAACGGTGAGGCGCTTCCCGGGACGTTGGGCGAAGCCGAGCGCGACGACTGGCATTGGGCGGCGGCTGGCGACCTGGATCTCGACCAAGGCCCTGTCCGTATCGCGTTGCATGATCTCACGGGCGGGTTCGGGCGTTGCGCGGCTGTTCTGCTTGCCTCGGCGACGGACTACGTGCCGCCCCACGAGGTCGAGGACATGGTCCGCGAACGCGCCCGGCTGAAGGGAATCGACATGAGACCCGAGGCCTTGGGTCATTTCGAGGTGATTGTGGTCGGCGGCGGTCCTGCCGGTTGCCCTGCGGCCATTGCGGCCGCACGTCTTGGAGCGAGAACGGCGCTGTTTCAGGACCGGCCGGTCCTGGGCGGGAACGCGAGCAACGAATTGGGGGTCCCGCCGGAGGGCGCGTCCATGCTGCACCCGAATGCGCGGGAGACGGGCATTATCGAGGAGGCCTCTCGCCTGCGTGTCCATGGCGGCTATTCTCAAATGAGCGAGCCGTTCCGCATCCTTGCAGAAGCCGAACCGAATCTGACGGTTTACCTTAATACACGCGTCATCGGCGTCGATATGGCGTCGTCTGCGGAGATCAAGGGCGTCCTTGGCATGGACGTAACCGACGGGTCCTATGTGAGCGCAAGCGCAGACTATGTGATCGACTGTACGGGCGACGGATGGGTGGGCTACTACGCCGGGGCGCGCTACCGGGTCGGGCGCGAGGCGAAGTGGGAATTCGGAGAGGCTGATGCGCCCGAGCAACCAGACAACGTGACCATGAGCGGCTGTTTAATGGGCGGGCGGGGTCTTTGCTATTGGGCGGAGGATACCGGACATCCTGTGGCTTACAAGGCGCCTGCTTGGGCGGCGGAGATCCCCGATCTGGCGACGATCAGCCGGCGGCCGAGCCTGATCTTCACGGGCGAATGGTGGCTTGAGCATCCAGGGAGTCGGGACGACCTCTACAATGCCGAGGAGGCTCGGGACGAGCTTATCCGCATTTCCTTTGGTTACTGGGACTACGTGAAGAACGTGTGGGCCGAACGTCATCGCGCGGCCAACTACCAATTGACGGAGGTCCCTTACCTTAATGCAAAACGCGAGACGCGCCGACTCATGGGCGATTATGTGCTGACGCAGAACGATGTCCTTGACGGCCGCCTATTCGACGACGCCGTTGCCTATGCGGGATGGCCGTTGGACATTCACGCGCCTGAAGGTATCTACGGAGGACCGAAAGGACCTTACTTCTGTAACCACCTTTTCGAGAGCGTGCGGCAGCTTCCGTTCTCTATTCTCTATTCCAAGAATGTCGGAAATCTGCTTTTCGCGGGGCGTTGCGCGAGCGTGACCCATCTCGCTCTTGGGACGGTGCGCGTCGAACGGACGTTGGCCAGCCTGGGTCAAGCCGCGGGCACGGCGGCTGCCCTGTGCGTGAAGTATGACTGCGACCCCCGTGTGCTGCGACAGAACCATATGACCGAACTGCAGCAAACGCTTCTCAAGAACGACCAGTTTATCCCCGGTGTAAGCAACCAGGACCCCGGGGATCTGGCCCGGTCTGCGACGGTTGCTGCTTCGAGCACTGCACAAGGCGAGGTCCTGACGCGCGACAAGATCCAGTCTGGAAAGACTTACCACGATATGGCCCAGCACCGGCGGGCGTGCATCCTGCCGGCGACGGGAATCCGGAAAGTTGAGCGCGCAGACCTATTGCTGCGGTCAGACCGTTCGAAGCCTGTGACGGGCCTGCTCCATCTGCGGGAGGCGTCGAGTTTTGACGATTTGTCCTCGACCCAAGACGTGGCGGTAGCCGAGGGCGTGATTGCGCCCGGCGAGCATTGGACGGCCTTTGTCTTCAACAAGGCCGTTGCGGCGCCCTATGTCTGGGTCTGGCTCGAGGCTATCGAGGGCGTTGCATGGCCCTTGACCGAGACGCCGTTTCCTTGGGCGCGGCGCGCCTATGCGGTGAAAGGCGCCGACGGGGCGGATGCGTGGGTGGTGCGGCCGGAGAACTACGTGTGTTGCATCGAGCCCCCTGCTCAGGTGAAGGTAGACTACCGGCCGGAGAACGTTATCAACGGGTGGAGTCGGATCATCGGCAGTACGCCGAACATGTGGCGATCGGCGCCGGGCGAGGCCATGCCGCAATGGATCGAGCTTTCCTTTCCGAATCCAGTGGCCATCAACACGGTGCAGGTTGCTTTTGGTACGGATCTAAACAGCCGCCATCTCGAGAGGGTGAGAACCTCGGATACTGGGCCGGCGGCGTTGGCAGGCGCAACCGCCTACGAGATCCAGGTCCATGACGGTTCGCAATGGCGCAGCGTTGTACACGAGGAGGGGAATTTTCAACGCTGGCGCAGGCATCAGTTCACGAAGGCAACGGTCGCGAAACTGCGGCTTGTGATTCATGCTGTTGGTCATATGGACAGCGCCCAGGTCTATGAGCTCCGGGCGTATTGCGAGTAGGGGGCGCCCATCTTGCTTGGCAGCATGTCCTCAGGTCTTTTTTAGAAAGAGGAGGTAGTCGTTTTCGGAGGCAGGGGCCTTGATCCGGCCTGTGCCGTCGATGTGTACGTCTTGGCGCGCATCAACCTCGAAAGTGTGCAGGAACCCCTCGTATACGCCGGGAAGCGCAACTTCGAGGGCGAGGGGCGCCGCCTCCGGTTTTCGGAGCCAGCCGGAGTGCCACTCTTTGCCCTGCTTCACGTTCTGGCCTTGGTTCCGGATATAGGCCACGACCGTCTCGTCGTTTGCCTCCGACAAGGGCCGGAGCAGGTAGCCGTTGGATACGTTCAGCGACCGTTCCTTGGGCTCGAAAGCCTCGAAACGCGCACCGGGCAGCACTACATCATAATCGCCTTCCCCAAACGTGAAGTCGAAGTCGACGCCCAGGCGCTGGAAGTGCTCTTCATACTGCCCCATTGTCTGGTATAAGCGACGGCCCTGCTCTGATCGAAAGTAGATGTCGTCGTCAAGGGGGTGCGACACGTTGATGGCTATTCTGGGCTGTTTGCGCTTGTAGCTGCGTAGATTCAGCATTTGCGCCACTTCCGCCAAGGTTCTGAAGGCGCTCGTTTCCGGATGGCCGCCGTCCCAGAAGAAAACATGATTGTTGGATGCCAGAAAGATGAGCCAAGCCGTGTCGCGGGCCAAGGCCCGGCGCCATGCGCCCTGCGGCCCGTCAGGAAGGATATGCGAACCGGATTCGCCGCAGCCCGCCGGCACTCCCAGGCGCGCATAGCGGGCAGTCATCGAAACGGCGGTGCTGTAGTCAAGGGTCTCGGTCGTTACGTCGTCCACGGGATAGACGTGGTAGGAGTAGAAGTCAATGTTCGTCTTGCGGGTGTGGGGGAGAGGGTCGGCGGTCATCAGTCCTGCACCGCTGTGGCTGATGCCGATGGGCGTCTTCGAGTCGTGGCGGCGGATCCACCGGACGTTCTTGTTGGTCCAGTCGTAGAACCCGACCTCTTGTTCGTTCTCGAGTTCGTACAGCAAGACGGCTGGGTGGTCGCGCAGGCGGGGGATGAGATCTGCGAGATAGTCTTGCTGCACCTGCATCATCGCGGGGTCGGTGAACAGCGCCAGCCGGTCTTCGAGCAGGTTGCCCTCGAGAAAACGCCGGCGGTATTCAGGCAGTTTCGCGATCTCGCCTTCCCCGTAAAGCGGCACAACCATCTTTTCCATGACGTCCTTGTTGCGGTAGGGCGCATAGTCGGCGTAGAAGCTTTCATGCAGCGTCGTCAGAATGCAGAGGCCGTACTCCTGAGCGGTCTCCCAGTAGCGTTCCCAGGCCTCGAACAAGGGCTCATTAACCGCGCCGACCTTGTCCCATTCGTCGACGCCGGCCGCTGCATGGTCACGGCTCATGATACGCAGGCAATTGACGCCGTTGTCGGCCAGCGCTTTAAACCATGCCCGGCGCTGAGCTTCGGAGGCGTCGCGGATGCTGGCGATGCGCTCGTCCTGGACGATGCCGTCTTTGACAGGATGGACAAAGTTGCCATAGAAGCCTCCGAGCGGCAGAAAGGCTTCGCCTCCCTCGAACATGAAATACCCGTTGGGCAGCATCGTAAGAAAGCGTTTCGGGGTGGTCACAGCGCTGGATTCTCCTTCCATTGATGATTGAGCTTGGATAGGATGAATTGCGGCGCCCATAACAGCGGCCGCACCGGCCTTCATGAAATCGCGTCTGTCCATCGACTACTCCCCATCCTGGCGGGCCAGCGGTCTTTGCCCGTGCTCCCTTGCCGCGGCCTCAGCCGCATGATAGATGGATTGCCCGGCTGGGTGCAATGTGTCTCGATCTCTTGCCTTTCATAGCCCTTGCTGAAATGCGCGGCGGAAGCAAGACGCTTGTGTTTCCTGGACGGCGTATATAACTCTGTTGTCTCTCTCGGAGCCGTCCTGGCAGCTATGAAGACCCAGCAAGCAGGGCTGTGTATTGCTCGATGCCGTCTTGGACATATCCCACGGCTTCCTGCCGCTGCGCTTGAGCAGCGAAGTTGCCCCGAGCCTCAATATCTGCCGCATGCCGCTTCATGCGCTCGATGATTGTCTCGATCGCTTGCCTTTTACGGACGGGTTGGCCGCCGACATTTACGTAGATTGCGCTGGTGTGCGCAATGTGAGGCCGCGCCGTATAGTATTCCTCGGCGGTCTTGATGGGTGCGTAGATTTCTTCCGGAGCGCATCGCGCGACAAACCAGCGGCTTTCGACGGCATGCACCTCCGCCTCAAGTTCGGCCTCAGCGTCTTCAGTCCGCAAACTCCCGATTACCTCGCCGTTCGACACGATCTGCAGGTTACCGATGGGAAAACGCGAAACCGCGCGAGCATGCACTTTGAGCAGTGCGCCTTTGGCCACATCGAGCTTGCTCCCGATATCCTCGCCGTTCACCGTAAGAAACAAAAGCGGACCGGAAGTGACGAAGGTCCGGTCGCGGCGGATACCTTCGATCCAGCGTTCGTAGGTGAATGCCCCGTCGACCTTCACGTAGACGCGCGCCGATCCGGCGACACGCGCCGGATGGTCGCTGCCGTTGCCCAAGGGGATGCGGAGTCCGCAGTTGAGGAGCAGGTAGTAGTACTCGGGATCGAGCTGATCCAGCGCATCGGACAGGCCGTTGACCACGTTTATGGGGACGTCGGCATTTTCATAGGGACCGAAGCCATGCGCCTCGCAGGAGATCCCGCCCTGGGCGTGGCATTCCTCGAGGACCGTTTTGTTGATGGGATAGTCGTAGGCGTCGCTGGGACCGCCGCTGCCAGGCCCCGTCGCAATGGGCTCGATGATCTCCCTGATGTTCAGCATATTGACATGACCGTAGAAGCGGTCGTTCCGGTACTCTTCGCCCATCTGGATGTGGTAGTCACTGTCGCAGCGGCCTGGCACGGGACCCATGGGAAACTGGTCGGGCTTGATGAAGGCTCCCTGAGGCCGCCATTGGTACAGCGTCAAGTTGTTGGCCACCCGCAAATCCTCTGCCCGTTGCACCATGGCCAACAACGCGATGTCCTCGTTCACATCCCATGAGTTCTGCGCCCAGTGGATGTGCGTGTCGCCCGAAATCCAGCCTTCGGCCTTCATGTCGAGAAAGCGGCCCGAGGACAACGTGACTTCCACGTGCTCGTTCGGACCAACAGACAGCGTTTCTGATACGATGCGATGCTCGAATCCGCGTTCGAGCGTCATTTTCGTTTTGCCGGGGGGACAGAGATCTCGAAATGGCCGTCGCTGTAAAAGAACGGGAGCTTATACAGGGCGGGCCGGAAGATGACGGGCTTCTCCGAAAGCGTGGCGTTGTCCGCGAAGGCTTTCCCGTGCCGGAATACGTTGTCGCTGCATTGGACGTAAACGCGGCCTGGCCACGGCGTGCCGGTCTGTTCCTCGATAAGCGTTCCGTGGATAGTCGCGGGCGCGACTGGAGTCAAAGGGATCTCTGCGGCATATGTTGTCTGGTCCTCGGCGGATAGCGTTAGCTTTGCGGCTCGGGGGTTTTCCGAGACAGCAACGGCGACCGCAAAGGGGCGCCATTCTCCCGGAGGGATGCGTGTTGCGGGCATTTCCAGGACGGGTGGGATTCCTAAGGCGACGCGCAGGGAAACAGAGGCGTTGGTGTTGTTGCTCACCTCGATGAAGACGTAGCGGAGAAGGCCTGCCGCTACAACAAGAGGCGCCGCATGCGCCAATTCAACGCCATTTTCCGTCCATGCGGCCTTCAGCGTGGCATACTGCTCGCGGAGCCGTTCATATAGAGCGTGTATGTCTCTGCTTGTGCGCAAGCGATCCTCTTGCGTCATCTGGTCCTTGCGCCAACCTTGCGTGAGCTGGTAAATAGCCTCCGCTTGTTCGACAGCCGGCACTTGCAAGTCCGTAGGGCATTCATGGAACAGCGTTGCCAGAAAGCGATACCACGTTCCTAGAGTCTCGTTGTCCATCGCATCTCCTTCACGAGCGCTGTACTCGGTACTGTGCGCCTCTTTGGCCTCCAACGCCGTCCCGGCGGCTCTGGGGTCAGAGACTGCGCTGCATGCAAGGACCATTGTCAGAAAAAGCAGAGGTTGCCGGAGCCCGTTTGGCGTCGCAATAGCGCGTGCATGGCTGCGGGCTTTCTCGCTATGGAAGACTCGGGCCCGTACCGGCGGAACCTCGGTGCAGCCGCGTCTAGTCAGAGCAGTCGGGTCCGCTGCCTGCCGGCAGTAGTTCTGGGCGTTCACTGGTCATTCCTCTTCGTCGAGGGATACGGCCCAGATGTTGCGGAAGTGCGGCGCGTTCCCGTGGTCCTGCAATTGGATTAGACCCGTCCCGTCGTAAGGTCCCTCGACGCCGCCAAGCGTTGGCTGGTGGAGCGGAACGTTGGTCTGGATCTCGATGCCGTTATGCGACACCGTCATGCTGCCGGGCCGTTCCAGCGTTCCGTCGCTGGTGTAGCGAGGGGCTCGGAAGGCGACATCATAAGTCTGCCACTCGCCCGGCGGATAACAGGCGTTTACGCGGGGCGTCGACTGCCCGTAGACGGCACCACAGTCTCCCGCACCGGGTATTACGCCGAAAGAGTCGAGTATCTGTAGTTCGAAACGGTTTTGGAGATACACTCCACTGTTTGCGCGGGCTTGGCCCACGTCAAAAGGCATATGAGGCACGTTGAACTCGAGGTGAAGTCGAAAGTCGCCGAAGGATTCCTTGGTCAGGCTGGGGCCTGTCCCTGGCTCGACCCTCATGCTCCCATCTGGCAGGGCTTTCCATTTCTGGTTGGTCCATGCCGACATATCGGGTTTCTGATTGGCCTTGTACGGCAACAAGACCTTGGCATTTGCCGGCGGCGCCTGGCCTTCCGTAGGCGAGTGTTGCACCACTCGTTCGAGTTCGAAGCTGCCGCCGTAGTGTTCTTCGCTCCGTTTGATGGCGAGCTTGCCCTCGCGGGCTTGTCCGTTCCAATATGTGCCGCCCGAGAACCCGTTGAACAGAACGCGGGGCCCCTCGACGTGGCCGTGCAGCGCAACCTGATAGACTTGGGCGTCGGCCCCTTGACTTGAGTAGGTTGCCGTTGCGCGGTACAAGCCAGGGCCT
>CAZBQH010000561.1:0-14640 GCA_964493915.1 uncultured Nitrospiraceae bacterium
CCTGCCGGACCGCAGCCAGTGGCGCGCGACGCTCGAGCAGGTCAAGCGGGACCTGCGTGAAAGCGCGTCGCTGGGCTTGCCGGGCCGGAAGGCTTTCACCATCTACGCTTGGAACGAGTTCGGCGAGGGCGGTATTGTTGCCCCGACACAGGGCGACAAGTACATGAAACTCGAGGTGATTCGGGAATTGTTCGGTGTAAATGACGGCGCCGGAAGGGCCGTCCCGGGGAATGATGACAAGGAGTGACGCCATGGCGGCTGTTCATCATATCGGGTTCAACTGTGCCGACCGCCGCAGGGAGGAAGCCTTCTTGACTGAGCACCTCGGGTTCAAGCGCTGCCGAGTGTTCAACCCAGGCGCGGACAACGAGTTCGTTATGCTGCGCCTCGGCGGCACGTGCGTGGAATTGTTTGATGCGCCCGCGGGAGCAAACAAACCGGCGCCTCAGCCTGCCCTTGGGTTCGTGCACCTTGCGTTCGAAGTGGGCGATCTCGATGGGAAGGTCGGCGAGCTTAAGAAGGCGGGCTGCTCCGTGGGCGACATCATCGATTGCAGCAGCATCACGCCCGGCATGCGCGTGTGCTTTTTCGAGGACCCCGAAGGCAACACCCTCGAACTGATGGAGCAGTGGGCCGACGAAGACAATCCGACCGCGGCGCCTGAGATCCGTGAACAGCCGTAGGCTTTAAAGGTCCAATAATGCGGCTTTCGAGCGGGAAGGGTTTTGCTGCTGCCGCCGGGCGTGCGCAGTCGGCACGCGGCCTGGTTGCTCAGGCTTCGATGTCCGCTTGCTTCTACGAAAACCGTTCCAGGGAGAGGCGCGTGACGACTCTTACACTCAGGAAAACTCGAGTAGGCCTGTTTTCACGGGGTTTCGTGTCGATCGTGTTGGCAACCGCCATGTACCAACCTTGGGCAATGGGACAAAGCCCCATGAACGTGACAGCGTACCGCGATCAGGAAACAGGGGATGTCGTGATGGCGAACGACCTTATCCGTCTTCACTTCCATCACGGCCGTCCGCGTTTCGGCACGTTTCCAGACGGATATACGGGCTACACCCTCGAGGCCAAGGACGGCGACAAATGGTTATCGGCGGCGTCGGCCCCCTGTTTCACCGCTGGTGCTTATGCGACCTATTGGGGACGCGACTTCCTTGACTATGCCTTACCCAAAGAATGCGTTATCGATAAGCACCCTGACGCTGCAACAGCAACCTTTACACAGGACCTTGAACTCGGCGATTGGGTGGCTTGGCGCCTCACGTTCTCATTTACCTTGACAGCCCAGCGCCCCGTCGTGGATGTTGTCTACCAGGCCGAAGTGCTGCGTGGACGCGAGCTGCTCTTGTTCTGGGGGCCGCGCATCCATGTCGGGGAGGGTTCATTCGGGGCGGACAAAGATGAGGCCCTGTTCCCAGGACTCGAGCATCTTCAGGGGCAGGAGCAATCGAGCGACATCTGGTCGTTGGCCCCGGATCTCAAGCTCAACTATGCACCCCATCCAGCCAAGATCACGATCCCGCTCATGGCCGTACGGAAAGGCCATTTTGTGGTTGGAATGATGTGGAATCCCAACCAGAAATGGTACAAGGACATGACCTGCCCCACGGCGGTTTTCGCCTCGCCCAACTGGATCGAGCGCAAAGAGAACCATCTTATGGGTCTGTTCGTTCCTACGATCCCGGACAACGTTGCTGAAAACTCCTTGCGCGCCTATAGACCTGTCACTATCGAGGAAGGCGGCCTGATCACTATCAGTGCTAAGCTCTTCGCTGCCTTTGCAGCAGATGTTGTCGACGCGATTGACCTCTACCTCGCTGAATATGGCGGCCTTCCTGAGGTCGCGCCTCGCCCCATGGATGATAGGGCAGCCCTGGAACTGCTTGTGCGCGGCCTTGTGGATTGTTGGAGTCCCGAGGCCCGAGGTTGGCCGTGGACCATTGCCGCACCGCCAATCCCTCATGCGAAGACACTCTCGACATTGCTCAACGCCAAGCCCTTGTTGAACGATGCTGCGCTGAGTAGAAAAGTCGAAGAGATGACTGCAGCGGCTCTCAAGAAGCAGCCGATTCTCGATTTGGACCTTGCATTGCGGCTTGGCGGGGTCGAGAAAATCCTCGATGACTGGACCCTTCGGGCCGGGCGTATGGTTCAGGAGCAACACGTGGACGGCTCCTGGGGCGCCAGTCCTGGACCAATAGGAGAGGAAGGACTCGCCGTCTGGAATGCTCCGCCCGATCCCGGCTATATTGGCCTCGAGGGGGAACGGAGTCAAGGCATCACCGCTGCGGCTCTCGCGTGGCTGACCAGCTATGTCCTCATCACACATGACGCGGGCGTTTTCCGTGCCTGCGTGCATGGCTTTGAGGATTTGGACCAGTACATCGTGCCCTATTGCTTCTATAGCGAGGAGTGTCCTCGTGCTGTTTCCCTGCATGGTTCCCAGGCCGGCTTGCGCGCCTGCTTAAATGCCTACCGCGTCACGAATGATCGGAAGTGGCTCGACAAGGCCGTCTTCTGGGCGAAAAGCGGTATGCAATTCATCTACCTGTGGTCTCTGCCGCCCCGGGAAACCAAGACGGGTCACATCCACTCGAACAATCCTGCGCTGCTTGCAGGCAGCGACCTGTACACAGACACGGTACGAGCCCCAATGCTCTATGCATCGCTGTACGGATACGGCTCGAGCCAGTTCCAACACCACTGGTTCGGCCTTCCAGTCCAGTGGATTGGCTTGGCTTTTGCCGACGACATTTGGGACCTGGCTCGGCATGATCAGTCTCTGGACTGGCTTCGTGTGGCCGACGGACTATGCAATAGCTGTCTGTGGATGACTTTTGACAAGGCGCCTTACATGGGGTTCTATCCGGACGCCTTCAGCCTGATAACCTGGGCGCCGAGCGGACCAGCCATTACCCCTGCGAACCTGTTGCGCACTTTCCTGCGCTGCAAATACGACATGGATGACGAACGGACGGTGATAGTCCGTGAGGAAGACCGGTCCTTTCATCTCACGGCTGCCGCCCGTATAGGCGACGAGGCAGTCCGCGACGGGGTACTCTCCTTCACGCTGGACGATCCGGGCTGGACCCACTGTCGCGCTATCGTTACCGACCTGCCCGAAGACGCCTTGATCTGCGTTGACGACTCTGAACTGGCTCGGGTTCAGGCCCTTGAGGAAAGCGAGGAGGGTTGGGTCCGCTCAGCAAACAAGCTGGTGATCCTCAAAGTGAGACAGGGCAGCGCACCGCGGAGAGTCACGATAAAGCTCTGATGCCCTGAAAGGCCGGCTTTTTGGACCCCGTCCCAGTCGAGGATGCTGAGGGCGTGCGTGCAAACCGTTTGGAAGGGCGCAAATCTGAGTCTCGGAGAGGAAAAAGGTAGAGCGCATGGCGGCAGTAGTGTTGCTTCTTTCGGCATTGGGTTCTGCATCTGAGCGTATGGGGGTTTCCGGGCTGGTTGTGGAAGGCGCACAACTTGATCCGCCTTTTGCACGGGCGCAGCGCGATTGCACGTTGACCGTACGGCTGAAGAATAGCGGGCCGTCTGTCTCGCCGGTTACAGCGGAGCTCGCACTGCCCGAGGGGGTTACGGCAAAGCCTTCTCGAGATTACCCAGTGCCGCAGTCTTTAGGAGAAGGGCAGGAAATGGAGCTTCGGTGGGCGGTGCGTGCGGCTGCGCCTCTCGAAGGGAAAGCGCGTCTGACGATACGGTTGGGCGGCCAGCCCCTTGCCGCTTCCAGCATTGACATGCGTTTTGCACAGCCCATGCCTGTTGTCGAAGCGGATTATGTCCCCGAGCCTCGTGCTGCGCAAAGCAACTATCTCGTGGGCGCTTTTCTGTGCCCTTTGTGGAAACATGGGACCCTTGGGAGCAACTGGGGCCGGATTGCGCCCTATCCTGAACGGGAGCCGGTCCTGGGATGGTATGACGAGGGGGACCCGGAAGTCACCGACTGGGAGATTCTGTGGAGTCTCGAGCATGGCATTACCTTCTTTGTCCCATGCTGGTACCGCAAGCGAGGCAACCTCGGCCAGCCTGTTGAGCCTGTGCTCGAGCATTGGCTGCACGAGGGTCTGTTTCATGCGCGCTACGGGGACCAGTTCCAGTTCGCCATTCTGTGGGAGAATGGCAACCCGATTGCCTGCGGTGTTGCATCCGAGGCGGATCTGCTCGACAACCTTTTGCCGTACTGGATCAACCAGTATTTCCAGCGCCCCAACTACTTGCGGGTCGACGGCAAACCCTTGTTGTTCATTTACCGTCCAGAGATCCTGGTTCGTGATCTTGGCGGGGAAGAGGCTGCGCGGCAGGCCCTTGACAAGGTGCGTGACGCGTGCCGGAGCGCGGGTCTGAACGGGTTGATCCTGCTTGGAGAGCACCATGGGGATCCGTCGAATCCGCTGCAGCAAATGGCGGATATTGGCTTAGACTATGCGTACTCCTACCATTGGCCTACTTTTACCCCGCTTATGCCGGCCGCAGGGTCGCCTGACGCCATAGCGGCGGCGCAGGCGTTGTGCTGGGGCGCCCAGGCGCGGTCTGCGGCTGTCCCCAGCATCGTTACGGTGAGCATGGGCTGGGACGCCCGTCCATGGAACGGGAAAGGTCCCCAGTGGCATCTCCCACCCGGCGTGTTTAGAGAGACCTGTCGCAAGGCCAAGGATTTCGTGGACGATCTTCCCGGCGGGAAGTTAGACAGCCGGATGGTGCTTATCGATAACTGGAACGAGTTCGGCGAAGGCCACTACATCTTCCCGCACCGGCGGTATGGGTTCGGCTACCTGGATGCGATTCGCGAGGTTTTTGCATCGGTCCCCGGTCCTTGTGTGAACCTCGTGCCCGAAGACCTGGGTCTCGGGCCGTACGACCATGGGTATCGCTCGAATCCGCAGCCCATCCCGCGTGCGCGATGAGGCTCGACGGTTGATACATGCGGAGAAGCCCAGCGGTTTATCGCGTCCTGGTTCGGATTGCGTGGAGGTATTAGAATGCCACGTGGTTTGTTCCGGCCGCCCGTGCCAGCGGTTTGGACGCGCGTCAAGAAACAGCGCAGGACAGGGGAAACCATGGCGGCAACCGATTGGGCACATCCAAGTCGGAAGCAGGCACGCCGCTGCAAGCCGACACACTGGCCGCGCAAAAACGGGACGAACCCAAGCGCGGCCTGGTCGAGTCCCTTCAAGAGGAGAGGATTCTATGGCGATCACAAGGCGTGAATGCATCAAGAGCTTCGGCGCTGCAGGGGCCGCGTTTGCCGGGTGGACGGCCGTGTCGGCCAACCCTGATGAGCAGACTTCCAAGAAGGAACAGAAGGAACATCCCATGCCGCAGGACAGACCCAACATTGTTTTCATCATGGCCGACCAACTGGCCGCAAGCTTTATTGGCTGCTACGGAAGCGGCGTGAACAGCACGCCAACGCTTGATCGGTTGGCGGAGGAGGGGGTGCGGTTTGACCGGTTCTATGCGCACGTCCCCGTGTGTGCGCCCAATCGTGCGTCGATCTTCTCCGGACGCTCCGCCGACGTGCACGGCGTGTTGGTCAACAACTACCAGCTCACGACGGACAGCCCGCTCTTCAGCCAGGTGCTCCAAACCAACGGCTATCGTACAGGCGGGTTCGGCAAGTTTCATTTCACCTCGATGCTGTTGCCGCCGCCGCCGGACATGAAGGCATACGGTTTCGAGGAGGCGGCGGTTATCGAAGACCCCCGCTGGGGGCCGTGGCTCGATTGGGTCGAGCGCGAGCATCCTGACCAATACGAGCGGGCCTTGGCGACGTGCTGGCAGGTCCCTTACCGCAGCAATTATCATGGCAAGGACATGGATGCGGCCTGGCATGCGGCTGTTGTTGAATACCTGGCGCCGTTGCGCGAGGCGTCCGGTTGGAGGACTATGTTCACCTCGCCTCTGCGCCCCGAACTGCATCAGACTTCTTACATCACTGACCTGAGTCTCGACTTCATGCGGCGGCATCAGCGGGAACATGCCGGTCGGCCGTTCTTCTGTTTCGTTTCCTATGTCGATCCGCATGACCCGTACGACCCGCCGGCACCCTATGACGCTCTGTTCGATCCGGCGGATATGGCCGATCCTATGCCGGCCCTTTCTGAAGACCAGGAGTCGCCCCTGATGTTGAGTCTCCGGACGAGCTACCTGGGCTACGACGAGATCATCGACAAGCCTCAGGCCATTCGAAAAATGCGTGCGCTCTACCATGGTTCGCTGCGGCTCATCGACGACAACGTGAAGCGAATTGTCGATTACCTCAAACAGAGCGGCCAATTGGACAACACGCTGATCTTCTTCATTACTGATCATGGCGATCTGATGGGCGACCACGGATACATCGCCAAGGGCGTGGTGCACTACGACACGGGCATCCGTTGTCCGCTGATTGTTCATGGTCCTGGGGTAGCGGCGGGCGTCGTGTCGGACCGGTTAAGCACGTCGCTCGACATCTACCCGACCCTCTGCGATTTTGCGGGCATCACAACGCGTCCGCCTCTCGAGGGCCGGTCCTTTGCATCGATTTGCCATGGTCAGCCCGAAACACGTCCCTCATGGCCCGAGGTCACCGTGCGGTTCGGGCGTGCAACGAGCATCGTTACGGACGACTATTGGCGCTTCACCACGCTCGAGCGGCCAGGGCTGGGCCAAATGCTGAATCTCAAGGACGACCCGCTCGAGCAGCATAACCTGTACCACGACCCGAAGCACGCGGCGAAAAAGCTCGAGCTGTTCGAGCGCTACGCGCGCGCTTATGCGGAATCGCGGGCCGTACCCCACTACGCCAACTATCCTGTGATCGATGGCCGGCACTGGGTCCTCGGCGCCCAGCAGATTCCGAAAGAAGCCATGCCGTGGTAGCCGTCGTGTTTCTGGCAAGAGGATCGAGTCGGCCCTGAAGCATTATCGTGGCACGTTCGCTGCACCGGGGCCCCTGACAAGGGGGCTCTCGCGAAGCGCCCGCCGGCGAAATCAAGGTTTCAGGGCAGGCCGGAGCTTGCGGAGACCGCCTCGAGGCGGCGCACGCTTTTGCCCTCTTCCCGGGCAGATGGTATCATCTTTGGAGATAACTTACGCTTTTTTCGCACGAGCGTGCAGGAACCTTACTCTTTTGAAACCAAAGGCTTATATACGGACCTACGGGTGTCAGATGAACGAGCACGACAGCTACCGGATGGTGGAGGTGCTGGTGCGAAACGGTTATGACATGACCTCCGATCCGGAAGGGGCCTCGTTGATTTTGGTGAACACTTGTTCAGTTCGCCAGAACCCGGAGAACAAGGTCTACAGTCTGCTGGGCCGGCTCCGGGCGCTTAAGGAGCGCAATCGGGATCTGATCATCGGCGTGGGTGGATGCGTGGCCCAACAAGAGGGCGAGGCCCTCCTGCGGCGGGAGCGGTCCGTCGACATGGTGTTTGGTCCAGACAGCTACTTCCGGTTGCCGGAGATGATCGCCGCCGTGCGGAGGGGCAAGCGGGTGCTCGAGACGAAGTGGCTCAGGCGTCCGGCAAATCGTATTCAGAATTTTATCCCCGATGAGTGGGTCGAGCGAGGTCATGTCGAGGGGTGCAAGGCGTATCTTGCCATCACCAAGGGTTGCGACAACTTCTGCACCTTTTGCATTGTGCCGTACACCCGGGGGCGCGAGGTAAGCCGAGAGCCCGCGAATGTGCTGCGCGAGGCCCGCGACCTGGCGGCGAAAGGGGCGCGTGAAATCTGGTTGCTGGGGCAGAACGTGAATGCCTACCGCGCGGGCGACTTTGGGTTCTACCAGTTGCTGGACGCCGTGTCGAAAATCGAGGGTTTGCTTCGGCTGCGGTTCACGTCGCCCCATCCGAATGCTTGGGACAACCGGCTGTCGGACCTCATGGCGGAGCGGTCCACGATCTGCAATCACCTGCACTTGCCGTTCCAGGCAGGGGCGAACCGCATCCTCGAGCTGATGAACCGCGGTCACACAATTGAAGAGTACCTGGCCAAGGTGCGCTATATGCGGTCAGTCAACCCGGACATCGAGATCACGACAGACCTGATTGTCGGTTTCCCGACTGAGACCGAGGACGAGTTTCGCCGAACGCTCGAAGTCCTCGAGGAGGTGCGGTTTGGACAGATCTTCCCATTCAAGTATTCGCCGCGTCCCGGGACAAAAGCCGCCAGGATGCAAGACGACGTGCCGCGCCCGATCAAGGAAGAGCGCCTTGCCCGCGTGATTGCTCTGCAGGAGGGGATCAACGAGGAACGGCTCGACGGCTATATCGGCAGCGATCAAGAGGTGCTGATCGAAGAAGCCCACCCGAAGCAGCAGCATGCCAGGAATGGACGCACGGACGGCTATCGGCCTGTAACCGTGGCCGGATCGGACGCGGAGATCGGCGAGCTGGTGGTGGTGCGGATCACGGGACGGCGTGGACATTGGCTCACAGGGACGGTGCAAGCCGTCGCGTGCGCCACCGCTTGAGGGCGGGTATTTCCTGTGTTGCGTGTGTTGCATGATGTATGTATCCGGACGCGATGTGAGAGGACGCTATGAAAGTCAAGGTCGTTTATCGTGCCGATTTCGAGTTTGCCGGACCGAATTGCGTTCTGTTGTTGCCCATTTTTGAGGACGCGCCCGACGAGGTTCAGCCTTTACTGGACGCGGGAGATGCAGCGGTTCTGCAAAGGCTTGTCGAAAGGGGCGTCTTCGCGGGCAAAGCGCAGGATGTTTACTATGTCCCCAGCGCTGGGTCCAACTATAGGGGGGCTCTTGCCATAGGTTTGGGTAAGCGTGCCGGCCTGACCCCGGAGCTGGTCCGCCGTGCGACAGGCAAAGGGTGCGAGGCCCTGCGCCAGAATCGGGCCGTCTGTGCCGTAGTCGACGCGTCCAAATGCCAGACCTTGCCTATCACCGCCTTCGTCGAGGGCGTGGTTCTTGGCCAGTACCGTTTTAGCCGTTACAGGAGCCCGAAGGACAATGGCGACGATATCGTTGACGAGATGACGATCCTTGCCGGGTCGGCCGCGGACGTAGCGATCTTGCAGGACTTGTCCGATGCGACGGTTGCGGCCTGTGCGAGCGCCAACTGGGCTCGCGACCTCGCCAATATGGCGCCCAATGAGCTGACTCCCTCGAGCTTGGCCGACCAAGCCCGCGCGATGGCCGCGGAGGCCGGATGTGCGTGCGAGATCCTGGATGAAACGCGCTTGGCGGATCTCGGGATGAACGCCATATTGGGGGTGGCTCGCGGAAGCAAGGAGCAGCCGCGTTTCATCATCCTCAGCCATCGGCACAAACAGGCGCGGAAGACCGTTGCCATAGTGGGCAAAGGAGTAACTTTCGACGCGGGCGGCATCAGCATCAAGCCTTCCCAGGACATGCATGAGATGAAGATGGATATGTGCGGGGCGGCGGCTGTCCTTGGGGCAATGAAGACAATCTGCGAGTTGGACCTGCCAATCAACGTCGTGTGTCTGGCGCCTGCCGTCGAGAATCTCTTGGGCAGTCATGCTCAACGGCCCGGCGACATCGTGAAAGCCTACAACGGCACGACGATCGAGGTGAACAATACCGACGCCGAGGGCCGACTTATCCTGGCGGATGCGCTGGCATACGCAGCGGACAAGTATAAACCTGACGTAATGGTCGACCTCGCGACACTGACCGGCGCTGCCGTCGTTGCGCTCGGGCACTATGCGGCGGCCGCGATGACGGACGACGACGCCCTCTACGAAGCGCTCGAGAGCGCGGGCGAGACCGTGGGCGAGCGTTTATGGCGTCTTCCGCTTTGGGATGACTATGACAAACTCATTGAAGGGACCCATGCCGACATCTGCAACATCGGCCCGTCCAAAGAGGCCGGGACGATTGTCGGGGGTCGTTTTCTCAAACATTTTGCCGGCGGCGTGCCGTGGGCCCATCTGGATATTGCGGGGTCCGCATGGGGCGCGAAACACATCCCTTATCTCGATGCCCGGTCGGCCTCGGGTTATGGAGTGCGCCTGCTGACTCAGTGGTTGATCGACCTTGCAGACGGCAAGAACGCCTATGACGAAGACGGCACATCATAAGCGCGCGGCTCTGCACACGCTGGGGTGCCGTCTGAACCAGGCTGAGACTACGTTGATTGCCGAGCGCCTCGAGGCGGCGGGTTACCGCATTGTGCCGTTCGATGCAGAGGCCGATCTGGGGATCGTCAACACCTGCACCGTCACGGCCGAGGCCGATGCCAAGTCGCGCCAAATGCTGCGCCGCTTTATTCGCAGAAACCCTGCCGCCTTCACAGCGGCTGTCGGCTGTTATTCGCAGGTAGGATTCAGGGCGCTCGAGGCTATCCCAGGAATTGATCTTATCCTTGGCAATCAGGAGAAATTGAATGTTCTTGACTATGTGACCGAGGGCAAGAACCGCAGGCCGCTGATTGTCCGGGACCACATCGAACGCGCTGATTTCGCGATCGAAACCAACAGCGCGTCTTCCGTCGAACGCCGCGCCAACCTCAAAATCCAGGACGGGTGCGATTTCATGTGCGCCTTCTGCGTCATTCCTATGGCGCGCGGCCGTGCGCGCAGCCGGCGGCTCGACAATCTCGTAGAGGAGGCGCGGCAACTTGCCGCACGCGGCGCGAAGGAGATCGTGCTGACCGGCGTGAACCTGGGCAGCTATGCTTTCGAAGGCAAGTCTATCGTGGACGTTGTGGATGCGTTGAACGGCATCGAAGACGTCGCGCGTATACGCATCAGCTCGATTGAACCCACCACCATTCCCGAAGGGATCATCGAGCGGATGGCGGACCCCGCGGACGCGTTGGTTCCGTATCTCCACATTCCGGTTCAATCGGGTTCGGACCGAGTCCTGGACTTGATGAAGCGCCGGTACACCCGGGCCGAGTTCGTTCAGTTCATCACGCGCGCGGCGGACGCTATTCCAGGCTTATGCGTGGGTACAGACGTCCTTGTCGGCATGCCGGGCGAAACGGAGGCCGATTTTGAGGCAACCTGCAGCGTGCTCGGTGAGAGTCCCGTCGCCTATGCGCATGTCTTTAAGTATTCAGAACGCAAGAACACCGCCGCGTCGCGCATGTCGGCCAAAGTGGACAGCCGTACAATCGACAAGCGGAGCGCACAGGCCCGCGACGTGAGCGCGCGCAAACGGAAAGCATTTTACAAGCACTGCTTGGGACAATCTGTCGAGGTGCTTTTCGAAAATCAGGTGCAAGGATATTGGCGAGGGCTTACAGGGAATTATATCCGGGTGGCTGTCCGTTCCCAAGAGTCGTTGGGAAACACAATCCGCCGCGTCCATATCGAGCGTGTTGGCGAGGACGCCGCACTGGGAGTATTGGATGACAACGACTGACGTACCCTCGGCGGGCGACGGGCTCGCCGCCAAGGAAAAGCGTCTCGAAAAGATGCTGGCTGCCTATGGCAGCATGGCCGTGGCTTATTCGGGAGGGGTGGACTCGACGTATCTCGCTGATGTCGCCCACGAGATACTTGGCTCGAATGCGTGGATGATCGTCGCTGACTCGCCGAGCATGCCCCGCTCGGAACTGAAGGAAGCCGTCGAGCTCGCAAAAGGGCGCGGCTGGAGGATCGACGTCCTTCACACCGAAGAGTTCGAGAATGAGAACTACCTGCGGAACGACCGGGGCCGTTGCTACTTCTGCCGCCAGGAGCTGTTCAAGAAAATGGCCGCTTACGCCAAATGCAACGGCATCGCTGTATTAGCCTACGGCGCGACTGCCGATGATATGGCCGACGACACGCGCGTGGGTCATAAGGCTGCTGCCGAGTATCACGTCGTCGCCCCTCTGCAGGAGATTGGGCTTGCCAAGGATGAGATTCGCGAGCTTAGCCGGCGTCGCCGTCTGCCTACCTGGGACAAGGCCTCGTTTGCCTGTCTGTCAACGCGTTTACCCGTAGGCACGCCGCTATCGGTTGAAGTCCTCCGCCAGATCCAGCTTGCTGAGGAGGTCCTCAAGGGGCTAGGCTTCAGGCAGTATCGCGCACGGCATCATGGGAACCTTTGCCGCATCGAAATCGATATAGAGGATATGGGGCGGATGTTGGAACCGGGCGTGCGTGACGCTGTTGTGCGCGCGATCACGGCGCTGGGATATGCCTACGTCTGCCTCGACCTTGCCGGTTACCGTACCGGCAGCACCGCCAGGGCGTAGAAGGGATAGTCCCGTAAATGGGGACCGCAAGTGTTTTTTTCAGGGTCTTTGCCGGACAAAGCTGTTTTCTTCGCGCCGGCGAAACCATGTTTTCAGGATATGGGGGAATGATGGCTGTCCCCCATTTGGTCTAAAGCGAGGACGAGCGATGTTCATGACGGGTTTAGCGATCGTCGGAGGTCTCTGTGTGTTGGGCGAGACCGCATGGGCGGAGCCTCCAGGCGAGATTGTGGTCACGGCTTTCGGCGCCGTGGGCGATGGGCAAGCGGACGACACGGCCGCGTTCCAAAAGGCGTTGGCGGGAGGGATGGCATCGGGGGCTGTGGTCCGGGTGCCGCCGGGACGTTATCGGCTCACGCATCCGCTGGAACTGGGCGCGCAATCGCTCGTGGGGGCGCCAGAAGCGGCTTGGGTGGCGGACGACGTGTCGCTGCCGACGCTTTTGCCCGAAGCAGCGGACGGTCCGTGCATCCGTATGAAAGGGGGCGCAAGCGTCAGCGGCCTGCATTTCTTTTACGACTGGAAAAACGAGCCGCCTTCTGCACGGCCGCCGGCGCTCGAGTTGGCCGGCACAGGATGCCGCGTAAGCGAAGTCAAGATTCACGGCGCCTGGGACGGTATTATGGCGGATGGCGTGAGCAACATTGGCCGCGCGCACATCGAGCATTGCTTTCTTGTTGACATTCACCACGTCGGTGTGCGCTTGACGGGTACGTGGGACGTGTCATGGCTCTCGAAAATCGAGGTGTGGTCCCCGGGAAGCCAGACGTTTCCGAAGGATGGAATCGGGTTCCTGCTCGGAAAAAACGACATGCTTATGTTGTCGGACTGCTTCGTGTTCAACGCCCATCGCGCGTACAGTTTCCAAGACCGCATCGAGGGCAGCACTATCGAGGGCGGGTCCTGGGGGACCATGTCAAATTGTGCAGCCGACCTGAGCAGTTTCGGCCTCGTTTTCGAGGGGGAGCATATGATGAGCATTACGGGCGGAACCTATTGGACCCATCGCGGGGGGCTAACCGTCGAGCAGGGCGAGACGGACTTGCGCCTGTCAGGCGCTGAACTGCGAGCCAACGGCGCCCCCGCTGTCCAGATCCGCGGCGGCCGGGCAGTGATCCTCTCCGCGTGCCGCTTTCGCCGCAACTTTCCGCAATACGAAGCGCCGGCGCTATCCGTGAGGGGCGGGAAGAGTGTCGCGATCACAGGCTGCATCATCACGTCTACCAGCGAGGTTCTGGACGTTGCCGAGGCCGGCCCGGGATTGGTTATGACGGGCAACATTGTACGGGGGCATGAGGCCTCGGCTGAAACGGACGGGGGTCAGGTCGAGTCTAGAGTAAATGATGGATGAGCTCTATGACCGAGTCGTGTTGATCTGCTCCCAAGCAGAATCTATAGTTTGAGTAACGACGCTGTTAGATAGTGCGGATGTCGGCTGGCGCGACAGAAAGCACGAATGGGTGGAAGTGCTGAGGGGCCAGAGTTCGTCGTCAGGAGACGAAAGGGCACGAAAACGAATACAATCTGTGATTTTGAGAAGCCGCCGATAGCCGAGGTCGTCTGCGGAGTTGCTTTCAAACCTTTGCAGCAGTTTCTTGCCCCGCACGTGGGTGTGCTTTGGAGTAGTTTGTGGGAGAAATACCCGGGCCTGGAGGAAAAGCTTCCTCTTACTCCCCCGAGCTTGGCTACGAACAAGGCACGGTCGGATGAACCAGTCGTTTTCCCCCATTTAGGCCCTCGAAATTGGTTCGTGAGCAAGGATGGCGCTCGGCTCATCCAGGTGCAAAAGGACCGGTTCCTGCATAATTGGCGCAAGACAGACCCTGAGGCCATGTATCCTCGTTATAGCTCATTGATGGAGGAATTCCGTGCGAACTTCAACCAGTTTCGGGAATTCATTGACAAACGGGCGTTGGGGCTAATTGAGCCTATCGAGTTTGAACTGACCTATGTAAATGTTATCCCGGAGGGGGAAGGGTATCAAGGCTTGGCAAACATCAAGGCCCTTTTTCCTGACTTTGGTCGAGGCCAAGATCCTCAACGTCTATTACTGGAACCAGTTGGCATAAACTGGACGACTTTCTACCGCCTGCCCGGCCAGCCGGGAACGCTGCAGATCTCGCTTAATGATGGCACACGGAAAACGGACGGCCGTCCGATTGTCCGGCTGCTCCTGTCGGCGAGAGGACTGCCCTCGGATGGGAGCCTGAAAGGCATGGATGTGTGGTTTGACTCGGCACGGCATTCGATCGTCTCGGCCTTTGTGAACACTGTGTCTGAAGATGTCCAGATCAAGGACTGGGGGAGAAAATGATAGGAAGCTACTGCACGGACGTGACTTCACTGGAACAGCCCGAGGAGTATCTTGCTGGTCCTGAGACGGTTAGCATAGAAGGCTCGGATGTGGGCCGCAATGCCTCATATCGGACGCGCGAAGGGCGCCCCGGTTCACGACCCGAATACCCTGTAT
>CAZBQH010000562.1:0-3013 GCA_964493915.1 uncultured Nitrospiraceae bacterium
AGGGAGGGCCGCCCGGGCCGGCCCGTCTCCCCTGCCGCACGTCACACGCATGCCATGGCCTGCTTTTGCGCCGCCACACTGGCCTGAAATTACTGCGCCGTTGACAGCCTTCCTTCCTTCTCGTGAAAGACAACGGCGCGAGGCAGGCCGGTCAACCCGAGCCGCTCTTCGACCATCTCGATGGCCGTCTCGAACGTGTCGATCGAGACATCCTCGCCGGGCGGCGGGTTCAGGCTGAGCGAGAACAGGAACTGCCTGCAACGTGTCCCCTTGGCTACGGCCTCCGCCTCACTCAGGGCATCGATCAGCCGCTCGCAGGAAAACCCGGCGCAACTGACCTCGTCTCTTCTGGCAAAGGTCAAGCAGGACGGGAAGCCTGCCGGTGAGACCGAAGCGAGGGTGGCAGAAGTTTCGCGCATCCTTGCCGTGCTATCCGCCAAGGAACCGCGCGCCTACCATCAGGCGCGGGTGCTGGGTGGCCTTGTTGGCGAAGCCTTCGAGACTGTTCGGGCAAACCCTGACAGCCTGCGAAAGGCCGTTCGCCGCGCACTCGACGCACTGATTTCGGCCGGGCAAGTGGAGGCAGATGGGAGTGGCGGCTATCGGGCCGCGAACTCTGCCGATCCGCAACCCGAACCGCTGGTGAACGTCCTTCACTGATTGCGAAGTCGTTGGCGCACCCTTGCGCCACCGGTTCTACCAGAAGGCGCTTCCGGCTTTGCCGGGGGCGCTTTTTTCATTTTTGCCTCATACCGCTCTTCAAAAAGGCGCACGAGGTCAGTTCCGATTTCAATAACCTGTTCATTGGACAGGAGGCCGAGGCCATAGCCTGACAAGCCAAATCTCTGGGAATGGGCCGACGCGACAACAACGAGTCGAAATAGGGATTGCTGCATTTCAGGGGACATCAACTGGGACCTATGTGGATTGGGAAGGCGCACAACGGACAAAATAGTCATTTTGTCCCCCCAACCCAAACCGCATCATGGCCCTATTCAGTTTCCGTCATTCCGTGAGGACATTTTCCGACAAGCGAACCGCCGAGGCGCGGGCCGCAAAGCACGGCCAAACGGCGGCACATCTGCGCTATGTCACCCGACCACAGGCGGCGCGTGTCGTTTTGCGGGCGAGACTATCGCACTCCGCCGACCCGCAGGTCGCGGTTGCAGCCGAACGGGAAGCCGAAACCCGCAAGGGACGGGTCTGTGAACGGTTCATCCTGGCCTTGCCCGTCGAGGCGACCCCCGAGCAGCGCGAGGCCCTTGTGCGGGCCTTCTGCGAGGCCCTGACCAAAAATGTTGCTGGGTATGTCGCCGCGATCCATGATCAGCGCGGCAACGATACCAAGAACCCTCACGCCCATATCGCTGCCTTCGATGTTCAAGTGAAAGGCGGCGGGCGTGGGCGACCGCGCAGCACCATAGGCATGGCGCGCAAGAACGCCGTCGAAGAGACCGCTGCGCTCTGGGCCGATATCCACAACCGGATGATGACCGGATGGGGCTATGGGGCCGAAAGCCAGATATCCCACCTGTCCTTCGCCGCGCGAGGGATCGACTGCGTGCCCGAGATCCATGAGGGCGCGGCCAGCCGCCAGATGTTCGCGCAAGGCGAGGCCCCCGCAACCAAAGCCGATTGGCTCCATATCGACGGCGGCCACACCCGCGCCGAGGCCAACACGCTCATCCGCGAGATCAACACCCTCAAACAGGAGACGGACCATGAACAAGCAGACCCCACCGATGGATTGGGAGGCAACGATGAAGGCCACCGAAGCGAACGCGAAGATCGCAGCCAAGATGACCGAACGGGCGGTGGCAGCCCTTGCCGAGACTCTGGATCACCTACGCCACCATGGGCAGCAGTTGGCGCGGCTGGAAACGAAGATGAAGGAAATGGCAGCCCCGCCACCGTCGCCGGGACTTCTCCCCCACCCTTCATCGCCGCATCTGCCTACACCGCGCCCAGTCCACCTTTTGCCGATCACCGCCGCGTACATCGCTGGCGTGGCATTCGGCGCGTTTATCGTGAGTTGGTGATGCTACGCGACACGCTGCGCGCAAGGCTCCTGGTCGGCAGTGTCCGGAAACATCTTGTATCGGAAAGTCATCCAGAAGCCAAACCACCAACGCGGAACGATTTGAGCCTGGTTCAGCGTGATTGACTGCCGAAGGCCGCTCCAATCGCGCTGTCGGTCGAGCCCAGAAGATTATTTTCCATTTCGATTTCCGCATTGGAAAACCTGGGCCACATGACTCTCGCCACTTCACAGAGCGAGAGAAAGCCAATGCACAATATCGTCCAAAACCCCTCCGAGAATACCTTGCGCAGCACAGCGCGCCCAATCTTGACCCTAGCGCGCCCGCTGTTGGGACCGATAGCATTCAAGCCGGGCAAGACGGAACTAGCCGTTCCAAAAGCTTCCTGGTATCGCATTCCACATCCTAATACCGGAGACAAGGTGTTTGGATATGTGCCCCCCCTTGAACACCTGACCGGCGTTCTGGACTATCTCCCGATTATTCTTGAATATGGGCATCATACAGATGGCGAAAACGGAATGGGAGCAATCCACTGCTGGCAGCGCCATCGTCAGGACTTTGAGGAGTTAGGGGCAAAGACCTTCGAAGACACCGCCTTGTTCGTGGCGCGTGTTATCACAGACGGGACTACGCTCCACTACGATCAGTTTCGCAAAGACGGGATCAAGTTAGTGGCCTGCCAGCCTTCGACAGGTACCGTCCTTCTGGGATTTTCACGATGGGGCATCGGTCCACACTGGACAGTAATCACGGCTTACGGTGGCTGCCGGTATCAGGGCAGTCCTGTCGGACGGATCGCCGCTGTCAAGCCAAACACCCGTGATTGCAAACACAGTTGAGTTCTGCGAACCCTCTGATCTTGCCAGGCACGGCATTCGACGGGGCAGGCCCCGCTCATACCGCGCCTGACACCATTCTATTCATAGGTTTCCGCCTGCCATTCGGCCAGGCGCGCGGCAACCGGCAAGCGT
>CAZBQH010000563.1:0-6945 GCA_964493915.1 uncultured Nitrospiraceae bacterium
TACGACTGACGGGGAAGACCAGTCCGCAGATGACGCAGATAAACGCAGATGAGCGCTATGGACGGAACGGTCCCGGGAGGGACGCGCTTCGGTCTGGCCGAGTAGGATGGGGAGTGTTCGGCAGTGGCAGCGGCATCTTGCCGCTGATTAGGCAAGGTGAAACGCTTTGGCAATGGGTCCGACGCGTCCTGCCGGAAATCAGAGGCTGGAAGCCTCTGCCACTCACAACCTGATGCGCTTCGGCCTGGCCGGGTAGGATGGCGAGTCTGTCAAGCCTGCTCGAGTTTGTGAAACGCGATGGACGGGCCTTTCGCGAAGGAGACCTATTATCAGTTGCTCGAGCGTGAAGTCTATTGTTCTTCGGGGCTGTCGAGCGTCTTTCTCACAAAGTGCAGGGCCGACATGCCTGCGGCGCGGGCAGCCTGGATGCCTACCTCCGCGTCCTCGATAACCGTGCATCGCTGGGGGTCCACGCCCAACCGTTCAGCTGCTTTCAGGAACAGGTCGGGATGGGGCTTGCCCCGCTGGATGTTGTCTGCGGTGGCTACCGCGTCTACCTCGATGTTGAAGCGCGCCATGATCGGGCGAATGCTGCGGTCCGTACTGCCGGTGGCGATGGCCACGGGATGTCCGGCCGCGCGCAGCGTACGCAACAACTCGATGTTGCTTTCGATGGACGCGATTCTGTCTGCATAGAAAGGCTTCAACTCCTGGTTGCGGGCGTAAACCTTCTCGACATCTACCTTGACTCCGGCCTTCTCCGCAAAATAGCGAATCTGTTCGCGGCCGGTCATGCCGGCCTGGTAGTAGAACTGATTCTTGTCTATGGGCACGCCGGCTTCGGCAAGGGCCTGCTTGTAACAGGCGAAATGGGCCTCCATGGTATCGACGAGCACGCCGTCGAAATCGAAGATGTAAGCCTGTTTGTTGGCGTTCATGCTGCGCGTCTACCGCCTTCCTTGTGCAACTTCCCGAATGGCCGCTTCGATCCGAGCCTCGCTGGGTAAGACATACGCCTCGCAGCTCGGTGCAAAGGGCATCGGCGTGTCCAGCGCCGCGACGCGCTTCACAGGCGCATCGAGCCAGTCGAAGCAGGCGTCGACGGCCAAGGCGGCCAGTTCCGCCCCGAACCCGCATCGGCTGTTCGCTTCGTGGACGATCACGAGCCGACCCGTCTTCTCAATCGACGCAAAGATCGTTTGCGTGTCAAGGGGGACGAGGCTCCGCGGGTCAATAATCTCGAGCGACAGGCCGTCCTGTTCCGCGAGCCGTTTTGCGAGCGCCAAACAACGATGCACCATAAAGGAGGTTGCCACTACGGTCACATCGGAACCTGCCCGTTTGATGTCCGCCTGACCCAAGGCAATCGAGTAAGGCTGTTCCGGGGCGGGCGTCATGAATTCCTTCATTTCGTCCACAGCCGATTTGGCCTTGCCCCCAGGCGAGGAAGCGCCATAGAGAAGCTTATGTTCGAGGAAGATCACAGGGTTCGGGTCGTGAATAGCGGATTTGAGCAGTCCCCGGGCGTCATACGGGGTCGAGGGCATGACTACTTTCAGACCCGGTACGTGCATAAACAAGGCCTCGAGAGATTGCGAGTGCTGCGCGGCCCGGCCGCTTGCCCCGATAGGCGCGCGGAATACCACGGGCACGCTTGCTTGGCCGCCAAACATGAGATAAGACTTCGCGGCCTGATTACAGATCTGGTCCATGCCGGCAAAGAAGAAATCGTTGAACTGGAATTCACAGATGGGAAGCATGCCCGTCAAGGCTGCGCCGACGGCAGCGCCTGCAATCGATATCTCTGAGATGGGCGTGTCGCGGATCCGTTCCGGGCCAAACTCTTCGTAGAGTCCTTCCGTGACGCGATAGGCGCCGCCGAAAACACCGATGTCCTCGCCCAAGCAGAAGACCCTCGGGTCCTGCCGCATTTCCTCGCGGATGGTTTCGCGCAACGCTTGAACAATGGTTGTGTAAGCCATGATGACTACTCCGCAAAGGTCAGGTCGAGGGCCAGGTCGCCAGGCGGCGGGGGACTCTGACGAGCAAATGCCACAGCATCCTCCATCTGTTGTTTCACTTCCTGATCAATGGCGTCCAGCTCCTCTTGCTCGGCGATCTGGGCAGTAACCAGAACATGGGCGAAAGCGGGGATGGGATCGCGCGTCTTCCACGCCGCTTCTTCTTCACGGGAACGGTAGTTGGGCTTCTCGAACCGCGAGTGGCCTCGGTGGCGATACGTGCGGCATTCGAGGAGCGTGGGCCCTAGCCCGTTCCGCGCCCTCGACACAGCCTCCTGTGCTGCAGCATAAACCGCCAGGACGTCATTGCCGTCAACGCAAGAGCCTGGTACTCCGTAGCCTTGGGCGCGCTGCCAGAGTTCTGTGTTGGCAACCACCCGCCCTATCGCAGTCGAGAAACCGTAGAGGTTGTTCTCGCAGACGAAGATGACGGGCAGCTTGTCTGCGGCGGCCATATTGATAGATTCGTGAAACGCGCCTTCGTTAATCGCGCCGTCTCCGAAGAAGGCGACAGCCACCTGGTCCGTGCGCCGCAGTTTTGCAGAAAGCCCCGCACCAACAGCGATCGGGATGCCGCCGCCGACAATCGCCACTGCGCCGAGCATGCCGACGCTGAAGTCCGCCAGATGCATCGAGCCTCCCATAGCTCGGCACAAGCCGGTGTCTTTGGCGAAAAGCTCGGCCATCATCCGGCGGATATCGGCGCCCTTGGCAATGCAATGGCCGTGGCCCCGGTGGGTGCTTGTAACGTAGTCCGCGTCTGTAAGGTTGGCGCAGACGCCGACAGCCACGGCTTCCTGTCCGTTATACTGATGCAGCGAGCCTGGCATGGGTTCGGTCGAAAAAAGGTAGAAGACTTTTTCCTCGAAGGCGCGGATTTGGACCATCCTGCGGTACAAGCCGACAAGGAGTTCCTTTGGAAGAGCTCTTAGAGTCGTGTCCACGCTCATGGGATCGGTTGTTGTCCTCCTGGTTCATGTATCTGTTCAATGGCCACTAGTCTTACGGGGCACGAGTCCAGCCCTACTACCGGCAGCGCAAGAACAACAAGGGTAAACCTTTCCGTCTGCACGGCGTCCAGGTTGTTCGCAAACTCGATGATGGGGACTTGGTGGTCCATAAGAAACTGATGGTTAGGTTGGTTTGGCGCCCCTTTGATCTCGATGCCCGAGGCGTCCGATCCAATAATATTGATCGCCTTCTCGAGTACGAGCCAACGAATTGCGTCGTGACCAATGTAGGGCCGCTCATGGCCCTTCTGGGTACCGTAACGTTGGGCGCAACCGAAATTGAACAACACCATGTCCCCGGGCTGGATGCGCGTTTCGCGTTCCTCAAGCTCGGCAAGAGTGACCGCTTCGTTAGCTCGTTTGTGGCGGAAATCGAGCAGAACACAGTCGCCTATCAGACGCTCGAAAGGGAACGAGGCCGCATCGAGACCGTCCCGCTTATGGTGGTAGGGGAACTCGATATGGGTCCCGCAGTGCGAGCCCATGTGCAGGGTCTGGAGAATGTACCACGTACCCGAATCAACAGGGTACTGAGGATACAACTCTGCCGTCTGATGCGTTTCGAGAGCAAGACCGTATTCCTCTTTCCCTGGAATCATCGCATGGCTGAGGTCAACGATGCGTGTGTGCGGCCCTAATGGCAATGCAGCGGCTCCCTTCAGGTTGCTTCAGGATACAGGATGTTGCGCGGTCCACAAAGCGTGAAAACCGTTCATGGTGTACCAGCGGGCCCCGGCATCCCTCAGCCGTCCAAGGAACAGATCCATCTCGGCGAGCGCGCGCTCGCCGGTGTTCTGCCAAAGGAATTCGTCGAAAACGATGCGTGCCTCGCCCGTCCTGACGGTCGCAGGCATCTCGACGAACTCCCAAGGATGGAGGTAGATACATGCAACGGCCGGTTCTTGACGGTACCGGAGGAAGTCTGCCGCGCGCAGGACGACATCTGCGAGATAGTCGCCGCCCTTCGTCCTGAGCATGGGCCACTGGTCCCACTCGCGCGAGGGCGCCGGGTCGTCGAAGGCTTGTGGATTGCAAAACAGGGGAACTTCGAGAATGTCCATCGCCCCGGACTCCCGCCAATCTTCGGATGACGGGCGGTAGGGCGCCAAGTGTTTCTTATGGTGGTAGGCCAGGTACGACGAGTCCACGAGGTAACCGAGGCGCTCGAGCGCCGCGAGCATCGCGTTGCTGGCCCACCCTCGCGGGGCGCGAAATGACCGCGGACGGGTCCCGCAACGCCGCTCGAGGAGGTCCGTCGCCTTAGCAAGCCGGTGCTCGACCTCTTCGGGAAGTATGGGAGGTATCGGCAAGTCGACGATAGGGTCCCCCATGCTCTCGTGATGGAGGGTATGGCAACCGATCTCGTGTCCCGCTGCAAGGACGGCCTTCAGCGAATCCGGCGCCGCGACAGCAGCCGCACCGGTGTAGAAGAAAGTGCCCGGAACGCCATGCTGTGCGAGAATTGCAAGGATGGGTTCCGTTCCCTCTGCGACGCCCCGATGATCGCAGGTCCAACTCCCGATGTCGGATTCCATATCGAATGAGACCATCACGTCGAGGTCTTTCTCGCGACCTTTCACAGAGCGTTGCTCCTTTCCCTCAAAGTGCACAGGCCCATGTCTGTCACAACCAGGTGCGTTTGAACGCCGACACGCCGTCTCTGAACGTCTCGCGCTCGCCCAGGCAAAGGCCAATCGTGTTGATAAGCGTCAGGGTGTACATGACCGCCCGCTTGATGCGCTGCAGCCGACCGTTGTCGTCGCAGGCGTCTTCAATCTGCTCGAGCTCCTCAAGAATCGACACAAGGCCTTTTTTGTAGGCCAAGCGTCCATAGGCGCAGAGATACAGATTCGATAAGAACGTAGCGGGCCCCGGAGAGCGCCCCCAGAGCTCGTCGAGCTTGAACTCACCGGGCATGGCAGTTCCCTGAACCTCGGCAAAACGCTCCTCGGTCCATTCACCAAAGTAACTCTCTTCGGCGCGTTCAAAGATGTGGGCAAGCGTACGCAGGGCCTTGGCGGACTTGGGTTTGTAGTAACGTTCAATCACTTCGGCGATCGTGTCTCTGATGTCGAGGCCGGTATCAGCGAGCATGCGTCCGCCCACGGCGGTTGTTAGTTCGGTGCCGGGGTTGACAACAGGTCCTTGGTAAAACATGCATCCCCTCGCACCGTCGCGGAAATGCTCTTTTATCGCCTGCGACGTCCTCTTTGGGTAAGGTAGGAAATAGGAGCACCGGTCCCAGCGTACAGAGGGGTAGAGCCAAAGACCAGCCGAAGTACCGTAGTCGCAGTGAAGCTGGGAAATGAACGTTTTTCTCTCACTGGCGGGGATAAAGGTTCCGCGCCACCCCTGGTCCATGAAGCAGTCGATATGACGGCTGAGCTCGATAATCTCCGCCTTCTCCTCTTGAGTGAAATGGCGGCGCCCGTTCGCTACGGCCAGCCAGTTGATCGGGATGCTGGTAATCACTTTGTCAGGCCATTTCGAGCGGATATACTGCGCAGCACGTTTGTTGATGCGGACATTGTAGCCGACCACGCCGTACTTGCCGGCGCATTCAGAACAATGGCACCAACCTTGATCGGCCGATTCCAAGTGCACGCCGCAGAAATCGAACTCGCCCAAGGCCATATCGATGATCTTCTGCAGATAACCCCACGACTCCTCGCGGGCGCCGCACATGGCATGCGCGCTGGGAACGCCGGCAATGTCAAGGCCCCGCACTGTCGGGTCACGTTTGATGATCTCGTCAAAGCCCCACGTGAACAGTCCCAAACCGAACATCATACATATGCCGCGCTCTTTCGCAGCGGCGAAAAGGCGTTTGAGCTTCGAGCGACGCTCTCTTGTAAGCACACTGACGATGTCGGGCGGGTAGGCGCTCGTGGCAAACAGGCCCCAGACATCCAGGACGTTGAAGCCTGCCTCAGCCTGCACGTCCATGGCGCGAATGACGCTGTCGACGGTCTCATCATCGACCCGCGACGCCGGCCAGTTCTCGAGGGGCAGCGGCCCATTGCGCATATCGTTGATCCATGCCCCGAACGCGATCCGGTATTCGTAGCTGTTCTTGCGCGGGGTTTTACTCATTTCCTACTTCAGATACCTCCCTTGACTCCCGCTATTGTTTCTTTTCCATGATCACAGTAACCGTTCTGTAGGCCTGCGCATTGTATTTTCACCGCAGTGCACTGAACGAATAAGACTCCTATGCGCCCCTGGGTCTTTGCGATTTGACCGCACTACCCTGAAATCATCACGGACTTGTCCTGAAACGTCCCCTATAGGTGTTAGGCGACACCCCCTCGTAGCGCTCGAAGAAATGACAGAAATGCGCTGTATCGCAGTATCCAAGCGTGTGTGCAATATCCGTAACAGACAGCGGCGTCTCGATCAACATCCGGCGCGCATATTGAACGCGGCGCCGCTGATAGTACTCGCCGGGGCCATGCCCCAAGGTCCGCTCGAAACCGCGCCTCAGCGTGTCAGGCGATAAACCCAACTCCTTCGCGAACTGGGCCACGCGGAACGGGACGCATTGTTGGATACACTCCTCGACCTTGCCAAGCGCAGCCCAAACTGGCGGCTCCAACGGGGGCGCCGGGTGTCCAACATGCTGGCGGACGAAGGCCCTGCTCAACCGCAAAAGCAACTTATGGAAACTGGAGCGGATAAACAGAATGGATGGGTTAGCGGCGTCAACTTCTTTAATCATGTCGTCGAGTTCCCGCCGACACGCCGCCATTTCAGATTCAGAGATCGAGAAATTGGGGATCCATTCAGATGGAGGGTTTTTCCGCAATTCTCTTAAAAGGAATCCCGGAGCGAGGGCGCCTTCCGCCAAGACAAGCCGCAAGTCATCGACCAGCCAATCGCCGAGATACTGAACATTTGTGAGTTCCAGATCCGAA
>CAZBQH010000564.1:0-2306 GCA_964493915.1 uncultured Nitrospiraceae bacterium
GAGCGCGGCGATAATCTCGGCGGCGGAGTAGGAAGCGATGTCGTGTTTGAACGCCATGGCCAAAGAGTGGGCGGGGTAATTGTTTCGGCAATGCCGAATTATGGGCTTGCGATTATTCGGTAATGCGGAATTTATGGGGGGATGACACCCGAACAACTCGAAAGGCTCAAGCAGGCCGCTCAACAGTGGGACATCAGGATCCAGACACGCGAGCCCGGATACGAATGGTGGAAAGTCTCATTTGCCGTAAAGACCCCCGAGGACGGCGAGGCTATTGTCGCTCTGCTTAAAGAAGCGGTGAACCTTAAACATCCGCCGGCCTCTTAACAAAACAGATCACCAACGAACCGATCAGCCAGACGACGGGAGCTGGCAACACTGCACGCTAATCTTACACTTATGAGCAATATATCGAAATGTGATAAGCAGTCGTCTTGGCTGCATCGACTGGTTGGGCTCATTCGCCTTTTGCGCTCCGCCCCCTTGGCGCACCGTGAGGCCGAACGCCTCGCCCGCGTGATGTGGCGGCGAGCATATCGAGAGGTCGCGCCCGACTGGCAACCGCTGCCCGATACCGTCGGTGTAATCTCTCAGATCGACAACATGCACGCAGGCGTAGTTTCCGAATTGGAGGAGTTGCGCACGCGATACCAGCGATTGGCAACGGATCACGTCGCGCTTCTCTCTGCCTTGCCCAACGACCAAGATCAGACGCGGCGGGATCGTAGCAACATCAGCAATTTAACCGTTAAAACTATGAGTGATACAAAACTGCAAGAAGTAGCCGAATTGGCTCCAGTGGGTGGTTCGGCATGGTTGCCGATTGAGAATGCCCCAAAGGATCAAACATGGATTCTCCTAACCGGGGGCAAGGTATGCGATGAATGGTATGGATCGCCACCACCTCCGGCAGTCGTTGGGAAATGGGAGCTACCGTCGTGGGAAGGCGCACGCGGAGCTTGGATGTTCTGCGATTGGAACGGGGGCCTTCGATCTGAATACAAAGACCCGACATACTGGATGCCGATTGCCGCTCTGCCCAACGACCAAGATCAGACGCGGCGGGGCGATAAACTGAAACCATGACCATGAAACCAAAGCCTAAGAAAAACGTGAAACGTAAGCCAGCGCGACAGTCCCCGTCGTTGTCTGTAACGCCTTGTTGGGCTCCGTGGCCTGATATGGAATGCCTCGCCCGCCTTTTGGCCGAACGCGGGTTTCGTCTCTCGCGCGGAACGTGGATGCCCTGCAACGGGAAGACCGTGCCGACCGTGTGCATCGACCGCCCCGAACAGCCGGGATGGGGGCAGAAGTGGGCTCCGTGGTATGCGGAGAAGCAATACGCCACCGACGCAGCAGGCGAGGCGCAGGCGGCGCTTGAACTGGCAGGCGAGGCGATAGCTAAATGGAACAGAGACGCTTTTGATTTTTCTCTGCCCAACGCCAAGATCAGAGACGCGGGCGAGCGGGCCGCGCATCCCCTGTGACGTTCACCCGCGTTCTCTGTATCGACTGGTTTCCTACGGTGCGCGCGGCTTAGGTGGTTGGCCTGAGTTGGCCTAAGTTGGCCCAACTTGCCCCAACTTTGGAAACTGGCCATTGCGGGGGCTCCGGCGCGGACGAAGACGGGGCGTGGCTTGCGGCATTCATGGGCTTGAAGGCGCAGGCTGACGGTTTGATGGCGGGGCCACGCTGGCGCTCGCCGCCGTCTTTCGATCTTCGGCCCATGCACAAACCAAAGCCATGCCGGCACACGCGAAAACCAGCGCTTCCGCACCTAGCGCCCCCGCCTCGCAACGGGGAGAAGAGGCCGCGATCTCAAATCCGGGCAGCATCGTAAAGTCAGACTTGATGGATCTGCTTGCGGTGGAATTGGGCGATAACCCGGACCGCCCCGAAGACACACCGGCCCAACCGGCCGCCAAGAAACCGACCAAGAAACCCGCCGCCGCCGCCACCAACGACGACGACGCCGACGAGGCCGACGAGGCCACCGCCGATCTCGACGCCGACGCCACCAGCGACGACGCCGAAACCGAGGAGGCCAGCGCCGAACTCGACGACGACGCCACCGACGCCATTGCCGACGACGATGCCCGCGCTCAGTTGGAAGGTGAATCCGACGAGGATTATGCCGACCGCATGACCGAGCTGGACGCCGCCGAGGCCGCCGAGGGCGACAAGCCGAAGGTGCCCGCCAACCTGCAAAAGCGCTTCGACCAGCTGACCGCCAAGGTGCACAACGCCGAACGCGAAGCCGCGAAGGAGAAGGTCCGCGCCGAGGCCGCCGAGCGCAAGCTCGCCGC
>CAZBQH010000565.1:0-1843 GCA_964493915.1 uncultured Nitrospiraceae bacterium
CGGCTATGCCAAGTTCCTTCAAGACAACAACTTGGCGCTGGATAAGCACCAGCCGTACCTTGTGCGCTGGGTGCGGGAGTTCCTGCTCTTCGCCCGGGCGCATGCCGGACACAGCTGGCAAAATACGTAAGTTCTCAATAACCCCGTGAAAATGGTGTTGACTCGGAGGGCGGGTTTGGTGTTTCTTATGGGGCATGGATGAAGCCGAACCGATCAAGATTGCAGGCATCGAGGTGGCCCCGGAAGAGCGAACGCCGCTGGTGGAGCAGTTGCTGCGGGTCATCGCGCACCTGCAGGCTGAGATTGTGCGGTTGCGCGAGGAGATCGCTCGCTTGAAGGGCCTGCCGCCGCGGCCAAAGCTTCGCCCGAGCACGTTGAACGAATCGCACCCGGATCCGTCGCGCAAGAAGAAACGCCGGGGGAAGCGGCCGGGCTCGGCGAAACGGCAAAAGACCGAGGCTCTGGTCATCCAGAAGACCATCGAGGTGCCCCTGGAGGGCTTGCCCGAGGGCACGCGCCAGAACGGATATGAGGACTTTGTGGTCCAGGAACTGCATATCGAGGCGTACAATGTCCGCTACCGGCGGCTGCGTTATGTTCTGCCCGACGGGACGTGCCGCACGGCCCCTTTGCCGGCGGGCGTGAACGGGCACTTCGGACCTGAACTTCACAGCTACGTGCTGTATCAATACCATCAGAACCACGTCACCCAGCCGCTGATCCGCGAAGAGTTGGTGGACTTCGGGATCGACATCTCGGCGGGGCAGATCGACCGGTTGCTGTCCGTCGGACACGAAGCGTTCCACGCCGAGAAGGACGCGCTGCTGCCGGCGGCACGCGAGGTATGCAGCTACTTCCAAACCGATGATACGGGAGCCCGCCATCAGGGGAAGAATGCCTATACGACCGTCATCGCCAATCCGTTCTTCGCGTCGTTCACCACGACCCCGAGCAAAAGTCGGGTGAACTTCCTGAAGCTGCTTTGTGCCCCGTACGAGGAGTACGTGCTGAGTGAGGATGCACTGCTTTACATGGAATATCAGGGGCTTTCGGCAACGCTGTTGTCGCAGATGGCGCGCGTGGTGCGGAAGGGAGGCTGCGTCGTTGCCGACGAGGCGGCTTGGCAACGGCAGTTGCGCAAGTGGAAGATCCAAGCCAACGAGCCACGACGGATCGTCACCGAGGCGGCGCTGTTTGGGACGTTGATGCAGCATGAGTTGTATCTCGGGCAACCGCTGATCAGCGACGACGCGGGACAGTTCAAGATTCTGGGCCTGTTTCACGGGCTGTGTTGGCTGCACGCCGAGCGTTCGCTCACCAAACTGCTGCCGATGAATCCGCGAGAACGAGCCGCGGTGGAGCGGGTGCGCGACGGGGTCTGGAAGTATTACCAGCGTCTTCGGAAGTACCGGGAAACGCCGACGCTGCAACGCAAGGCCGCTCTGGAACGCGACTTCGACCGTCTCTTTACGCAGCGGACGGGCTTTGTCGACTTGAATGAGGCCCTGCGGCGGATTCACGCGAAGCGGGACGACCTCCTGCTAGTTCTCGATCGTCCCGAGATCCCTCTGCACAACAACCTCTCGGAAGGCGACATCCGAGAATGGGCCAAGAAACGCAAAATCAGCGCGGGCACGCGGAGCGAAGTGGGCCGGCGTTGCCGCGATACCTTTATCAGCCTGAAGAAGACCTGCCGCAAGCTGGGCGTATCGTTCTGGCGGTATCTTCAGGATCGCATATTCGAAAAGCATGAAGTCGCGCCTCTGCCCGACTTGATCCGCCTGGCAGCCCAGGAAACATAACCGCTCGACGGCATCATCCGCAATCACCATCGGCTCGCACT
>CAZBQH010000566.1:0-5371 GCA_964493915.1 uncultured Nitrospiraceae bacterium
TCCCTACTGCCATGTCAATATGCCATTTTTCTACGACCCGGCCCCATGCCCCCCGCGCATCCCCCACATCTGCAAAAGCCGTATCGAGACAGCCGAGAAAGGGCGCGCCCTGGTAGGTGCTAAGAAAGCAACCACCGATTACCGCGAGATTACCGAGAACCCCGATATTGACATCGTGCACATCTGCACGCCGAATTATTTGCATAAGGACGCGTTGCTCTCGGCGATGGCCCACGGCAAGCACATTTACTGCGACAAGCCATTGACCGCGACCGCCCAAGAGGCGCAAACCGTCCGCGAGGCGCTCGACAGCTACACCGGCATTGCGCAAATGACCTTTAACAACCGTTTCGTCCCGGCCACACTCCGCGCAAAACAACTTGCAGACGACGGATTCCTTGGGAAACTGCTGGGCTTTCGTGCGGCGTTTATGCATTCGGGCAACGCCAATCCGAACGCCCCGCTCAAATGGAAACTCTCCAAAAAAGCCGGCGGCGGCGTCTTGCCCGACCTGGGCTCGCATGTCCTTGATTTGCTCAGTTACCTCGGCGTCGGTCTTGCGGAAGTACTGGCCGCGGAGCAAATTGCTTACCCAGATCGCCCCTTGCCTGAGGATCCCGCCAAACGAGTCAAGGTCGATGCTGAAGACAGCGTCTTCGTCTTGGCGCGCACAGGTGAAGGCGCACTGGGAAGCATCGAGGCGACGAAAGTCGCGACTGGGGCCGAAGACGAACTGCGCTTTGAAGTGCACGGGGCACAAGGCGCGCTGCGTTTCAACAGCCGGAACCCGCTCGTACTCGAGGCCTTTGACGCATCTCTGTCCGACCAGCCCATCGGCGGTCGCAGCGGCTGGACAGCCATCCACACCGGGCAACGCTATCCCAAACCGGCCGCGCCCTTTCCTGGGAGCAAGCTCGCGCCCGGTTGGATGCGTTCTCACGTCGCCTGTCTCGCGCATTTCCTCGAGTGCGTCGCCGATGGGCGCCCGGCAGACCCAGGCATCGAACAGGGCATCTACATTCAGGAGCTGATGGACCGCGTCGAGCGGTCCGCCGCCCAAGGGGCGTGGGTACGCGTCTAGTTGCTACCGCTGGATTCCAGGCCTTGGGCCGCCCATCTACGCCAAGGTCCTCAACGCGATACGCTGGCTCGAGACCTCGCCTGTCCGTCCCGTGACACCATTGCGGGCAAGCGGAAGTCTTACTGTCGGAAAAGCGGCCTCGATGCGGCCGCGCCTGTTCGCCCAGACCGTTGACAGGATCCACCGGCGGGTCTAAGATGGATGCGAAGCGGGCTAGAACAGCAGGAGAAAGCTCATGCTCATCGTCTATACGATCTTTGCGGTCGTGGGCGGGGTGATCCTCGTTTGCCAGCTCGTGCTCAACCTGATAGGCCTCGGCGGCGAGCATTTTGACTTTATGGGAGAGCTGGGTCTGGGCGACCACGGCGTCGATCTTGGAGATCACCACATCGATTTTGGAGATCACCACGTCGATCTTACCGGACACGGCGTCGAAGGGCACGACGCCTCGTGGTTTTTTGGCATGCTCAGTTTCCGGTCGCTCGTCGCCGCCATTGCGTTCTTTGGCCTTGGCGGACTGGCGGGGCTATCTGCGAGCCTGCCGGAGTATTTCAGTTTCCTATTGGCGCTGGCCACAGGCGCTGTGGCTATGATCGCCGTCGCATGGATGCTGCGCTTCTTCTATAGTCTGCACGACGAAGGCAACGTGTATATCGAGAACGCATTAGGCCAGACAGGTACGGTATATCTCAGCATCCCGGGCCACAATGCAGGCACGGGCAAGGTCACGGTGAGCGTTCAAGACCGCAGTATGGAGTTCCTGGCTGTTACGCCCCATGACGCGTTGCCGTCCGGCTCGACTGTGGTTGTTACAGGAATCGTAAGTCCCGATACGGTCAAGGTAGAGCCGGTCGACGAGTAGGACCTGCCGAAAGGAGGAGACCAGTATGCCTAGTTTCTCGACTGTTGTCGCTCTGATCGCCGTCTTGGCGGCGATTGTATTCGTGAGCTTTGTCCTGTTGTTGGTGACGCGCTACAAACGCTGCCCCAGCAACTCAGTGCTCGTCATCTACGGCAAAGTCGGAGGCGGGCGGCCTGCGCGGACAATTCATGGCGGCGCCGCATTTGTCTTGCCCCTCGTTCAAGACTATGCCTTCCTGCGTCTTGAACCCATCCAGATCGAGATTCCGCTCAAAGACGCCCTCTCAGTCGAAAACATCCGGGTCAACGTGCCGAGCGTGTTTACTGTGGCCATCGGCACGGAATCGGAGTATATGCAGAACGCCGCCATCCGACTGCTCGGGCTGGATACAGCTCAGATTAAGAAGCAGGCCGAGGACATCATCTTCGGGCAGTTGCGGCAAGTGATCGCATCCATGTCCATCGAGGAGATCAACCGCGACCGCGAGAAGTTCCTCCACAACATCCAGAGCTCGCTCGAGCCGGAGCTGCGCAAGATCGGCATGGTCCTCATCAACGTTAATATCACCGACATCACGGACGAATCGGGCTACATCGAGGCCATTGGCAAGAAAGCCGCTTCGCAGGCGATTCAGCAAGCGCGCGGCGACGTGGCCGATCAGGAGAAGATGGGTGAAGTTCGGGTCGCCGAGGCCGAGCGCGAGAAGCTGGTAAAGGTCGCCGATGCGAACAAGTTGCGCGAGATCGGCGTCCGCGAGGCCCAACGCGACCAAGCCGTCCGCGTGGCCGAACTCGAGAAGGAACAGCGCATCGGTGAAGAGACGGCCGCTTTCCAACGGGAAGCGCAGGTCAAAGACGCCGAAAAGCAGATGCGCGTTCAGGTCGCTAATGCGAACGCCCAGGCCGTCAAAGGCGAAAAGGAGGCCGACAGGGATCGGCGCGTCGCTGTTGCCGAAGCCGACGCCCATGCTGTCGACGGCGAAAACCTCGCCCGAGCCAAGATCGCAGGGTCCAACGCGGATCTGTTGGTAAAACAGTCGCTGGCATATCAGACCGGCGAGACGAGCAAACGAGAGGCAGAGGCGGCTGTCCTCGAGGCCCAGAACCGCGCCATGACCAAAGCCGCAGTGGCCGAGGCCGAGCGCATCGAGGCGGAACGGCGAGCGCAACTCGAAGCCCCTGCCAAAGCCCAGAAAGCCCAGATTATTGTCGAGGCCGAGGCGGAGGCGGAGAAACGGCGGCTCGAGGCGCAAGGCGAGGCCGCCGCCATCTTTGCCAAGCTCGAAGCGGAGGCGCGGGGCGAATATGAGATTCTTGCCAAGAAAGGCGAGGGCCTTCGTCGCATCGTCGAGGCCTGCGGCGGGTCTCAGCAAGCCTTCCAGATGCTCATGCTCGAGCACCTCGACAACCTCGCGCAGACCGCGGCGCAAGCCATCTCGAACATCAAGTTCGACAAGGTGATCGTCTGGGAAGGAGGCCGCGAGAACGGCGGCGGCAGCGCTGCTAATTTCCTGCAAAGCTTGGCCCGGAGCATGCCCCCGATGTTGCAGATCATGAAAGACATCGGCGGCGTAGAACTGCCGGATTATCTCGCGCGGCTCGTAGACGAAGACAAAAAGGAAAACAGCGGCAAGGACGGCCCGACGCAACCTGGCGCCGCACCGAATCCACCTGAGAACAGGCCAGCGCCCAATCCATCAGGCGACCCGCCCGTAAAACCGGGCAAGTAATCCGCAATGCGCGCCATGCCCGTCTTGTCGTCCGGGACGGCACAGTATGCTTGTGTTCAGCTCTTTCCATGGGTGTGAAGGATGAACAAACCGCTTTGTGCGACGGTGCTGAGCGCCCTGAACATCATAGTTGGCGTCCTCGCCCTGATCGCGGGAACCGTTGCTCTGGTTGGTTGGATCCGCACTTGTACAGCGGCTGCAGGCTTTCCCGGTGGAAGCTCCCGGGAAGCAAGCGTGACGTTCTGGGGCGGCGTCGCCCTTGTTGCCTGGGGAGTGGGCGGTATCGCATGCAGCGCGGGGCTTTTATCAAACAAGGTATGGGGTCAACGATTGACCCTGGACCTCGGCATCTTCAGCATCGCGGCTTTTCTCATCCTCGCCGTTAACGCCTTGGCGCTCGATCGATGGAGCCTGAAAGCGCTGCCTGTCCTCAGGGCCCTGCTGTTCATCGGATACGGCGGCGTCCTCGTCGGCTGCATGACACGACCCAGGGTAAAAGCCTTCTTCCATGCCTCCCCACCCCCCGTGCCGTCCACAGCCTGGGAAACGGACGTCGAGGCGATCGACATGGCCCGCATAGCTGAGTGGCAAGCGCGACGCGACGACAACGCGCCTTGTCCCGCTGCATTTCTCGGAAGGCTGAACATGATCCTGGGCTTGCTTGCCATCCTCGCAGCGGGTCTAGCGCTTCCCTGGGCAGTGATGGCGCCGGGAACCTATTGGTTAGGTCATGGAATCAAGGCGACGCCTGCGGTAATCCAGACCTACGCAAAACTGGGGTCGGGCGTCTTGACGCTTGGCGCGTTGTTGCTGGTCTTCCTTGTATTCCTAGGCGGCGTATTCACGCTGCTCTCGGGCTACGGCCTTCGTGCGGGAAAGACCTGGGCCCGTCCTGCAACCAAGGCTCTTGCGCTGACCATGGTCCTCTGTGGATTTGCCCTGCTGATCGTCTCGGGGCTGACTCGCGCGTGGACTGCGGCTCTCTGGGCCGGCGCCATCATCGCCTATGCCGCAATCTTGTTCTACTTCATGCACTTGAGCACCGTGGTCTCATACTTCCAGCATATCGCGCCCAGGGAGCGGCAGACGCCCGGCAGATAGCAAAGCCGCGACACGACGTAGCGTCTCAATTCGATTGTTGCCGACCTACAAGCGCTTTGTGCTACTGTATGAGGTTCTGTTGGACCGCGCAGACATAGTAACGCGCAATGCACGGGAGTTCTCGTTTGATCGAGGTGCACGACTATCACAAGAATTACCGGACCACCGTAGCCGTAGCAGGTCTCCAATTCACCGTTCGCCCCCATGAGATCCTCGGCCTGGTCGGTCCCAACGGGGCCGGCAAAACCACTACGCTCCGGACTCTCGCAGGGATCATCCCGCCGACGCGGGGCGCGTTGTCGGTGGCGGGATTCGACATCGTCACGCAACCTGTCGAAGCAAAACGCCGCCTGGCTTACGTCCCGGACGACCCGAGGCTCTTCGAGACGCTCACCGTCTGGGAACACATCGAGTTCATGGCTTCGGCCTACCAGGTTCAGGACGCGGTGCCGAAAGCCGAAGCGCTTCTCGAACGCTTCGAACTGACGGACAAACGCAACACGTTGGGGCAAGAGCTGTCGCGGGGGATGCGCCAGAAGGTCGCCATCTGCTGCGCGTACCTCCATGACCCGGAAGTCTTGCTCTTCGACGAACCCCA
>CAZBQH010000567.1:0-10108 GCA_964493915.1 uncultured Nitrospiraceae bacterium
GGCGGCGGGGGCGGGGGTTGTGTTCGCGACGACGATTCTCGCTCAAAGTGCCCAGGGCGTGCCGGCCTATGCATTAGAAGACCCTGAAGAACAGGCGGCCACAGCCGCTCCTCTCGCTGAAGTGAGCACAGATACAAAGCGCGACGCACTCTCCGAGGCGATCCGTGCCCTGTTTGGTGCAGATTCTACAACCACGGCGTGGGATCCGGAACGGCGAAACGAGGCTTGGGAAACAAGTCGGGCCGTGCCGTCCAACGGATTGTCTTCATACGCGGGCGACGGGCCTTCCTTGGAGAATCTGTTTGGGCACGGTCTTGAAACGCCTGCAGAGGCGGTTGAGACGGACTCTAATGAAGATCCCGGCCGCCGGGTCGGAGAGCAGACCGCTTCTCAACACGCCGATCTCGAGGCCGTTCAGCCGCCAGAGAATGAGGGTACCGGCATCAGCAAACGTGAGATCCGCATTGTGACAAATGCATTCCTTGGTCTGCAGAGTCCAACGTTCGCTGGTGCAGCAGGTCTGAAGGAACTCAATTCAGAAGACGTATTGGCGGTTATTCAGTCCGCGTTGAACGCCAGTAAAAGCTAACTCTCTTCGATAATGGCGTCTACCCTGCGAGACACGTCCCTGAGATATTCCTCATCGCCTCCTGGCAGCTCGGTGGTTAGATATCCACGGTATCCGACCTCTTTAAACGCTTGACGTACGACGGGCCAGTCGACGTCGCCTTCACGCAACGGCGTCCACGCCCGGTCCTTTCGCCGGAAATCCTTGAGGTGGACGCGTACGATCCGCTTTCCGAGCGTGAGAATCCAGTCTTGGGGCCAACCAAAGGCTACCACGTTGCCCACGTCAAAGTAAGCGCGCAGCCATGGACTCTGAAAGGCGTCGACATACTGGGCGAACTCGATCGGACTGAGCAGAAAGTTGTTCCACACATTCTCAACGCCGATGATCACGCCTGATTTCTCGGCAGCGGGAAGTAGCGTCCGGATGTGCTTCTGGGATCGCTCATAGGCCTCGACATAGCGGACTTGAGCGTTTACGAGAGCAGGCACCAAAAGCACGACCTCCGCGCCCATGGCTTGGGCGCATTGAAGCGCGTGGCCCATCTTCTCAAGTCCTTTTTCCACCACTGCTGGGTCCGGCGACGACAAGGGGAAGTCCCATCCACCGTAAACGATTGAGTGAATGGGCACGCCCGCCGCCTTGGCCGTCTCAGCCTGTTTGGCCGCAGCATCGAGGTCGTCCATTGGATACGCCTCGATTGCGGCATAGCCGCAGTCTTTAGCGAGAGCGAACTTTTCGCTGTCGCTCAGCTTCTCAGGAAGCATCCCGAGTTGCACGGCCTTGACAAACTGAGCGTCCGTTCTGTTTTCAGCGTCTGCAACGCCCGTCTGGACCGCCGCGCCCGCGGCGGCGGCGAGCGACGATGCGACCCGCAGGAAGTCGCGGCGTCCTAGGTTGTGATTCGCCATGGAAATCTCCTTCGAGTGCCTTCGAGTGCCGTTCATCATAAAGGCAAGGTCCATGGGGCGCGGTAGTTTGGTTTCAGGAGCTCATTGGCCTCGCGATCGCCTTTGACTTCCTCCCGTTCGGCGTCCCACTCGATCCGGCGGCCAAGCTGATAAGCCAGATTGCCCAGGTTCAGGGCAACGTGAAGCGGGTAGTGGTTTTCAACATCGCAACTAGGCCGTTCCCGGCTTTTTATGCAGTCAAGAAACTCCCGTTCATGACCTGGGGACGACGGCAACCACGGGTCAGGCAAAGCGACATCCTTGAGCCGATCGCCTTCACTGACCAGCTCATGCCAGCCATAGTCGGCCAGCAGCGTCCCATTGACGCCGTGGAACGTTACGCCGAGCCGTCGCGCCATGCCTTCTCCACGATGCAAAGCCAGACCGTGGCTGTTGGCGCACATATTCGTCCAGGTCATGATGTATTCAGGATACTCGTAAAGGACTTCCATAGTGTCTGGTATGGTGCTGATATCGTTTGTGGCAAACTTGCCGCCCATAGCTGTCACGGCCTTTGGCGGTCCGGGTTCACAGGCCCAGTAGAACAGGTCGACGACATGCGGGCCAATCTCATGAAGCCAACTGCCAACGTAATCGGCGAAGTAACGGTGTTTGCCGTCTTCGAAACGGGCGGGGTTGAAGGGTTTTTCCGGTGCCGGGCCGAGCCACATGTTCCAATCCAGCCCATCCGGGGGAGGGCAATCCGCCGGTCTGCCGATGCCGTCAGGCGCCTCGTTGAGATTGATTTGCGTTCGTACAGCGCTCAGTGGGCCTAAGATGCCCGACCGCACAATCTCGACAACGCGGCGATAGTTCTCTTCGGCATGTATCTGTGTGCCGACCTGGGTAATGCGGCCGTTGCGGCGCGCGGCGTTTACAATGGCGCGGCCCTCCACCGGCTTGAGGCACATGGGTTTCTCGCAATAAACGTCTTTGCCCGCATCGCACGCGGCGATGGTCACCAGTGCATGCCAATGGGGCGGCGTTGCCACGACCACCGCATCAAGGTCTTTCTGCTCGACGAGATCGCGAAAATCGCGATAGGCCTTAGCCTTTCCGTTTGTGCGGGCCACGGCGGCATCCAAATGGGTCTGGTAGACGTCGCAGACGGCGCCAATCTCCACATCCGGTTGGCGGCCAAACCGTTCCATAAGGTAGGTTCCCCGGCCGGCCACCCCGACAAATCCCAGAACGATCTTCTCGCTGGGTGTAGCCTTGCCCGTTGATGCTGCTGCTGTTGCGACAGCGCGTTGCGGATGTGTGGCGCAACCGACGCCAAGCCCTGCGCCAACGGCGATACCCGAAGTTGTGCGCAGGAAATCCCTGCGAGTGACCCCTTTCATAAGTGCAATCCTCCTGATTCTTTTGGTTCTTTCCCATGCATAGTGAAACCTAGGGTACGCCCTGCGCTGCGTTGCGTCAAGCAGATGGTTTTCGACTATCGTCGTCCTGTGCTAATCGACTAAATATGGGCAAAACGCGTGGCTTAGAGTCTCCGTAATCGTCCTCGTTCTAGCCGTTGGAGTGTGGACTCGACCGGCCTTTTCTCACCGCTGGATTCCGAATGATGAATCCGGCACTTCTGTGCTGTTCTTGGTCGCGAATTCTGCCATGCACTATAATGATGCATCGTCACAGGGTGTCAGGGTGGTGGACGGCGAAGAGCCGCCTGTATGGAAGGGGAAAAGGATGGCCGATGTAATCGATTATGAGATCGAGGGCGACGACATGCAGATGGTCCAGATCGAGTTGGACTCGGGCGAGACGGTTCGCGCCGAAGCGGGGGCAATGATGTTTATGGAAGAGGGCGTCGAGATGCAGACCTCGACAGGGGGCGGCCTGCTCAAAGGGTTCAAGCGTACGCTGGCCGGGGAGAGCTTTTTCATCACGTCATTCACAAACAACAGCAGTGCGAAACGCCACATCGGCTTTGCAGCCCCCTATCCTGGCAAGATTATACCTCTTGATCTCGGCAGCCACGGCGGAACCTTCATGTGTCAGAAGGACGCGTTTCTGTGCGCGGCGCACGGCATCGAGATCGAGATCGGCTTTACCCGCAAGCTGGGCACCGGCCTGTTCGGTGGGGAAGGGTTCATCTTACAGCGGCTTCAGGGTGACGGCCTTGCATTTATCCATGCCGGGGGCACAATCGTCGAACGGACACTCGATCCGGGCGAACGCTTGCGGGTAGATACAGGTTGCCTGGTTGCTTTCCACCCATCGGTCACTTTCGACATTCAGTTCATAGGTGGATTCCAGAATGCCTTGTTTGGCGGCGAGGGTGTTTTTCTGGCCACGCTGAACGGGCCGGGGCTGGTCTATCTCCAAACGCTCCCCTTTGCCCGCCTGGCGGACCGGATGATGGCCGGCGCCAAGTCTCAGCGAGGTGAGGAGAAGGGCGTTGCCGGCATCGGCGGGAGTTTGCTAGGCGGGCTTCTAGGAGGCGACAGGAAGTTTTAGGCAGGTTCAGGCCGTTCTTATAAAGCGAGTAACTGAGGAGGAGCGACCCGCTATGGCTACTTACTTCATGTTCGGAAAGTATTCCGCCAATGCGATGCGGGAAATCACGTCAGGCCGCACGCAGGAATCTGTGAAGAGCGTCGAGCGGTTCGGGGGCAGCGTCAAGGCCATTTACGCACTTCTAGGTGAACACGACTTGGTTATGATTGTTGACCTGCCCGATACCGAGCATGCCCTCAAGGCCTCGGTTGCCCTCGGCAAACTGACCGGCATTTCCTTCAGTACGGCCCGGGCAGTGCCCATCGAGGAGTTTGATCGGATGATTGAGGACGTCTGAAGCTTTGATTCTTGCAGGAACGTGGATCATGCCCAGGAATCCATGAATGGAGAGGTGGGAGGAGAGCGCCTGTATCTACCGGGGCAAGATCATTGCCGTTCGCGTCGGCAAGGCCCGGCTCGAGGATGGGACCAGCGTAATCCGGGAAGTCGTCGAGCACAGCGGCGGGGTCGGCGTTGTCCCTCTCGTGGACGGCAAGGTGGTTCTTACCCGGCAATACCGGATATCGACGGGCAAGCATATCCTCGAATTGCCTGCCGGACGGCTCGAAGGGGACGAAGATCCCGAGTACCGGGCCCGCATCGAGCTGGCAGAGGAGGCAGGCTATCGGGCAGGGCGGTTGGTCCACGTGGCATCGTGCTACTGTTCGCCGGGGTTCACAAACGAAATGGATCACATCTATCTGGCTTTCGACCTGGAACGCACTGAACAACGTCTCGAGTTTGATGAGCGCATCGAGATCGTCGAACTGCCGTTGGCCGAATCGGAACGCATGCTCGACGAAGGCGCTTTCGAGGATGCCAAGACTATTATCGGTCTACGCGAGCTGTTTCGCTATCTCGACAAGCACAATCTCCGGGGTTAGGGCCAGACACTGGTAGGATGCGGAGCGAAGAGTGGTGGATGCGGCGCTTATTTACGATGGGGATTGCCCCTTATGCACCAAGGCGGTCGAATGGGTGCAAGCCCACGCGCGTCCGGGCGCCATCGAGGTCGTGCCCTGCCAGGCTGAGGAACGGGCCGTACGGTTCCCGCAGGTGTCCAGCGAAGACTGCATGCGCGCGGTTCAGTTGGTATACCCTGACGGACGAGTTTACTCCGGCGAAGCGGCTCTCCCGCACCTGTTCCATCTCATGGGAGGGCGGTGGGCATGGTTTGCCCGCTTTTTCGGTTTGCCGGGCGTCTCGCTCCTTGCACCTCGGGTATACCGTTGGGTCGCAGCGCACCGGTACGCTTTATCGAGGTTTGTGGTGCAAAAGGACCCCTGTAAAGAGGACACGTGCGGCGGTGCGAATGACTTCGATGCAGAGGGGAGAGAATGAAGCAAGAGAAAAACCAGCGCGTGTACCTGCCGACCTCCGCCACGTGTTTTGTCTGCGGCGAAGAGAATCCTGCCGGACTCAGAACACGCTTCTACGTTGAGGACGACGTGGTCAAGACAGTCCTGCGCCCACAACAGCACCATTGCGGCTACTGGAATACGGTTCACGGCGGGGTCCTCGCGGCCATCGTCGATGAGTGCATGGGCTGGGCGGCGGCGCGCGCGATCGGTCGGATGTGTGTTACTGCAGAGCTGAACATCCGCTACTTAAGGCCGGTATCCGCTGACAGTGAAAGCAAGGTCGAGACCCGAGTGACGCGCGTAAACCGGCGCCTCGTCGAGGCTGCCGGGGTCATTATCGATTGCGACGGCGTCGAGTGTGTCCGTGCGCAAGGCCGGTTCTTTCCTTTATCTACGGAACAAACCCTCGAAGTAGATGACAACCTCATCTATCGGGGCGGCGAGGAGCGGGTATTTGACGCCCTGCGCGCCGCGGCTGAACGGTCCAGAGAATCTGCGTCGAAGGATACGTAGGAAACTTGCCAGGGACAGGATGCACGCTCTGTCAGGGCGGGACAGGACGCCCGTAGCGTGCTCACTTGTTTGCATCTGCGCTTCAACGTGCGCGTTTTCTCTCCTTGCTTCTTAATACCACCCGTATTCGTAACCTGCCTCGAAGAGTGCCACGGTGTTCTCGGGTGGGCTCACGGGCTGAATATTATGGCAAGGCGCGAGAATGTAGCTGCCTCCGGCGCCAAAAATGTCGATGTTGTCCTGGACCTCCTGCCGGACCTCCTCGACGGTCCCAAAAGGCAACGTATACTGATTGTCGACCCCGCCGTGAAAGGCGATTCGATCGCCGAAATCGCGTTTAAGCCCTTCCCGGTCCATGCCTTGGCAACGCCACTGGAGAGGATTGAGCACCTCGATGCCGATGTCGATCAGGTCAGGCAGAATGTCGCGAACCGCGCCGTCGGTATGATGAAAAACATGGGACCCGTGCTCTTTGGTTAACTCCATCATCCGCTTCATTCCGGGGAGAAGATAGATTCGGATGTGTTCGGGGGAATACATGAGGCTTTCCTGGCCGCCCAAGTCTTCGGCTATATACGTGATCATGACCTTGCCGGGGATGGTCTCGAAGATGCGCAACGTGTTCTGATAGGCCAGTTCAAAGAGTTTATCGAGGCAGTAGTGGACAATCTCGGGATTCTCGATGAGATCCATGAAGGCCTGCGACTCGCCCCGCAGACTCTTGTACGTAAGCAGTGGCTCCGATCCCCCTCCCAGTATCGGCCGGTGATCTTGACCTTTCACCTGCTCCGGCAAATGCGCGTAATCCCAGTCGTCGGGACTCGGCCAAGAGTAGTTCCGGTCAATTTCCTCGACGGTTTTATAGTCTGCGAGCGGACTGTTCGCCGTCTCAGCGTACGTCCCCGTACCATAGTCGATCATCCGGTACTTGATCCCCCAGATATCTTCGCCTTCCTTGGGAGGCGGCCCTACATAGCGTCCGCCAACGTAGAGCGGGGCGTCAATGTGTAAACGGCGTTGTGCTTCGCCGTAGTCGCAGCCCATGTACTGGCAGAGCTTGTCCACAGCTTCCGCCGTTGCCCAGATGTCCATCGGAACGCGGTCCGGCTTTTCCCTTTGCAGGGCGGCAAGCCAGCGTTCCCGGGGCGTCATCGTTTCCTTAGGCATCGGGCGTTCCTCCGAGCTCTTAACATCCATGGTCGGCCAAGCAGGGCGACCTATCTTACAGACGTCAGGGTTGGCCCCGCAATTCGAGGTCCGCTTTCAACCTGGAACCGCCCGGACCTTTGGGGGTATTCTCTGGCTATGAACGCACCTTCCTTCGATTTTGCGGTAGAAAACTATCCTCTGGCGGGTCTGACGCGTTACAACGTGGGCGGTCCCGCCGAGATCGTCTTGCTGCCGCGTACGGCGGAGGACGTGGAGGCAGGGTACCTCTGGCTCATCAAGCAGAAACGGCCGTACTTAGTTCTCGGCCGCGGCTCGAACGTTTTGATCAGCGACGACGGTTTTGCGGGGGCCGTGCTCGTTACAACGGGGGCTGATCGCATTCTGCCGCTCGGCCAGGACCGCTATCGGGTCGAATGCGGCGTCGAGCTTGACCGTTTTGTGCGCGAGGTCATGGTCCCGGCCAACTATGCGGGCGTCGGGAGCTTGACGGGCATTCCCGGGTCTGTCGGCGGCGCCGTTTACATGAACGCCGGCACCGTCAATGGAACGACTTGCGCCTTGGTCGAGACGGTCGACGTGGTGTCCGGGCAAGGCCGGCGAACCGTCGCCATGGACCCCGCACGTTACAGTTACCGCAGTCAGTCGTTTTGCCCTCCCGGCGCTCTGATCCTGAGCGCTGTTTTTGGTTTCACCCATGCCAAAGAGGATCAGAGGGCTGTCTATGATCATTACCTGGCTCGACGGAAGGAAAGGCAGCCCCAAGGCTATTGCTGCGGCAGCGTTTTCAAGAACCCGCCGGGCGACCATGCCGGCCGTCTTATCGAGGCGTGCGGACTTAAAGGCAGGCGCCATGGTGGGGCGGTCATTAGCCCGACCCACGCCAACTTTATCATGAACGAGGACCACGCATCATTTCACGATATCCTTGCGCTCATCTCGCTCTGCAAGGAGACGGTTCAACAGCGTTTTGGCGTGTTGCTCGAAGAGGAGGTAGTCGTCGTCGGCGGTTGACGCCTTTTTGCACGTTGCACCCCCTATCGAGGACAGGCGCCTTGCCGCCGGTGAAGCAAGAGACGGCAGAAGAGACCCTACCGTTGCATAAACCGGCGGAGGTTATGGCCTGCTGTGGGAGGCTCTCATGCGGCTTGTTGGAGCGCGTTTAGGTGTCGGAGCATCTCTCCTTGCACCTTCTGGTTTGCGGCCATGCTCAGGGCGAGCTTCCCATGAGGGCGAATGAGACGGCCTGCGCGCTTGGTGAAGCGACGGTGCGCCGCTTGGTGGGGATATGCATGCGTTTGTGCTTTACTGGACTTCAGTTGCGGTGGCCCTTCTTTGTTTGGATGCCGGGTTTGATACTACACCTGTTTTACCCGATAACGACGGGGCGCCGCAAGCTTTTTAGAGCGCTTGCAGGCCAGGTTGTCATGTAATCATGGGGTATACTGCAGCAACATCCATAACCTCGCCGCCATGAAACGCGAGTTCGGAAGTAAGCTCAAGCAGTTCCTTGCCACTAGGCGCCTCAAGACTGCCGAAGAGCCGCAGAGGACCCTCGATCTCGCCTTAGACTGAAGCTGCCCCCGACAATCCTTACCTCCTGCAAACAAAGAGGACTCACAATGCGCCAAGCACCGCGTTGATAGCGAACTGGACATCGACGGCATTGACGAAGCCGTCACCGTCGCAGTCTGCATCCATGCCATGGATGTCCAGCCCCAAAGCGGCGATGATTACCAGTTGAACATCTACCGCATTCAGTCTGCCGTCGCCGTTGACATCGGCAAGCCATGCACCGCCGCCGACAACGATGCTCCCCGCCACGGCTTGGGCATCGACGGAAACACCGAAGGGGTTGCTCATGATAACGTTCGTTGGTTCGACTGTGTAAGGACCATCTGCGGCGCCTTGGGCGACATCGAAACTGGCCCAGGCAACGGCCCCATCCTCGATGACCTGTTGATTGAAGCCCGTGATGATAACGCGCACGACGCCAGGGCCAAGCCGGCTGAAAGCAACGTCTTTCCCTGCAGCAGTGGCCGCGGGTCCCGGCTCCACATCCGTGAGTGTAAGCCAGTCCTCATCGAAAACGAGGTCAAACTGAATGCCCGCGACGGTTTGGTCTTGTTCGCTATGGAGAAGGAACGGCAGGGCGAGTTCCCGCTGGCCTGGTGCAGCTTCAATACGGCCAGCGCTCAGCGTGGCGGCCTGAGCCGAGGGGCCTGCTATAAGAAGAAGAGGCGCCAGCCAAACCGCTGTCCTGTAAGCTTGACTCATCTTTGAACTCCTCGGCAATGGCGCGTCTTTTACCGCCTGATCCCTGCCGTCCAGTGCTATTCCTTACCGAAAACAAGACATCGCGCCGTCACAATGAGACCTGCAATCCCGACCACCAGGCCCACCGCGACCACAGCAGACCACCGGATAGCTTGTTTGGACCGCGGCATGCGATCCACTTGTGCCAGAGCTGTCGCTGCGCCCTCAGCCGCGCCAGCGATCTCCCTAGGGGGCTCAGGCACATTACTAGCGAACGGCACAGAGTCGCCCCGCGCTATGCGGGCAGGGCCCGTGGACATATCGCCAGGGGGCGCCTCGGCCTGCTGCTCGTCTCCAGATGACTGCCTGAAAGCCGCCGGCCAACGCGGGACGGGCGTCTGTGACACCAAATCCTGCCGACGGCGGGAGCGCTCATTTCCGGAGGCATTAGGACTCGGGCTTGGCTGTGGCGGTTTTTTCCGGAATTCCCCCTCAGGATCTGGCAGGAGAGACCCTCCGTAGCCAAGGTAGACCGAGTTTTTCGAAGACACCGAAAGAGGAACACTTGTATCAGCACCCGCCTGCTCAGCAGCCACTTGCTGTGCCGCACCGTCATCAGGTGAGGAGTGTCCGCGTTTGCTTTCCCGCCTGGTGGGGGCGTTCTCACTGTTGGAGGCCCCCGTTGGCGTAGTTTCATCCGGCTCTTTGTCGGCAATGCTTTCGCTGCTGTCCTCTTCGGAGGGTGTGTCTTGCACATGCGCCTCGATCATCCCCCCATAGGCGTCTGAGATGAC
>CAZBQH010000568.1:0-14207 GCA_964493915.1 uncultured Nitrospiraceae bacterium
ACATCCGCCGCTTTGTACGCTTTCAGCTTGGAGAGGGGATCGAAAAAACCGCGCCAGATCATGCTGCGAAAGCAGCAGTTGAGCCCGACGGATCGGAGCAATAGCTTACTTGATCGCCTATAAGCGGATTGTACTGAAACTCAGCGGAGAAGCGCTCGAGAAGGAGGGAAATGGCGGCATTGATTTCGCCGTCGTTGACCGATTCTGCGACGAGATCGTGGAAGCCCATGGGCTGAGCGTGCAGATAGGTTTGGTCGTAGGCGGAGGCAATATCTTTCGCGGCTCGGACGGAGCCGTCGAGGGTCTTGACCAACCGACGGGCGACTACATGGGGATGTTGGCCACGGTTATCAATGCCTTGGCGATTCAGGCTCTCCTTGAGAAAAAAGGGGTAGCTACCCGTGTAATGACTGCAATCGAAATGAGGCCCGTTGCCGAACCTTATATCCGACGACGGGCCTTGCGCCATCTGGAAAAGGGCCGCGTCGTGATATTCGGCGCGGGAACCGGCAGTCCCTTTTTCACGACCGACACGGCCGCCGCCCTGCGTGCTCAGGAAATCAGTGCAGACATCCTTTTCAAGGCAACCAGAGTCGACGGAGTCTACGACTCGGATCCGGCGAAGAATGTGGGCGCCAAACGATATGCAGAGCTTTCATACACAACGGCGTTGGCGAAGAACCTGCGCGTGATGGATGCGACGGCCATCTCGATGTGCCGCGAGACGAAACTGCCTATCCTGGTCTTCAATCTGAACAAGAGCGGCAGTATCATACGGGCGCTTAAGGGAGAGCCGATCGGCACGATTGTAAAAGGAGAGTGACCCATGCCGCACGATCTCGAGAAAGAAGCCAAGTCGAAAATGGAGAAAAGCCTCGAGGCGTTTAAGCACGAGTTAACCACCATTCGCACAGGACGCGCCTCGGTCGGGCTCCTTGATTCCATCGAAGTCGACGTCTATGGCGCCCGCATGCGAATCAACCAGCTTGGCAACGTCGTGGCGCCGGAAGCCCGGCTGATCGTCGTTACTCCGTGGGACAAATCGCAGATCGGAGCTATCGAAAAGGCGATTCTTGCCTCTCCCCTCGAGCTGAACCCGTCTAACGACGGCCGTGTTATTCGCATACCGATTCCTCAGTTGACCGAGGAACGGCGGAAAGATCTCGTCAAACTCTTAGGAAAACTTGCGGAAGAAGCCCGCGTTTCCGTGCGCAGCATCCGCAGACACATCGTCGATGAAATAAAAGCGCGCCAGAAAAAGGGCGATATTCCCGAAGATGATGCCCGTAAGTTAACAGACGAGGTTCAAAAGATCACAGACGAGCACATCGAGCAGATAGATGAGGCGCTCAAGGGCAAAGAAGAGGAAGTTATGGAAGTCTAAGCGCCTCCGGAGGTCTGGACAGCTTCTTGGCGCCGTTGCGTAGACACCGTGGGGTTTGCTCTTTCGAGCGTCCGCTGCTTTCTTTTAGGTGAGTGCATGCCGTTGCCCGCTATTGACAAGAGCCGACTGCCCCGGCATATCGCCATCATTATGGATGGGAACGGCCGTTGGGCCCAGGCTCGAGGAGTGAGCCGCGCCGCTGGTCATGAGGCCGGGGCGAAGAGCGTGCGCGCTGTTGTCGAGGCGTGCCGCGAACTCGAGATCAGAGCCCTGAGTCTTTACGCTTTTTCAACGGAGAACTGGCGGCGTTCGCGGAGGGAGGTGCAGACGCTCTTCCGGTTGCTCACTAAGTACATTCACCTGGAGCTTGATAACATCCACAAAGAGGACATACGGGTCGTGGTAATGGGCCGCAAAGAAGGTTTGTCGAGAAATGTCGTCAAACAACTCGAGCTCTGCAGACGAAAGACCGCCGGCAACCAATCAATGATTCTGAGCGTCGCGATCAACTACGGATCCCGGGCGGAGATTGTCGATGCCGCTAAAGCCGCTGCTGCGGATGTTGCAGCGGGCAAACTCCATATCGAGGACCTTGACGAGGCGCGTTTTGCCCAGTATCTTTATGTGCCCGAGTTGCCGGAACTCGATCTGCTGATACGAACCAGCGGCGAGATGCGGCTGAGCAATTTCATGCTCTGGCAAGCCTCTTATGCTGAGATTGCCGCCACTCCGGTTCTCTGGCCGGATTTTCGCAAGGAGCACCTGTATGCCGCCATCATGGAGTACCAATCGCGCGACCGGCGCTTTGGCGGACGTTGAGGTTCAATGGGGCATAAACAGAGGAACTTGCTCGTCCGCTCAGCGACGGCAGGCGTATCACTCGCCGCGGTGCTGACGCTTGTCTGGCACCCCGCCCTGCGGCTTGGTTTCGCGGTGTTTGTTAGCGTTTTGGTTGGAATAGCCCTATACGAGTACTACGCTATTCTGCGAGCCCGCTCAATCGAGGCGGAGTGGCTAAGTGGCATTGTGGCCGGCGTGCCTATAGCCTTCAGCGGCTACTTCTACTGTCCTATTCTGAGCGGGATGCTCCTCTACGCGGGATTTTTTCTCGTTGTTTGTTTCTATTTGATGCACCCCCGCCGCACCGTATCGGGCATGGCGGCATCAGTGTTTGGGCTGCTCTACGTAGCGTGGTTCAGCGGACACTTGATGCTGCTCCATGCGGTTCCAGGCGTAGGGGCGGGCCTCGTGACAATTCTCTTCGCAGCCGTTTTCATTACAGATTCGGCGGCCTATTTCTGCGGTTCGCTTTGTGGAAGGCACAAAATGGCCCCATGCTTGAGCCCAAAGAAATCGTGGGAAGGCGCCGCGGCCGGTTTTGCCTCTGCTGTGACGGCCATGGCTGTTATCTGGGCGTTGAGCCGCGCTAATGGGTGGGCGACGTTTCCCACATGGTCCTTGGGCCGCTATCTGGTCGTTGGCGCTCTCTTGTCCATAATAGGTCAAGCAGGCGATTTGGCGGAGTCCTGTCTCAAGCGCGATGCGGGCGTGAAGGATTCCGGCATCCTTTTTCCGGGACACGGCGGGGTGCTTGACCGGTGCGACGGCCTTCTTTTCGCGGCGCCGGCCTTCTACTATCTGGCCTCGCCCGCGCTTTGGCATTGAAACGTATGATGGTCCGAGATACGGCTCATCGGGGCTGTGTAACAGCGCCGCAGAAGTGGAGCCCCAAGCATGTATGATGAACAAGCTGCTCGACTAGACGAGTTCGCCGATAGATTGATGGAGTTGCGCAAATGCCTCAACGTGGACGGCGCCAAGGAGCAGATTGTCCAGCTTGAGGAAGAGATGTCGGGGCCTGGCTTTTGGGATGACCCGGAAGCCGCACAGAAAGTGGTGCAGCGGCTGAAGAGGCTCAAGACTGTCGTGGAGGCGCCGGACCGGCTTCACCGTGAACTCGAGGACGCGCGGATTCTGGTTGAACTGGCGCAGTCTGAGGAAGACGCGTCCATGGAAGGAGAACTCGACGCGCTGGCTGCCGAGATTGAACAGAAGCTCAGCAGGCTCGAGCTCAACAGCCTTTTCAGCGATCCGCGGGACGAGAAGGACGTTATCATCAGCATCCATCCCGGTGCAGGAGGAACCGAGTCCTGCGACTGGGCAGAGATGCTGTACCGCATGATTACGCGGTGGTGTGAACGCGAGGAATATGCTCTCGAGGTGGTTGACTATCTGCCCGGAGACGAGGCCGGTATCAAGAGCGTGTCTTTTACCGTCAGCGGGCCTTTTGCCTATGGGTATCTCAAATCAGAGGCGGGCGTGCATCGCCTGGTGCGCATTTCCCCCTACGACGCCTCGAACCGCCGGCATACCTCGTTTGCCGCAATCGAGGTGCTTCCGGAAGTGGACGAGGACATAGACATTGGCGTCCGCGAAGAAGACATCAAGATGGATGTATTCCGTTCAAGCGGGGCAGGTGGTCAAAAAGTCAACAAGACCAGTTCGGCGGTCCGTCTCACGCATCTGCCGACAGGCATCGTCACAACCTCCCAAATCGAGAGGTCTCAACACCGCAACCGCGCCATTGCGTTGCAGTTCTTGAAAGCCAAGCTTTACGATATCGAAATGAAAAAACGGGAAGCAGAGCTGGCCGCCCAGCGAGATGAATACCAGGAGGTGGCGTGGGGCAGCCAGATCCGCAGTTACGTGCTTCACCCGTACCAGCTTGTTAAAGATCATCGCACCAACGTCGAGACAAGCAGTGTCGACCGCGTATTGGACGGTGAGATCGACCTTTTCATCGAAGCTTATCTGAGATGGCGTTTGGCCGGCAAACGCCAGCAAGCTTAGTCAACGCGCTTGGGAAACTGTCTTGTCAGAAGCCGCCTGAGGAAACGATGCACGAAGAGCACCATCATTCAACCGAGGAGGATCTGATTCGATTCCGCACCGAGAAGCTGGATCGAATTCGCGCCCGCGGCGTGGACCCCTTCAAGTACGGCTTCAGACGATCCTGCTCGATTGCTGCGGCGCGGGCCGCTTTCGAGAAGGCCGAAGCAGAAGGCGGCAATCCCGAGGAGATCGATGTACCTGTCACGGTAGCCGGCCGTATGACCGCCTTTCGCCGCCATGGAAAAAGCAGCTTTGCAGACCTGCGCGACGAGTCGGGGAAGATCCAGATCTTTCTGAGCGCCAGAGCGCTGGGCGAGGAAGCCTATAGGGTGCTCGACGACCTCGATATCGGCGACTTCGTCGGCGTGAGCGGCCAGGTGAAACGGACGCGCATGGGAGAGATAACCGTATTCTCGACCGGGTATGAGCTGCTGACGAAATCTTTGCGGGCCTTGCCGGAGAAGTATCATGGTCTTACGGATGTTGAGACGCGGTACCGCCAGCGTTACCTGGACCTTGTTGCCAATCCAGAGATGCTGGACCTATTCCGCAAACGGTCGGCCATTATCGGCGCGATCCGCAGTTGGTTGACCTGCCGCGGCTTTCTCGAGGTCGAGACCCCCATGCTCCAACCCATCCCGGGCGGGGCGACGGCGCGGCCGTTCACCACGCATCATAACGCGTATGACCGCGATTTCTACCTGCGCGTCGCGCCCGAGTTGTATCTCAAGAGGCTCATTGTGGGCGGATTCGAGCGTGTATTCGAGATCAACCGCAGTTTCCGGAACGAAGGGGTGGATACGCGGCACAACCCTGAGTTCACCATGATGGAGCTCTATGAAGCCTACCAGGATTACGCAGGCTTAATGGAGGGGACTGAACAGCTCCTTGCGTCTGTTATGGAAAGCGTTCTTGGCACGACTTCTTTCACGTACCAAGGCGATCGGATCGACGCCAGGCCGCCCTGGCAACGTCTTGCCCTCTTTGACGCGATTCGCCAGTATGCGGGAGTTAACCTGGATACCACGAGTCGTGAAGAGGCGGTTTCGCTTGCAGAGGAGATCGGGCTCGAGGTCGGCCCGTCTATGAGCTACGGCAAGATCGTGGACGAGGTGATGAAGGAGAAGGTCGTTCCCTATCTTGTTCAGCCGGTATTTCTCTATGACTACCCTATCCAAATATCACCTCTGGCAAAGAAGAAGCGGGGCAATCCGGCATTGACTGAGCGATTCCAGGTTTTTATAGGGCGCCTCGAGCTGTGCAACGCTTTCACCGAGCTAAACGATCCCATTGACCAGCGGGAACGTTTCATGGATCAGTTGCGCCAGCGCGAAGAGGGCGACGAGGAGGCGCAACGTCTCGATGAAGACTTTATCACGGCTCTCGAGGTAGGCATGCCTCCAACGGCTGGTCTAGGCATTGGGATCGACCGCTTGACCATGCTTCTAACGGATGCCGCGTCCATACGCGACGTGATTCTTTTCCCTCAGCTCCGGACGCTTTGAGTGCGGAGCGTTGACGCAAAACAGGTCCCGATGGCGAGGCCGCCTATGAGCAGTCTATGCGTTTCGAAGCGTTTGTAGCAGCCCGGTATTTACGAAGCAAGCGGAAGACGCGCTTTGTCAGCCTGATTACGGTGATATCAATCGCAGGCGTCAGCGTTGGCGTTGTCGCCCTGATCGTCGTGATGAGCGTGATGACGGGCTTCGACAACGAACTGCGCGCCGCTATTATCGGCAACCGCGCCCATCTGACGGTGCAGGATTACCGCGGCCGTCCCTTCGAGGATTATCAAGCAGTCATATCGGAAGTCGAGGGGCTATGCCCCGAGATCGCGGCTTCGAGCCCTGTCATCGAGATCCAGGCTCTCCTGAAGCGCCAGGGGGATCGGGCCATGGTCCGGCAGACAGGAGCCTTTGTGCTCGGTATAGATCCCCGCCTCGAGACGCGAGTCACGCAGCTCGAAGAGAACTTGACCCGCAAAGGAGGCCGGACCTACAGCGCAGGCAGCCTTCCGCGAAGAAAGGAGATCGTCTTAGGGTATCTCTTAGCGGACGATCTCGGCGTGCATGTCGGGGACGAATTGACCGTGTTCACGGGCCGGGCAAAGGTCACGCCTTTCGGGTTGCGCGGCGCCCAGGAACTGGTGCTGCGTGTGAGCGGCATCTCCCAGGCGCGCATGGCTGATTTCGACTCGCTTTACGCTTTTGTGGACCTCGAAACGGCGCGTATGCTCACCGGTATGGAAGGCATTCATGCTGTTCACTGCAGATTGACGGACCCTTTCCTTGCGGCGTCTGTCGCCGAACGTATCGAACGGGAGCTGGTTTACCGAGCGGTGACGTGGAAGGAGAGCCAGGAGGCCTTTTTCGAAGCGCTGCGTCAAGAGAAGCTGGCCATGTTCATTATCCTTGTCTTTATCATTCTAGTTGCCGCTTTCAACATCACCAGCACGCTGATCATGGTGGTGATGGAGAAACGGCGCGACATCGGCATCCTGCGGACTCTGGGCGTCAGCAACCGTTCCGTATTGCAGCTTTTCATGCTCGAAGGCCTTTACATCGGCCTGAGCGGCACGATCATCGGTGTCGTTGCGGGGACGGTTCTGGCCCGTTATCTGAATCCAGTCGCTGAGTTCATCGCATGGATGTTCAACATCGATTTGTTCAACCAGCAGATCTACTACTTTGACCACATCCCTGTCGATGTCGTCCCGGGAGACGTGTTTTGGGTCACTGTGAGCGCTGTGATGTTGACGTTTCTGTCGACGTTGTACCCGGCATGGAGCGCGTCGCGCCTGGACCCTGTGGATGCGCTGCGCTATGAGTAAAGTCATCGAGTGCAGGAATCTCGTGAAGAGCTATCACGACGGGAGTAGAGAGCTGCGAATTCTGCGGGGCCTGGATCTCGCGGTCTTTGAGAACGAGCTCGTGGTCGTCACAGGTCCCTCAGGCGTAGGGAAGAGCACGCTGCTCCACATTATCGGGACGCTCGATAGACCGACGGCAGGCGACCTTCTTTTCCGGGGGACGCTTGTCTCGAGGATGCGCCGTTCGGCAATCAACCGTCTGCGAAACGAGGACATCGGGTTTGTGTTTCAGTTTTACCATCTTCTGCCTGAGTTTACCGCGCTTGAAAACGTCATGATGCCGGCCTTGTGCAGGGGCAGGCGGGGCGTCTCATGCAGCGCCCGCGCCGAGGAGCTTCTAATTAAGGTCGGTCTTGCGGAGCGGCTTGCCCATAAGCCGGGGCAACTGAGCGGCGGCGAGCAGCAACGCGTGGCGATAGCCCGAGCCCTGTTCAACAATCCGAGCGTCGTTCTTGCTGACGAACCGACCGGCAACCTCGACGAGAAGACCGGTGGCGACATTATTGATCTTTTGTGGCGTCTCAATGAGACAGACGGCGTAACCATGGTAATGGTGACCCACGACGATCGGCTGGCAAAACGGGCCGATCGTTGGATCTATCTTCATGAAGGGCTTGCCTACGAGCGAAGCGCCGGCACAGACGCATAGAACGGTTTTTATGTGTTCGATATCGGTTGCTTTGTGGTGTACCATTTGCCGCACCATGAATGTGAAGGCGCAGCAGAGCCAAGGAGACTTATGAACACCAGAAAACGAGGCGTTGCTCAGCTTATCGCTATCGCCGGCGTGCTCGTAATCGTGTTTCTCCTATTGATCGCTATGGTTTTCCGTCGGGGGGCCGCACCTGTTGAGGCCTCGCACGCCCAAGTCTTGCGGAGCCGCTCTCCTTTTAATGGCGAGCGGGCCTATGAAGACCTCGAGCGGGTCGTCGCTTTCGGGCCGCGCATTCCCGGGTCGCCCGAGTTAGCTGCTCTTCGACGATATATCATCGAGCAGGTCAAAGCAGTCGGCCTCTCAGTTCGGGAGCATGCTTTCGATGCCGAGACTCCGATCGGGACGCGCCGCATGGTCAACATCATCGCGACGATCAAAGGAACGGTCCCCGGAGTGATCCTGCTCAGTAATCACTACGACACAAAGTACTTTCCTAATTTCAACTTCGTGGGCGCCAACGACGCCGGATCGACTACCGCCTGGATGATCGAGATGGCCCGCACGCTGGGACCCGAGCGCGAAGGCAGGTCCATCTGGCTCGTCTGGTTTGATGGGGAGGAGGCCTTCGAGAAATGGACCGAGACCGACAGCCTCTATGGGAGCCGGGCGCTGGTAGACGAGCTGACCCGCAGCGGAGAACTCGAAAGCCTGCAGGCGCTCGTAAACGTCGACATGATCGGCGACTGCGATCTTGGGATCAAGCGCGATGGGGGAGCGCCCGCTTGGTTGACCGACGCCATTTGGACAACGGCCGGCGAACTGGATTACTCCAATTACTTCCTTGAAAACACAGAGAATGTCCAGGACGACCATCTGCCTTTCCGCCGTGCTGGTGTTCCCGCTGTCGACCTCATCGACTTTTCCTATGGCGGGTCGCGACTCGAGCACGAACGCAATTGGCATACTCCCCGAGATACGATTGACAAGGTTTGCGCCCAGAGTTTGCAGGTGCTCGGAGACGTGGTCTATCATGCCCTTCCGCGCATTGAAGAAGAACTGGTCAGCGGGACGCAGAAGCTGCAGTGATGCCCTTTCCTGAGGAGAGGATGTCGTGGTTGGACGGTGTGCTACCGCAAGAGATGCGGCGCATCGTTGACACCCTCTATCATGTCCACCGTCTCATTGCGGTGGTCACCGATCTCGATGAGCTCCTTGAGTTGATTATGGAAGAAGGCAAGCAGGTGGCTCTTGCCGAGGCGTGCTCGCTTATCTTATTCGATCCCGACAAGAAAGAGCTGTATTTTCAGGTCGCCCTTGGTGAGAAAGGCGACATGCAGGCCCTCAAACGCGAAATCCGCCTCAAGCTGGGCCAAGGCATTGCCGGTCTCGCCGCTGCGGAACGCCGCTCGATAAATGTGGCAGATGCACGCAGTGATAGGCGCGTGCATCGCGAGGCAGACATGGCCAGTCATGTTGAGACACGTTCGATCCTGGCGGTTCCCATGCTCGACCGGGAGAAGTTGATTGGGGTCATCGAAGTTCTGAACAAAGTGGGAGACTCTTCCTTTACCGAAACAGATCGCCGCGTTATGGAGATGTTCGCCAGCTTGGCTGCGAGCGTCCTGTCGAATGCGCGGCTCATCGAGCTGAACATGCAGGCCGCACGCTTGGCCGCCATCGGCCAAGCCGTTGCAGGCGTCTCCCATTACACCAAGAACATCATCACAGGCTTGAACAGCAGCATTGACCTTCTGGACCAGGGCCTCGAGCTAAACGATGAAGAGGTTATCCGCAAAACCTGGCCTATCTTGAAGCGCAGTGCCCGGCGTATGACTGACTGCGTCGAGGATATGCTCGTGTTCTCCAGGCGGCGCGCAGCGGTTTTCAGGTCATGCGACATCGGCAGAGTCTTCGAGGAGGTTGCCGACACCTTTAACCTGCTGTTAGCCAAGCGCAACGTTTCCTTGGAACTGGACACAAGCGGCGTGAAGGGGTCTGTCTTTCTGAACTCGGAGAGCGTTCTACGTTGTCTGGTAGACATTGTGATCAATGCGGCGGAAGCCATGGGCTCAAGCGGGGGCGCCATCCGTTTGTCAGCCAGAACACTGAAGAACGGGTTTCTTGAGATCGTGGTTGATGATGACGGGCCGGGCATTCCCCAAGGTATGGAAGAGCGGATATTCGAGCCTTTCTTCAGCACCAAAGGCGCCCGAGGCACGGGGTTGGGGCTTGCGGTGACCCGCAAGATCGTCTGCGAACACAACGGGACCATCACAGCCGTCAACCGCAAGGAAGGAGGCGCCCGTTTCACCATGTTGTTGCCGAATCATGAGCCGAAAAGATAAGGGGCCTGTTGTGTCGAAAAAGGCTATGGCCAAATTCGAGTTTGTAGGGTGGGTTTTCTGGGCCGTCACATTCGCCCTTTTGGTGGGTCCAGCCGTTTATGGCGCTTGGCAGATCACTCGAGAGGGCGCGTCGCCGATGATCCCTATCGCGATGGGCGTTGTCGCCGCGGCGTTGGCGGCAGGCGTCGTGTCATGGGCGATCAACAGTGTTCTTCAATGGCGATACCAGAGACGCCGGCTCAAGGAACGGAAAAAGTCCAAGCGAGGAAAGTGATTAGAGGCATAGCGCGTGATCGTAGTCGGGGGGGCTCTGAGGGAAAGACCGTATGACAGAGCTCTGGGATCTGGCGCGATACGTTGAGAGCAGCCCAGATGATTACCAGGCGCGCTGGCGGCTGGTGAAGAAGCTGTACAAAGCGTGGGAATACCGGCAGGCGCTCGGACATCTCGAGGTGCTCAAGAGGGAATGGGACCAGAAGCTTAACGTACTGCGGTACCTTGCTGCGACCTATTACCGTCTAGGTCGTTATGACGAAGCTATCGCCGAGCTTCAAGGTGCTCTTGAGGTTTGGCCGAATGAGATTCCTGTCCGGGAACAGCTCGCCAAGGCTCTCGAATCAGCCCGGCGGCAAGAAGAGGCCCTCGAGGTCTGGCAAGAGGTTCTAAAGCTTGATCCTCAACACAGCATCGCGGGCGCTGCTATCGAACGTCTCGAACGAGGCGAGGTCCGGGCCCGCGCGAATGGCCTGGAACTGGCGCTGCCAGATTTGGGATCGCAGCCTGCACCGGCCAGGGTCTGCCCGAACTGTGGGGCTGAGAATCAACCAGACGCTGGCCGTTGCTGGCGATGCCATGCCCTTCTCCCGGCTAGTCTGCCTGACTTGCAGGAGCGGCGGCCGGGGGAGAGCGCGCACTCTAGAACGATGTCCGTTCTGCTGCTCCTCGTTGTGCTTGGTTTCTTTGCAGCCGCGTCCGTTCTAACGGGCATTCACGTCTACACCTTGGTCCGTGCAGAACCGACAGAATTGCTCCCTTACCAAAGGGTATACGACCTTCTTGCCACAGGTTGCATCGTGAGCAGGACTGCGCTTGGAGCGGGGCTTGTCTTGTTATGGCCTTTGGCATTTCTGGCCGCGCTGCGGCTTACGGGCGCCCCGGGGATACCGATGTCGACTGTGAACGGCGCGGGTGTGATGCTTGCCCTGTTCACGTACGTGTTCTCGTTTCTCCCGCTTGCTTTGGCCCAGTACCTGCCTCTTCTCGTATTTCTGGCATCGATCATAACGGTTTTTGTCTGGTTCTCTCTTTCCGTAGGCCGAGCGATTGCTGTTTGGGCAATCCAAGCCGTTCTTGTAACGTTGGCGGTCGCAGGCGGCGTAGCTGCTCTCGAAGGGGTCTCGGCGCTTCGCGGCGTGCCAGAGGCAGTGCGTTACGGGGTGCAGTTCGACCGGGCAGAAACGCCGGGCGTGTTCGAGGCGCCGCCGTTTCAGGCGCCAGGCGCACTGGATGTGGTCTGGGAATCAACCGGCTCGCCATGGTTGGATAGCCGCGGGCGGGATGTGGCGTTGGTAGTGCGCAAAGACAATCTTGACGCGCCATTGGTCGTCGAGTTACAGGACCAAGAGGGCACTACGCTTCGCTATGTTGATCTGGAGCCTGAACCCTTGCGGCTTTCCACAAAGGCGGCGCCCGGTGAACCATACCGGGTCTTTGTGGGAAGCGAATTGCAGCAGCCCGTCACATCCCCCGCTTGGGTGTCGTCTTTAGGGTTGCTCAGACCTAAGTTTACGCGCGCCCGGAGTGAACCGCTCTTCTAGCCGAATCCATTGTTCCGGTGTCAGCCATACGCGGGCCTTGCCGAGCAGTCTCGTCCGTTCGTCAGCCGTCGCGATGTGTATCCGCCACGCCCAGGCGTCGAAGTAGGAAGGCCACCGCCAGATGCAGGCGTCGAGCCACTTGGCCGCCTCCTCCCGATCGCCCTCGCGGGCGGCCAGGAACCCGAGCATCCAGTAGATATCGCCTGTATCAGCGCCTTTGAGGGCGTTCAAAAGATGGCGCCTTGCCTGCACCTCCCGTCCCTCTTCGCCCAGCGCTATGCCCAGTTTTGCCTCGGCGAGGGCATGAGGCCAGGGATGATTAATCACGCGTTCGTAGGCCTCGAAAGGGGACCGGTCGGCGAGTTGTTCGTCGTACGCGGTACGAAGCCAGTGGCTCGGCACGATGACGGCCCAAAGGAAGAACGCTGCCGCTCCCGTGCAACAGGCGAGCAACGCCAGAGACCAGCTTGGCGGAAAAACGGTGGTACTTGGCGTCCTAGGGGCGTCACGGGCGAGCAACATGCCCGCAAAGAACAGACCGGCCAAGGCGTGGGCCACGCAATGAAAAGGGAAGTTGAAGAGAGCCGCCGTCAGAATCGCGACCAATGGTCCCCATTCCGGCCCCCGGTGGCGTAGCAGGCGGACAAACATCCATAGGCACAGCGCCAAGCCTGGAATACCAAGCTCGGCCAGGATCTCGAGGGGTTCGCTGTGAGCGTGTAGCGTGTGGAGCAGGTTGTGCTCGTACGTATGGCCGCCGGGGGCATGCAAAACGGCCCCGAGATAGTATGGGCTCCAGTAGGCGTAATTGCCGAAGCCGACGCCGCAAAATGGGCGTTCACCGGCAATCATCTGCACGGTCCCGGCCCAGAACCAAAGCCTCGCGCGAAAACCTTCGTCCACTGCAGAGAAGGTTTCGCGGAACCGGCGGCATGTCGCGTCGGGCGCCAGCGCTCCCAGAATTATCAGCACGACTGCGGCCCCAGCTAGAATGCCAAGCACACGCCTGCGCGACAGCTTTTTCCTTTCGATGCCGAGCACGACCGCCGTGCCCAACGCCGCTGCCAGCCACGCCGTGCGCGATCCGGAAAGGGCCAGGCCCGCCAGCACCGCCACCCCCGCGCATAGGGTGGCGAGAGGGATCCGTTTACTTGCCGCGGTGTGAAAGACAAAGAGGGGGAAAGCCATGGCGAGATAGTCGCCCAGAGCATTGGGGTTGCCGAAGACCGAGTACATCCGCTGCGTGTTTCCAGGGAAGACGGGAAAAAGCCACGGCAGAAGCCTGAAGTATTGGAGGATGCCCAGCAGGGCGGCGAGGACGGCTGACGTGAGGAAGGTTGCCGTTAGGCGCGTCCGCCAACGCTCTTGTCTGAGAAGATCGTATGCGAGCGCGGCGGTCAGCAACAGCATTGCCAAGCGAGCGCTCTCTTCGACGACGCGCGAAGGGACTTGGGCCGGAAGGACAAGGGTATGGAGGCAGAGGCCGTAGGCTGCAAGCAGCCAGAGCGGCAGATATGCGCGCAGTCCGTCAATTGGAAAGCGCCCGCGCACGGCGGCGGAAAAGGCGGCCCCGCACAGGCACACAGCAAGCACGGCTTCCTTGGCATGCCAAAACGAGGTCAGTCGATAGGAAAAGACCAGCGCCGTCGCTGCTAGAGCCAGGCATAGGAACAGCCCACGTATCGCGTCAGCCGACAGTCTATGCACGCGGGCACTGTCATGTTGCGCATTGTGCATGAGACGGACGCTAGCATAGCAGCCTCGAGGCCGGCAACTCGTTTGGCGAGTCCTCGATGGCGTCTTGCCTCATGACTTTTGTCAAACTGATGGACCAAACATCAGAGGAAGTGCCGAGGGTCTCTGTTCGTCCTCTTTTGCAGGTGCTGTTCTAGATGGGTAGGAGAGCTTTGTCCTTCCGCTGCCTAGTGAGTGCAGGGCTTGCAGATCTACATGGCGCGTGGTAGTTTGGTCTTGTCAATCTAATAACGTGGAGCATGAAAGACATGAAACATCCAGCTTTCGCCTTAGTCCTGTCACTGGTCATTGGAACGGCGGGGTATGGTCAAACGGAAGCGAGCACGCCGGAAGTGTGGTTCCACCATGCCAAGGCCTTGCAGTTTGTACGCGAAGGCGCCGAGTGGAACTACGTCAAACAACACATCGATGGGATCCAGTTCTTCATCGATGCGCTCAGCAAGTATCCGCAGGACGAGCTCAAGGAGCTTGTCCAGGTGCTGAAGACAAA
>CAZBQH010000569.1:0-4456 GCA_964493915.1 uncultured Nitrospiraceae bacterium
GGCAATGTTAAGGTCGGTCCAATAGTCGGGATACAACGATTCGCCGGCGTAAGTTTTCATAAAACCCATGGTCTGGCTCCCATGGTTTGGGAGGTGCCGGTTGCCGGGCGGGTAAAGCCCGGACTTTTCTTCATTCGCATACATCTTGAAGATGATGCCCCACTGCTTGAGGTTGTTCGCACACGAGGCCCGGCGCGCGGCCTCCCGGGCGCGGGAAAGCGCCGGCAAGAGAATGCCCGCCAGGATGCCAATAATCGCAATGACAACCAGCAGTTCGATAAGGGTGAACCCTTTTGCGCTCTTAGTCATAGGCCGATAACCTTTCTCTGAATTCCGGTCCTGATGCGATGGTTTACTCACAACTTCGCAGTTTGGTATGGCGCGTTCTGGTCCGTTTTCGGCCTCCTTTCTTATGGTTATGAGCAGGATTTCATGCCCAGTTAGTCGGGCATAGGCCCGGTCTGAACCTTTCGACGACTGGTTGTGACAGAGCCGATGTGTTTATGTATAGCACACTCCATCATTTGCTGCCTTCATTATCTCGTCGCGAATTAGCACGATTTCAGCATCGGTCTTCTGCCGTCTCGGGCAGCCTTTAGCTTGACGGAGACTGGGTTTCGTGCCATCCTGACAGGAGGTGCGCCAACACTTTGCAGACTGGGGAAGACGCGGGCTAGCGCCCGCAGGAGGACTGATGAAATGAATACCCTTCACCGCGCAGCGCGGATTGCAAGTCTTGTGGTACTGTGCTTGACGGCGTCAGCGGCCCTTGCCCAAGGCATTGCCTTCGAGTTCAATAACGACGGCGACGCGGAGGGATGGACTCCATGGCACAATGTGAGCGCATTCACCGTTTCCGAAGGTCTTTTGAGCGGCGACATCACCGGGCCGGACCCCTACTTCGGGAGCGCCGCCTTCTCCGTCGACGCCGCTGAATACCCCTTTGTGGTGATTCGCATGCGCATGTCCGTAACAGGGACGTGCCAGATCTTCTGGGTCACCGAAGCAGACGGCTCCTGGAACCAAGCAAAGAGCCAGACTTTTGCCTCGGGGTCCGCTGACGAATATGCGGTCTATGTGATTGATCTCAGCGCCCACGATGAATGGCAGGGTACGATCCGTCAACTCCGCATTGACCCCACTAACGAGGCGACTTCCGGCCATGTGGACGTCGACTTTGTCCGCATCACCTCCAGCGACCAGACGCCTGCGTCGCTCCATATAGACAGCTTCGACATTCCCATGGATTTCGCATTGCCTGTAGACCAGCCGTTCACCGTATCGGCGCGCATCGGCAACGCCGGCGGCGAGGCAGCGGACAATGTACAGGCCACCCTTGAGTTGCCGGCGGGCCTCTCTTTCGACGGCTCGACCGCGACGCAGGACATCGGGACGATTGCCGGTTTCGACGCCGTTGACCTGATCTGGACCGTGCGTGCAGACCAGGCGGCGGCGGAACTCGTGCGGTTGACTGCCACGGGCACGCCGGGGGGTACGGCCCATGCCACGCGGGAGATTCTGGCCTTGGGCGCGATCGCCATCGATGACTGGATCCCCGTCGAGGGCGCGGGCGTACAGCAGACGGCCGAGGCCGTTCACCTGGGCAACGGGAAGATACGCACCATCTTCTCGAACACAGACCTTGGCTACGGATACACGGCCTTCGACGTGCGGGCTGAGGGCGTGTGGCAGCGCATGGCCTTAATGCAATCTTTCAGCCATATAGCGATCAACCACGGCGGCGCCATGGAGCGATCCTATCTGTGGGCGCCTAACGTGAGCGTGGAATCCGCGGGACCGGACGTTGCGTCCGTCCGTTTTTCGGGCACATGGCTTGACAACCAGGGCGACAGCTGGGCGTTTGCCTTTCTATTCACAGTCGAGCACGACGCAGACCAAGTTGAAGTAGTCTACACAGCCACGCCAAGCATCGACAAACAACTGCGCGCTTTTGACGGCCCTATGATCTACGCGGGAGCGCGCGGTTTTGGCGGCGATAAGACCGAAGCCGTATTCTCAGGGCTCGAGTGGCTGACCAGCGACGAAATGTCCTCGAACACGCTGGACGACCACACGAGCCAACATGTCCGCTACGTTCCCCATACGCACAAAATCACAGCGCCTGTCATGTCGTTAACCGCGCAGAACGCAGTAATCGGGTTGCTGTGGGACCCGCGCGTCGCTTGGCACGGTGCAAGCACCCGTCCTTCGGCGGTATTCGCTGTGCCGGATCAATTCAACAATGTCGACGGCAGCCTCATGGGCTTGTTCGTTCCATCGGCACCGGACTATGTCGGCGAGAACCAACGGGAAGCTTACACGGACTACACCGTGCCCTCAGGTCAATCCATCGTACTGTCAAGCGAAATCTATCTGGCATGCCCGGCGGCGGACCCGCTGGAAGCGCATGACGCGTGGTATGAACGCTACGGGGCACCGGATCCCCTGCCCTATCCCCGCGGGACCATGCTCGATGAACTCGAGTTCACCATGCAGTCCTACATGTCGTCGCTCTGGGACGAGTCCGAGCAGGCGTGGCATACCCATCTCGAGGCGTCCGGCGGTCTAGCAGAGCTGCAGCGTCCTGTCGAGTACCTCGAGTGGCTCGAACTGGCTGCCCGACTGACCAATGACCCTGCCTTGGCGAACACCTATCGCACACGTTACGACGAGGCGGTCGCGGCCGGCGCTTCCACGACCAATTTCGAGTTGCCTTTCTATCTCGGCAGTCCCGACACAGCTATGGTGGTCATGAGAGGAGGCATTGCGGCCCTCATCGAGAGCCAAGAATCGGACGGGTCCTGGCGCTACAGCGGCGATCCCGCACTCGGGCCCAGCGGCGCCGAGGAACTGGGATTGACCGCACCGAATGCACTGCGATTGGCAACTTTCGTGCGCCTCACAGGCGATAAGGTCGCCATGGAACACATGGAACTCGCCCTGGACTCGATGAACAAGTTCACAGTGCCGCGCGCCGCCCAGACGTGGGAAGTGCCTGTGCATACCCCGGATGTTCTAGCGGCCAGCTATGGTGTTCGCGCATTTCTCGAGGGCCACCTGGCCACAGGACGTCAAGACTATCTCGAGAAAGCGGTATACTGGGCCCGGGCGACTTTACCTTTCATCTACACCTGGCGCCACCCAGCCATGGATTGGATGCTCTATGGAAGCATCCCCGTCTTCGGCGCGACGCAATATGTCGGCCCTTGGTACGGGCGGATTGTGCAATGGAACGGGCTTCACGCTGCGTACTCGCTCATGCAGCTCGCTCCATACGACACTACTGAGGACTGGATGAAGATCGGCACAGGGATATTGGTAAGCGGCATGTATCAGCAAGAGACCTCGCCGGACTGGGTCGGGACCTACCGCGACGTATTCGACACCTTGCAGAACAGCCGTTACGGGCCCTTGATAGCGCCGAATCTCTTCATGGGCGGGATTTTCACAAACATGGATCTCGATCCGCGCGCACGGACCGTCGTGTTCGATCTCGACGGCCATCCGGTGCGAGTGAGTTCGGGTGCGGATATCAACGTCGCCCCGGGAGACATCGCGTTCACGCTTGATCACATTGCAGGGGAACGAACATACACCCTGATCGCGGGGATCACGAAACCTGACACGATCCTCGAAAACGGGGCCGAACTCGCTTACGATGCCGACCTGACGGGCGACGGCTGGCGCTATGACGATGGTTTCGGGCTTGCCGCAATCCGCATCCAGCACACCGCGTCGCCCACGCACATCGAGATACAGGGCGCCTCGCCCCGGACGGTCGGGCTTATCGCCGAAACTGCCACGGACATCCGCTTTCTGTTCAACGACGACGCTGACTTTGAAGGCTGGATCCCGAACAGCAACACCACGGGCGCCGACGTTACAGGCGGCTTATTGCTGGCAACGTCCACGAGCGGCGACCCGTTTTTGACGCGCGCATCCATGGACGTTGCACCTGACAGCGTAACATCCGTCGTGATAGGCATGCGCTGTTCGGCGGGCGGAACGGGCCAGCTCTTCTGGGATACCGAGGCGGAACCCGGGTTCAGCGAGTCGAAGTCGGTTCACTTCACGGTTGAGGGCGACGGCCAGATGCACTACTACTTCCTCGATGTGGCTTCTCACGACATGTGGGCGGGCCAACGCATCACCGCGCTCCGCATCGACCCCATCAATGTGAGCGGCGCCGACTTCGCGATTGACTACATCGCCGGCGCCTCGGGATCGGACACGGACGGCGACGGCTTCTCCGACGCTGAGGAAGGCGGCAGCGACAGTGACGGCGACGGCATCCCAGACTTCCTGGACTACGATCCCGATTCAGACGGCGACGGTATCCGGGACAGCATCGAGGGCGACGGCGACCCGGACGGAGACGGCATCCCGAATTACCTCGACACAGACTCGGACGGCGACGGCGTTTCTGACCGCGACGAATGGGCCTTCGGGACCGACC
>CAZBQH010000570.1:0-10520 GCA_964493915.1 uncultured Nitrospiraceae bacterium
AAGCAGAACCGCCGATAGAACCTCCTGAGAAGCCGAAGGCGCAGGCCGCCGGATCTACAGAATCTGCCGTACCGCCGGCCATTCAGAATACGACAGAGACCGAGGCCCTAGCCGGAGAAAAGGAGCAAGATGAAGGTGTTGTCCTTGCGGGGCCCCCTGTTGGCGCCACGCCCGCCGTGCGGCGGCTTGCGAGAGAATTGGGGGTGGATGTCAATGAGGTCACGGGAACCGGCCCGCAAGGCCGGATTACGGCGGTAGACGTCAAAGAGCACGCCCGAAAGATAAACTCCGGTGCGGCGAAGGCAGCGGCTCGATCTGAGGCTGCGCCGGCGCGGGAGCTGCCGGATTTCACGCGATGGGGCGAGATCGAGCGGCGCGACATGACCGGCGTGCGCCGCAGCACGGCCCAAAACCTGACGCAATCCTGGACGACCATCCCCCACGTCACTCAGTTTGACAAGGCCGACGTCACTGAACTTGAGAGAGTCCGCAAGCAGTATGCGGAAAAGGTCGAGAGCCACGGAGGGAAGCTCACGGTCACTGCTGTTCTCCTCAAGATACTCGCCGCTGCGCTGAAGCGTTTTCCACAGTTCAGTACAAGCATCGACATGGAGAATAAGCAGGTCATCTACAAAAAATACTGCCATATCGGCGTTGCTGTAGACACCGGCCGCGGCCTGCTGGTCCCTGTGGTACGCGACGTGGACAAGAAAAGCCTTGCCGAGTTGTCCGCCGAGCTTGCTCAATTGGCGGAGCGCGCCCGCAACGGGAAAACGACCCTGGAAGAAATGCAGGGAGGCACGTTTACGCTGTCCAATCTGGGCGGGATCGGCGGCACGGCGTTCACGCCTCTCATTAACCCGCCCGAGGTCGCCATTCTGGGGGTGTCCCGGGCTCGTCTCGAGCCGGTCTACCTCGACGGCGCGTTTGCGCCCAAGTTGATGGTCCCGCTGTCGCTCTCGTACGACCATCGGGCAATCGACGGCGCGGACGGCGCCCGTTTCCTCCGCTGGATATGCGAAGCGATTGAACAGCCTCTCTTGCTCTTCCTGGAAGGTTAGGGCGTTCATGGGATATAGTGCTTTTTGCGCCCAAAGCCGGGGCACCGGGGCAAATGAGAGGCGCTTTACGTAGGCTCCATCTGGGGATGGGTACGATACAGGGAGGAAACATGGTGAAACCTGCATCCGTTGCCGTTCTGGACGTCGGCAAGACGAACAAGAAAGTCCGGATCTACAACCGGGAACTCCAAGTGCTCAGTGAAGAGCGAACCACTTTGGCAACGCAGTTCATCGAGGGACTCGAAGTTGAGCCCACAACGGAGATAGTCACATGGTTTTACGACGCACTCAAAGGTTTGGCGAAGAAGTTTGACATTCAGGCGATCGCCATTACGACCCATGGCGCAACATATGCCCTTCTCGACGAGCAGGGAAACCTCGCCCATCCCGTCATCTCCTATACGGCCGAGAAAGGGGCAGAAGTGCAGGCCGAGTTCTACGAAACGTTTGGCGATCGGGTTACACTCCACCGCAGCACGTGCACGCCGGACGTCGGTTTCGCGAACATCGCGAAGTCCCTTTACTACATCAAGACGCGCAAACCCGATGCATGGGCCAAAGCCAAGCACGCTGTTTTTTTTACAGGTTTTCTCGGCCAGGAGTTGACCGGGCAGATGGGGATCGAGCCCACTTACGTCGGCAATCACACCTACCTCTGGAATTTCCATACAAACACGTGGAGTACTGTGGCCCGGGCGCTCGGCGCCGACATGCTGTTCCCCCGCGAAATCGGACGCTCTTGGGAGCCGCTCGGGCTGTTAAAGCCTGAAGTAGCAGCCGCGTGCGGTCTCTCTGAGGACTGCCTGGTCACCTATGGGATCCACGATTCGAATGCAAATTTCCTATCTTACCTGGCGCAAGGTCAAGAGAACTTCATGCTGAACTCGACGGGAAGCTGGTGCGTGTCGATGAAACAGGCGCCGACAGCCGACTTGACGGATGAAGAGATCAGGGCAAAGGTCTTTTACAACCTCGACGCCCTTGGCCGGCCCATTAAGACGGCCATCTTCCCAGGCGGTATGGATTATGAAAAATTCGGTCACTTCACAGAGCTGGAAGACTCGGGCGATCGCGAGGCCGCCCAACGGGTGGTCCGCGAACGCAAGCTCTTCGTAATACCTGGCGTGCTGCCTGACGCAAGCGTCTTCCAAGGTGTTCCGGCCAAAGTGGCGACTCCGGAACGAACCTACACCTTCGACGACCTCGAGACGCAGCGCGCGCCTATGACCGCGTTGGGCCAGGACTACTTTGCGGCGCTCAATCTCGGGCTCGCCATCGCGACCCGGGAGGCCATGAACCGATGCGGTGCGGACCAGGGCACCACGGTGTATCTTGAGGGAGGATTCACGAATAACCGGGTCTACTGTGAACTACTGGCCGCCCTTTGTCCTGGGAATACGATTGCCCTGACAAGCCAGAAGGAAGGAACCTCCTTCGGCGCCGCCCTGACGGGATGGATGATGGTCGAGCGGCTGGATCTCGAAGCGATCGGCAAGGAGTTCACCATCGAATCCACCGCAATTCCGCGTCGGGACTACGGCGACCTCGATGCATATGTGGATGCGTTCAAGGAGCATCTCAGGGTCTAGCCGGCAACCATCCATTACCGGGACAGAACTATGAGCGAAAAGCTGACGACCCAACTGGCCGTCTTGGGCGCGGGTCCGGGGGGATATACGGCGGCGTTCATGGCCGCCGACCTCGGGCTCGATGTTGTCCTTATGGACGTGCAATCCAACCCCGGCGGAGTCTGTCTTTTCCGCGGCTGCATCCCTTCGAAAGCGCTGCTGCATATCGCCAAAGTCATTGCGGACGCCCGGGAGGCGGCCTATTGGGGGGTGCATTTCTCCGAACCGCAGTTCGATCTCGACAAACTCCGCGCAAGCACGGGCGGCGTGGTGTCTGGACTGACCGGCGGCTTGGGCCAGCTCTGCAAAGCGCGAGGCGTACGCTTTCTCCAGGGCCGGGCAAGTTTCGAGGAGTCGCAGCTCTTGCGCGTCGTCGCCGACGACGGCAGCGAGACCATGGTCCGCTGTGAAAAGACCATCCTGGCGGCGGGGTCGCGTCCGGCCCACCTGCCAAACCTATATATCGAGTCCCCCCGTCTGATGAACTCGACCGCCGCCCTTCAGTTGGCCGACATCCCTCGAAAGCTGCTGGTCGTAGGAGGCGGCTACATCGGGCTCGAGCTGGGCTCCGTATACGCCACTCTGGGCAGCCGCGTGACGCTCATTGAAATGACCGGCTCGCTCCTGCCCGGTGCGGACGCAGATCTCGTTGAAATCCTGGCTAAGCGCATAGAGCAAGGGATGGACCGCGTCCTTCTCAATACGCGCGTAACTGGAATGGCCGAGATTGAAAATGGTATCCAGGTAGGGTACGACGGCGACCACAGCGGCGAGGAGGTCTTCGACAAGGTCCTAGTCTGCATCGGCCGCAGACCCAACTCGAGCGGCCTCGGGCTCAAGAATACGAAGATCGAACTAGACGACCACGGGTTCGTCCGCGTCGATCCGCAGCGCCGCACAACCGACCCAGCAATCCTCGCCGTGGGCGACATTGCCGGCGAGCCCATGCTTGCCCATAAGGCGTCGCATGAGGGCCGCGTCGCCGCTGAAACGGCCGCGGGCTATCATGTTGCGTTCGAGCCGCGGGCCATTCCGGCCGTGGTGTTCACCGACCCGGAGGTGGCGTGGTGCGGCGTCACGGAGAATGAAGTACGCAAGACGGGCCGGCCTGTCCACGTGGCCCGGTTTCCGTGGGGCGCATCAGGGCGGGCCAAGACGATCAACCGGAGCGACGGTCTGACGAAGATTCTCACAGACGCGGAGACGGAGCAGGTTATCGGCGTCGGCATCGTCGGTTCGGGTGCGGGAGAACTCATCGCCGAAGGCGTCTTGGCCATCGAGATGGGTGCCGTCGCAGAAGACGTGCGGCTGACCATCCATGCCCACCCCACTTTGAGCGAGACCGTTATGGAGTCAGCAGAGATGATCTTCGGGAACAGCCTGCACGTCTACCGGCCCAAAGGCAAAAAAGGGCACGAACCGACGCAATCAGAGCCCTAGCTCGGCCCTTCCGAGTCGACGGAGGCCGACTGTTCGACGCAGCATCCTATTCCTATCAGGTTGAGCGACTTCCGAGGGCATGTCGTATGCGGTTGCACTTTCTAGGCAGTCTCTTCTGCCTATATACCCTATCTGTTGCTGCTGCTCCTTCCATACCTCACGTGTTCATTCCGCCCCCGGCAGACAAAGCGACGCTCGAGTCCTCCCTCCATCCGATCGCGCCTGAGACGGTGACCCGATACCTTGCGCAGACGGGGATGGAGCATGTCTTTCGTATGGGCGATGAACTACTCGCAGGACATGCCGCGGAATCGATGCCGATCATGGGACAGTGCATGGTTCTTGGCCTGCAGGGCACGGCCTTCTGGGGAGAGGCGCTGCCCGACAGCGAGCGCTATGTGACGGACCCAATTGGCGCCGCAGACGGGGTCTCAGAAACACCTTTCCCCGAGGACCAACGGTCTGTATTCCTCGCCCGAATTGTCTGTCCCGGGGCGGCAGGCTTGCGCCTACGCATTGAGCTTTCGCGTCTGGCCCCTGACGACGAGTTATGGGTTTTGTCCAGCGAACCGCCCCGCGCCTTTGGGCCCTATCGCCGGGACGACGAGCTGCCCGGCGGACGGTGGCTCTCCTCGATCGGCGGGAACGAGGCGGTGTTGATGGTGTCGAGCGCTTCCAAGAGAGCGCCCGGCGCGCGCTTGGTTGGATTGTGCCGCTTGTACAACAATGAGATCGCTGGGGCCCAGAAAGAGCTGCTGTGCCACAATCACATCGCCTGCGAACAGAACGCCGCTATCCAGGAACTGTCGACGGCTGTAGGCATCGTGTTGGTTCCTTTGGGAGACGACGTGATCTCGGTCTGCTCAGGAACGCTGATTGCAAGCCGTTCAGGCGCTCCTTTTTTCCTCACTGCCTCGCATTGTCTGCACGATCCCGACACGGGTCAGCAAATCGATGCAGGCCAGATCGAGGTCATTTGGGATTTCCGTTCTACGCGTTGTCTTCTGAACGACGCGCCCGTTATCTTCTCGCCCCATTGGAATGAATTGCCGCGAAGCCGCGCAGTGCGCCTGCTCCGCACAGGAACGCAACTGGACGCCTGCCTGCTCCTTCTTGACGATGCGCCCGTAGGAACCCTGGGACGGGCTTACATCGGCGTTGACACGCGCGCCGCCGCCGTGGACGAGCCCGTTATCGGGATACACCATCCTGAAGGAACAGCTATGCGCATCTCGTACGGCGCCGTAGACGGCTTTTATGAAGAGCACCCGATGCTTGACTACACAAACCAGATCCGGGTCGTCTGGGACTCAGGGATTACAGAGGCGGGAAGCAGCGGATCATGCCTGCTATTCGACGACGGCCAGTACCGTCTATTCGGCATTTACAGCAACTGGATAACACCGGCCGGTGTCCGGCTGACATGCATCGGGTCGAGTTGGCATTGCTATACGGCCTACAGTTGTTTCCACCCGTTCATCAGATACTATCTCGATCGCCGGCAACCGCCCGACCCCAATGCCGGATGTCCCCTTTCGGAGCTTTTCGAGACGGCGCCCGAGGTGGTCGAAGCACTTCGCGCGTTTAGAGACGATATCCTTCTCCCAAGCGAGATGGGCCGGCGGGTTGCAGGCGTTTACTACCAGACCGCTCCAGCGTTACTCGACTGCATACGCCGTTCCAACGAGACACGACGCTTGGTCGCTGTTGCCACGGCGCCGTTCGCCACCCTCGAACGCCTTCTGGTCGAAACACGACGGTGACAGATCCGGGGGACAAAGTGCGCCGCCAAACAAGCCCTGAGGAACCCGCGCCGCTTTTCTCGGTAATCGTCCCAGCGTTCAACGAGGAAAGCTATCTGCCTGCGTGCCTCGCAGCCGTCCGGCGCGCCGAGAAATCGCTGGGCCAGCCCGTCGAGATTGTAGTCGTTGACAACAACAGCACGGATAAGACCGCTGAGATCGCCCTACGCCTTGGCGCCAAGGTCGTCGGCGTGCGGGAGAAATGTCTCTCGATTATCCGGAATCGCGGTGCCGAGGCGGCCAAGGGGCGTTACCTGGCTTTTATTGACGCGGACAGCGTCATGTCCGACAACATGCTCGTCGAGGTCGCGAAGGTGATGCACTCGGGCCGGTACATTGGCGGAGGCGTTGCGAACGTGCGCCCCGATCGCCTTTCCATCGGGCTCTTTTTTAGCGGGCTCGCCTTTCTGCCATTTGTGCTCTGGTACATACGCGCGGCTTGCATCATGTTCTACACGGCGCGGGAAACATTCCAAGCCCTCGGCGGCTTCGACGAACGGCTGGTGTCGGTCGAAGACGTGGACTTCGCCCGCCGCCTGAAACGGTTCGGAAAGGGGCAGGGGTTGAGATATAAGAATCTGTTGCGGGGGCGGGTCACAACATCCCCCCCCCAATTCAACGAATTCGGCGATTGGTTTGTTGTGCGCCACCCGATCAAGGTCTATCGGATGTTTCACAACGACCGGACCGTTGCAGAAGACTATTGGTACCGACCGCGCCGATAGCAATCACCCGTTGCCGGGAACAGGCACAAAGCAGTCGATGCCCGCGTAATAACCCGTCGATGCGGAGTTCTTCCCGGCAATACGGATCTCGGCCCTGTTCGGTCCCTCGCGCAACGTCACAGGGAACGTGATCTCCTTGCGGACAACTGTGAGCGCATAGCCATCCCACTCGGCAACCTTCTCGCCGTTAACCCAGGCCTCGCAGAGGCCGTAGTCCGGCGCGGCCGTATAGAACATGCGCACGTTGTAGACGCCTTGCTCTTGGACATCGAGCGCGTAGGAGGCCGGTCCGTCCGGCGTAAACCACAAGTGCGCGCCGCCGCTCCACTGATTGCCGAAACTCGACATATCCTGCACGACGACCGGGCCGCCGCTGAAAGCATCAACCAAGCTTTCACCCTCAATAGCATGAGCTTCCTTGTAGGGTTCCACTGCCGGCACACGGGCTTCCGCAGCAGGCAAGGCAGGATAAGGCGCGTGAGGTTCTGTTTGGTACCAGTACGCGACCGAGGCGAAGTCGTCGGCCCGGTCATTGGCATGGCCATGTTCAATAGTCACCCGGATGGACTTCGCGAACGGAATTGGGTCCTCGATATGGTAGCGATAAACGTTCCATAGACCGCCGCGCGTATGGGGACCGCGCAGAGGACAGCCCAGGTAGAGGTTGCTGAACGCCTCGCCATAGCACCACGCCCCGCCAAAGTAGTCCTCGGAACCTGTGCCGTGCAACGAGGGTGTTTCCTCCCCATCGACATAAATCATGTCGTCTCCTTCGCCCCACCAGCCGTCGGCCCGGTTGTGAATCGACAAGTTGCACCCGACATAGTGTCCCCGGCCCTCTGCCTCGAGAAGGACGTAGTTCTCACCGGGCGGGCACGGAAACGCTTGGCGGTACTGGGCGTGGAACCGGGCAGCGCCCGGTTCGAGAGCGGCGTACCGTTGAAAGTCGATGTAGTAGTAAAAGGCGCCTACGGGCACTGGACCTTCATTTGTCAATGTAACCAAGGCACCGTCGGCGAAAGGCATCCGCCAGAAGCAGTTCAGGCCTTTGGCTGTGCCGATCTGGATGGGCCGGCAGGCGTATTGATAATAAAGGGCGTGGCCCAAACCGAAGAAATCGCCGATGGGCGTCTCGACGGAGGGGTGCTCTTCGCCGTCCCAATACATGCGCAGTACGAGGTTGCGCAAATGATGGGGGTCGCCTGATGCAATAGTCGCCCAGATATGGGTGATGGCGCCGGCCCCTTCGAGTTCGGCCAGAACGCGCGTTTCACCCGGTTGGATGGGCTTGTCCTGACCTCCGTCCAGATTCCCGCCCGTGCGGTCGAAGCTTGACACGCGTTCCGCTCTAAAGTCTCTAATCTCCGGGAGAGCGGCGAGTAAGCCGCCGGATTCCGCAGTTGCGACAACTGCAAAACCAACCACCAACACACTCAGCATCGCACGAGTAGCCACGGCGATCCCTCCTTCTTTGTCTGGAACGCTCGACGTTGGGTGCATATTAGCATCGCTGGCCCGCACAGGCAAAAAGCAGCGCGAAGTGCAGCGGTCCTTGCGTCCGCTCCAACCCTAGAACCGTTGGACTGCGATCCTAAGCCGTTCATTGATTGCACCTTTGCCAGACAGATATAATCACGCCCGTTTAACCAAGGAGAAAAGAACGAATGATCCGTGTCGGAATTGTTGGTGCGGGAGGCTATGGCGGAAGAGAGCTAATCCGTCTTCTGGGTGTGCATCCTGAAGCGGAACTAGTGCGTGCCGCCGAACTCGAGGAAGGCAAACCCCTGGGCGAAGTATTGCCGGCCTTTCGGAAGACCTCGAGCATTATGCTTGAGCGCTTTGATCCGGGTGCCCTGGCGAAAAACTGCGACGTCGTTTTCATTGCCGTCCCTGGCACGAAATCGATGGACTTGGGCGCGGCCTTGCGCAGGGCTAAGGCGAAGACGATCGACATGGGCCCCGACTTCCGTATCAAAGACCCGGCGCTCTATGCACAGTATTACAAAGTAAAGCACACCGCCCCCGAATTCCTGGATGAAGCCGTTTACGGGTTAGTCCCGTTCTATCGCGACCAGATCCGGGACGCGGAATTCATCGCGGTGGCAGGCTGCTATCCGGCCAGCGTGCTGCTGCCGCTCAAACCCTTAGCAGGTCATCCCGCCATCAGCGATGTGCCCATCGTGGTCAACACCATTTCGGGCATTTCGGGCGCGGGCCGAGCGCTCGCCGAGGCGTTCCATTTCCCGGAGATGAACGAGAACGTAAAGGCTTACAAATTGGGCGTCCATCAGCATACGCCGGAAATCGAACAGGAACTGGACGATAAGCACCTGGTTCAGTTTTCACCGCACGTAGGCCCCTATTCGCGGGGCATCCTCAGCACGATTACAGTTCGCATGCAGGGTGAAATCGACCTGCCAACTCTCTATGCGCGTTACGAGGACGAACCGTTTGTGCGGGTGCTGGGCGAGGGCGTGCTGCCTGAGCTACGCTATGTACGGGCCTCAAACTTCTGCGATATTGGCTGGGTGATGGACAGACGGACGGGCAATCTGCTCCTTGTCAGCGCTATTGACAATCTCGTGGGCGGCACGGCCGGCATGGCTATCCATTGCATGAACATCATGTTCGGGCTAGACGAATCCAGCGGCCTCCGTTTCGGAGGCATGGCGCCGTGAAACGCGTCGAAGGCGGCGTTGCAGCGCCCCAAGGCTACCGGGCCGCCGGCGTTCGCGGAGGTATCCATAGGACTGCAGGAAAGAAGGACTGCGCCCTAGTGACAAGCAGAGTCCCCGCGTCCGTGGCGGGCGTATTCACCACCAACGTCGTGAAGGCGGCGCCGGTGCTGTGGGACATGGAAGTGTGCGCACGCGGCCGGGCTCAGGCCGTATTCCTGAACAGCGGGAATGCAAACGCGTGCACGGGTCCTCAGGGTGTTCGGAACGTGAAAGATACGGCAATCCACGTAGGCCGGGCCTTGGGGATGCCGCCGGAGTTGGTCTGCATCGCCAGTACAGGGGTGATCGGCGTCCTGTTGCCTATGGAAGCCGTCCGGCGGGGCGTCGAGGCCGCGGTACAGGCCCTATCGGAGACGGGAGGCCGCGATGCTGCGGAGGCCGTCATGACCACAGACAGGGCGCCAAAGGAGGGCGCTTTTGAGGTCGCGCTGTCGAGCGGGCCGGTGCGGATCGGCGGCATGGCCAAGGGTGCCGGCATGATTAGCCCGCAGATGGCCACGATGCTCTGCGTGATTACGACAGATGCCCAGATAGAGCCGCAACTCTTGCACCAAATGCTCCGCAAAGCGGTGGCGAAGTCTTTTAACTGCATCAGCGTTGACAATGACATGAGCACAAACGATTCCGTGCTCTTTTTTGCCAACGGCGAAGCGGGCGTTGGCGAACTCGACGGCGGGTCGGAGGACTTCCGTCTGTTGTCGGAGGCGCTCGAAGCGCTTTGTCAGGACCTGGCCCAGATGCTTGTGCGCGGCGGCGAAGGCGCGACAAAGTTTGTAACCATCGAGGTGGCCGGGGCGCCAAGTGACGAGGCCGCCCGTCGTGTTGCGCGGTCGGTAGCCCACTCCCAGCTTTGCAAGACGGCCTTTGCAGGCCAAGACCCCAACTGGGGGCGGGTGGCCTGCGCTGCGGGCTATGCGGGCGTTGCGTTTGACCCGGGGGCGTTGTCCATTTGGCTCGATGACGTCCAGGTGATGGCCGACGGGGAGGGGGCCGTTTACCACGAGGAAGATGCGGCGGCTGTGATGCGCAAGCCGGAGTTCACCGTGCGGATATCGCTCGGTTCCGGGCCGGGCAAGGCGGATTTCTGGACGTCCGACCTGAGTCATGAGTACGTAAGCATCAATGC
>CAZBQH010000571.1:0-28089 GCA_964493915.1 uncultured Nitrospiraceae bacterium
GGCGGGATGCAGCTCTCGCAGAATGGGTATTGGGCGATTTTGCGCAAAGAGTTGCGCGTGCTGGGCACATGGAACTCGCATTACGGCGACGTACCCAAAAATGAATGGCGGATTGCGCTCGAACACATGGCGTCGGGCGCGCTTGAAGTCAAGCCGCTGATCAGCCACCGGGTCGGTCTTGAGGGGCTATATGATGCGTTGGTAATGGTGCGCGACCGCACGGAATTCTCGAATAAGGTGCTGTATGTGAACAAATAGGCCCAGGGTTTGAGGGCCACAGGGTCTATTGGGAGACTTGTTTGATGAAAGCTGCTGTCCTTGAGGATCTCAACAAGCTGGTTGTGAAAGAAGTGCCGACGCCGAAGGTCGGCGACGACGAAGTCCTGGTCCGCGTTGGCGCCTGTGCCGTCTGCGGTTCCGACATCCGGATGTTTCACCACGGCAACCCGCGACTCAAGCCTCCGGCGATTATGGGCCACGAGACGGCTGGCCAAGTGGTTGAGACCGGCAAGAACGTGACCAAATTCGCAGTGGGCGACCGGGTAGCGATTGGGGCCGACGTGCCGTGCGGGCAATGCCCCTTCTGCGAAGCAGGCATCGGCAACAACTGCCAGATCAACTACGCCATGGGCTATCAGTTTCCCGGCAGTTTCGCTGAATACGTATTGCTGAACCGGATCGTAGTCAATTTCGGCCCGGTTCATAAACTGCCCGACCATGTGTCGTATGAAGAGGGGGCGTTGGCCGAGCCGTTGGCCTGCGTGCTGAACGCCCTCGAGCTGTCGCCCGTCAAGCTCGGCGACACGGTGGTTGTCATTGGCGCGGGGCCTATCGGCTGCATGATCGTCGAAGTGGCCAAGAAGATGGGCGCAGGCAAAGTCATCCTTGTGCAGCGGTCCCGGCCCCGTTTTGAAATGGCGAAACAATTCAACGCCGACGTCTACATCTGTTCCGGAGAAGAGGATGCGATCGCCCGGGTAAAGGAAGAAACAGACGGTCTTGGAGCCGACGTCTTGCTGACGGCCTGCTCATCGCCGGAGGCTCAAGTGGATGCCGTCAACATGGCCAAGAACCGCGCCTGGGTAAACTTCTTTGGAGGTCTTCCCAAAGACAATTCGAAGGTAGTCCTCGACACAAACATTATTCACTACAAAGAATTGTTCGTTTGCGGGGCGCACGGCTCGGTGCCGAGGCAGCATCACAAGGCTGTAGGCCTCATCGGTAAGGGGGTGCTTGATATGAAGAAGTACATCTCGCACCATTTCCCATTGGATCAGACTCCGGAAGCCTTCGCGGCCGCAGAGGGACACCGCGGCATGCGTGTCGTTATCACGCCGTAGGAACGAAAAGGAGGACGGTGCCCCGTTACTTCAGCCCGCCGTCTGTTACAACAGACTTGGGTGTGTTAAGAGTACGATGGTTGCTGCCCCCGTTTTTCACGGAAGCTGCCAAGGAGCGCGGTAGCTGGCCCGAAGGTATTGGTCGGCCTCAGGGTCGTTGACGACCCATTCCTCTTGGGCGTCCCAGTGGATCTGGCGGCCCAAGCGCAGCGCTGCGTTGCCGAGATGAGCCACCGTCGTGACAAAATGGCCTATCTCGAGATTCTCGACGGGCTGCTCGCGCGACTTGACGCAATCAAGGAAGTTGCGCACGTGGGCAGGACGGCCGTCGCTTTCGCCGCGCCCCTTTGCAGGTTCGAGCTGCTTCTTCGGCTCAGAGATGACCTCCCAACTTGCCGTGTCTAGCTGAAGCGTGCCCTCGCTGCCGCTGAACGTGAGACCGTGCGGTTTACCGTTCACACCGACGCCGCCGGCCATCTGATGTTCCCATATCAAGGTGTAGTCGGGAAACTCGTACATGGCGACCTGCGTGTCCGGCGTCTCGCTGTTGTCGTTGACCACATACTTCCCGCCGGCGCTGCTCACGGCGCGCGGGGCTTCAGGGCCCATGGCCCACAGTGCGATGTTGAGGAGATGGACTCCCCAATCTGTCATGAGCCCGCCCGCGTAATCCCAGAACCAACGGAAGTTGAAGTGGAACCGGTTCGGATTAAACGGGCGCTGAGGCGCGGGGCCCAGCCACATGTCGTAGTCGACGCCCTCCGGCGGCTCGCCGTCGGGCGGGCTGCCGATACCGCCGACCCAATCGAGATAGGCCCATGCACGCACCATGCGAATCTTCCCGAGCTTGCCGGATTGCACATACTCGACGGCCTCCCGCATCTGGTCCGCACTGCGCCACTGGGTGCCCATCTGAACGATGCGCTTGGTTTCCCGCGCGGCGTCGCGCATGGCCCGGCCTTCTGCAACCGATTTGGCAAGGGGCTTTTCGACATAGACGTCCTTGCCTGCCTGACAGGCGTAGATGGTCGGCAAAGCGTGCCAGTGGTCCGGTGTCGCGACGAGGCACACGTCAATGTCCTTGCGTTCGATGATGCGCCGGAAATCCTTGACGGCGTCCGGCCGGTTCCCGCGGCGTGCCTCGACCAAATCAACGGCCTTGGCGATCTGGGCGTCGTCGACGTCGCACACCACGGGGCATTGCACTTCGGGATTCATGAAGAATGTATCCAGGTCACCCTGACCCATGCCCCCGCAGCCGATCAGCCCGACCCGGATCTGCTCATTCGCTCCTACGGTTTCCGCAGCAGCCTGTGCCCTCCGCGACCTTAGAAAGGGCGCCGCCGCCAATACCGCTGTGCTGCCGCTCAGAAAATCGCGACGTGTCAGATTGCTCATTGTCGTTTCCTTCCCGTTCATGAGCGCCCCCGTTCGTTGACTCGGATGTATACTAAGCCGTTCAGGTGCAAAGCACAACCCTCCTCTATGGAGGATTTCCTATGGAGAGAACGGGTCAGTAAAGGACCAACTTGCTGCGTGTGCCAAATAGAGGGCGCAGCATCTCGGGACCGAGCGGTCTGCGCCCGGTTGTGCTAAGATTTTCGTCAAACAGATCTGTCCGGTGCGGGCAGGGAGGTGTGTCATGACGATGCCGCTTGCATGTCTCATATTCCTTCGCGGAGCCGTCTCCCCTGCGGACCCGGAAATGGGTACCGAGCTCTTGTTTCCGCTGCAGGGGCAGCACGTCCATAGCAGCAGTATTGTCGAGTGCCCAGACGGCAGCCTGCTCGTAGTCTGGTTTCAGGGTTCCGGAGAACGGACGGCCAATGATGTCGAGGTGCGCGGCGCCCGGTTGCGCAAGGGGGACGAGGCGTGGAGCAGGACCTTTCAGGCCGCCGACACGCCTGGCGTGCCGGACTGCAATCCGGTGCTATTCATCGACAGGCGGCAGCGGCTCTGGCTGTTCTGGATCGTGGTTCATACAAATCGGTGGGAACGGAGCATTCTGAAATACCGCACCTCGACGGACTACCTGGGCGACGGCCTGCCGAAGTGGGATTGGCAGGACATTATCCTGCTCGATCCGGGAGAGGACTTCGCCGACAGGCTGAAGGTCGGCTTCGAAGCGCTCGAGCCGGGAGAGGAGATGTGGGCCGAGTACGCTCTGCCCTACACCAGGCTGCTCTTTGAGGCGGCGAAGGACCCAGTCAAGCGCGGCGCCGGATGGATGACGCGGACGCACCCGATCACGCTGGCAACCGGGCGAATTCTCTTGCCTCTGTATTCGGACGGGTTCAACTTGGGTCTTGTGGCGTACAGCGACGATGAAGGCGCCACATGGCAGCCGAGCGGGCCCATCGTAGGCCTTGGTCCTATCCAACCCAGCATTGTCTGCAGAGGCAACGGGACGCTGGCGGCGTACCTGCGCGACAGCGGCGGCCCGCCGAACAGGGTTCTCATGAGCAGCTCGAGCGACGACGGCGAGACCTGGACTGAGGCGCGGGATACCGATATCCCCAATCCGGGCAGCAGCTTGGAGGTTATCCGCCTTGCCGATGGGCGGTGGCTCATGGTTTTCAATGACACCGAGACGGGGCGTCATCAGCTTGCCGTGGCTCTATCCAAAGATGAAGGCGTTTCCTGGGAGTCGAAGCGTTATCTGGACAAAGCGGCGCCGGGCCAGGGCTCTTTCGCCTATCCGTCGGTTTGCCAGGGGCGGGACGGGCGGATCCACATTACGTACTCGTATCACGTGGCGGATGGCAAGAGCATCAAACACGTTGCCTTCGACCCGACCTGGCTGACGAAGTAATATCCCGTGGGCTCGCGCTACGCATCGAGGACGCTGCGTCCTTTCATGGAGCCCTATGTCCATTTCTGCGCGAGCGTTTGCGCAGTGAAGCGGCCGTATGGTACGCTTTCAACGTTTGAGCTAACCGTTTCCTACGGTTTATCTATGTCTCTTCGCCCTATCAATAGGACTCTTCCAGGAGGGTGTTCGCATCATGCAACACTTGATGCGCAAGTACAAACGCGAAATACTCGCCGTCACGATCGCCCTGATCATTGTCCCCTTCGTTTTGTGGGGCGGATGCGCAGGCGGATTCAGGAGCAAGTTGGCCGCGGACCGGCCCGGCACTGTCGGCCCGGTGGCCATGGTCAACGACGTGCCCATTGGGCCAGAGCAGTTCCGCCAGATGATCGAACAGGAACGCCAAGCACGCACACGAGGCGAGGATGCGCCAACTTACAAAGAACTTGCGGAAGAAGGGGTGATCGAGCAGGTGCTTGATAATATGATTAAGGGCGCCTTGGTCGAGCTGGATGTCGCAGATAGCGACCTGACGTTCGAGCGGGGATTTCTTACGGAGCAGTTGAAGAAAGTGCCGCTCTTTCAGAATGAGAAGGGCGAGTTCGACCCCGAGCTCTGGAACAGTTGGATTGACCAGAACAGCAATCAGAACTGGAATGAAGTTTATGAGAGTCTGACGAGGCAGGTGCGTCAAGACCTGTGGCAGAAACGTATCCTGGCCCCGGCCCGCGCGACCGAATCGGAACTGCGTGAAGAGTTTGAGGCCGACTACACGAAGATTAAGGTTAAATATGCCGCCATCGAGCCTCCCATCGAGCCGACGGAGGAACAGATTCAGGAGCAATATGAGGAAAACAAGGAACGTTATGAGAAGCCGGCAGAACGGGTCGCGGAGTTCGTAGCCGTCTCTCTGACGCCTCCGCCGCCTGACGTGCTCAACGACTTGGTGTTTCGCGCCCGGGAAGAAGATTTTGCCGCTCTGGCTAATGAGTTCACGGACGGGGCTGATAAGGAGAACGGGGGCGATGCGGGCTGGATCGTGCTCGATGAGTCGGTTCCTCCGCACCAGGAGGTGTTGCGCAATCTCGAGGTCGGTCAGACCAGCGCCGCCGTACCCGGACCCAGCGGATACTATATTTACAAGGTCGAGGAAGAGAGGATCAGCGAAGAGACCAGCCTCCGAGAGGTGCACGTGCGTCAGATCTTTAAGCGTGCTTCTTTGACGGAAGGGGAACGGAAGGAGCGCGAAGGAAAGGCAAAGGCCATCGCCGCAAAGGCGCAAGAGAGCGGCGATCTTTCAGCGGCCGCTGCTGAGGCCGGCCTTAGCACAAGCGTCACGGGTTCTTTCTCGGTCAAGTCCACTGAGATTCAGAGCGTGCCTAAGTCGGATACGTTCACCTTCCGCTCTGCGGTAAGCAAGGTAGATAAGGGGAAGGTCTCGGACCCCATCCCAGCCCGTGAGAACATCTATGTAGCCAAGGTTGTCGAATGGACGCCGGCGGTGCCTCAGCCTCTCGAAGCCGTGCGCGACGAGGTGGAGAAAGACGCCGCGCAAGCGGTCGCGCGTTCAGAGGAATACCAAGACAAGGTGGATAAGCTCGCGAGAGAGATCGTGGAAAAAGCTGAGTCGCTTGGCGATATCCCGAATGCGTTCCCCGAACTCGATGTCGAGATTAACGAGTCGGACGCCTTCTCGGTCCGTGAGTTCGACTATTCGAGCGGGCTGTTCTGGAACCCGAGAGACGTGTATGAAGCGGTAAAGGGCCTGGAGCCGGGGCAGTTGGGCGGACCTGTCAGGGACTTCCGCAATAAGGTGTACTTTGTCGAGCTTGTCGAGCTGACGCTGCCTGACGAGAAGCTGTGGGAAGAGAAGTGGCCCGAGGAGAAAGATCGATATCGCGAGCGCATGCTGGCCATGCGTCAGCAACAGCGCATGGAGGACTACATCCTCTACCTTTACAACACGGCCCCTCCGGGAACGGTTAAGAAGAACGCAGCTGCAATCACTGAACTGCTCGGCTTGGACCGCGAGAGAGCAGAGGAGGAGCAGGAAGACCAAGAAGCTGAAGCGCCTGCTGTGGACGAACAGGCTCCCAGTCCATAGGGATTGTTTCCAGCAGCGGGGGGCGAGGCACTTGCTCAGGCGGCGCCCGTCTTGGCCATGACCGCACGGAATGTCTTAGCCAGAATTCGAAAGTCCTCGACGAGCGACCACGTGTCAATATAAGCGAGGTCGAGATCCACCCATTCCCGAAAGCTCAGGTCGCTACGGCCGCTTACCTGCCACAGCCCGGTCATCCCAGGTTTCACGCTGAGCCGGCGACGTTGCTCCCAGGTGTATCTCTCGACCTCAGACGGGATGGGGGGCCGGGGTCCCACCAAGCTCATATGACCGAGCCATACGTTGATGAGTTGGGGAAGTTCATCGATGCTCCATTTGCGGATGAACCGGCCTACGCGTGTGAGCCGCGGATCTCTGCGGATCTTGAAGACGGGGCCGTCGGCCTCGTTCAGCGCTTCGAGTTCCCTGCGCTTTTGCTCGGCGTCGACGACCATCGAACGGAACTTGATCATGGCGAATCGCCGTTGGTTCAGGCCGACCCTCTCTTGGAGAAAGAAGACGGGACCTTTAGAGTCCAGTTTGATGAGAAGGGCTGCAATCGGGAACAGCCATGAGCCGATCAGAACAAGACCCAAAGTGGAACCTACGAGATCAACCAGGCGTTTGATGAAAAGCTGAAGCTGCGCTTCTGGAACAGCCGACAACGACAGGATAGGCACATCCTCGATCAGATGAATGCGGCTCGTTGCAATGCGCAACGGGAAAAGGTCGGCAATCATGCGCACCGGAACGCCCACGCCTTCACAAAGATGAACCATTTTCATGATGGTCTCGTAATGGGAACGCATGGGCAAGGAAATGTACACCTCGTCAATCACTTGAGTAACGAAGACTTTCTCGAGGTCATCAAAGACGCCGACATGGGGAATGCCGAACTTTGCGAAGACCTTAGCGCGTTCCGGGTCGTCCTCGAGGACTCCGGTTACCTGAAACCCAAAGCCCACCTCGTTGATGATCACTTCGGCGAGCCGCTCGGTTCGGGGGTTGGCCCCAACCAACAAGACGTGACTCACATTCAGGCCGCGGCGCCGGACAGACCAGATGCTCAGATTGATGATGCAATGGAGAACGAGGATGGCGGTAAATGCAAGGACGCTGAAGTAGAGAAGGAACGTTCGCTGCGGCGCCTCGCGTTTGAAGAAGACGACGACAAAAGCGCTGAAGATGAGCGAGACAATAAGCGACTTTGCCAGCCGCCAGAGTTGTTTGGCGATATCTTCGTCGCGTCGCGCGATCGATATCCGCTGATCGCTCGTGGTGCCGCACCATACCGCGACGAAAACGATGAGATAGGCAATCTGGTTCAGAAAAAACTCGCGGAAAGAGCCCCCTGTGCGGGCATAGGTCATGTAGACTGCAACGGTGTATGCTGCTAGTGCACAGGTGCTGTCCGCGACAGCCAACAGGAAGGTGCGCAGCGTCAAATTCCTAAGGGGCAAGGCCTCACTCCTTCCCTGCGGGCCAGATTACAGAAGATTTTACGCTCCCTCCCACTGACCATAAGAATTATCACCGATAATTCGCGGCGGAGTCAAGAATCGACGATCCCTCGAGGCCTTTAGGACGCGGCTTGGCCGATGATCAGCCGCCACCGGCCGTTGCGAACACGTTCAACACCTCTTCGACGGAGGGGACGTCGATATCCCAGTACTTGAGCACGGCGCCGTCCCGCACGGCGATGAAGCGCGGCGGCTCGTCAGAAGGGTGGATGAGTTGGAAGAATGCCACCGGGTTGTCAAGCAGAACGGCCGGAAACTGTGGGTCCGTTTGGATCTGGAAGTCTTCGAGGCTGTTTTCATCGCCGATCATGATGCAAACGACGGGCGGCATGCCCGGCGTTGCTGTGAATTGGTTCAGCTTTTCGACGGATGCAATGCAGTGCGGGCACGTGGTGCTCATCATGGCGACGACGTACTCTCCCCGCCCCAAGTGGAGGTTAGAGCCTTGATCATTGAGCACCAGCTCGGCGAACGGTTGCGCCTTCTCGACGACCACGGCCGGCCGCTGGTCGGCTAGAGCAGCCCCGCCCAGAACCACGGCCAGACAGGCGCCAAAAAGCGCACACCGTGTGGTGGCCGTGACGCGCGAGCCAGCCACCTCGGCGGCGTGCCTGGACCCTTGCCAGATCGTCACCAGCATCGCCAGCATGACGAGGTTTTTGAGGATAGACTCAGCCGGCCCCATCTCGATGAACGTACCAAAACAACCGCAGTCTTCGAGGTCGTGAAACGCCCAGCCATAGGAGATAAGCGCCGTGAAACAGATGAGAAGGGCGCCTGTAAGAACCCATGTCCATCCCCTGCACCTGAATCCCGCGACGAGCGCAGCGCCCACGAGTGTCTCCAGGCAAAGGCAGAAATAGGCCGCTGCCCAGACCAGTTCAGCGTTCCGGAGAACGCCATATCCTCGGATCTGCACCCAGAACGTGTGCATGTCGTAGGCCTTGAAGGCGGCGGCCAGAATGAAAGCAAGGCCGAGCAGGACCTCGAGCGTACGGGCGAATCGGATCATCGGTTTCCTCGAAACATCATGTTTTCCTCGGGGTGTTTCCCTCGGTGTAAACGTCAGAATCCCGTTACAGCTTCCGCGGGGTACGCCGCGCTTCCTTGAGATGGTAGGCCAACTCGGCGAGACCGATTGAGATGTGTTCGTTGCGCACCAGTACGCCTTCCGGAACTGCAAGCCCTGTCGGGGCGAAGTTCCAGATGGCGACGATATCGGCGCGTACCAAGCGATCAGCGATGTCCTGGGCTACGTCGGCGGGCACGGTTAGAATAGCGAGGCGCACGTGTCTGGTGCGGATGATTTCCTCGAGCCGGTCCATGGGCTCGACAGTCAGATTGCCTACCTGCGAGCCAATCTTCTCGGGTGCGACATCGAGCACAGCCGCCGTAACGAGGCCGTACTCCGCGAATCCCGGGTACGCGGCAAGGGCGCCGCCAAGTTGGCCTGCCCCGATGATCGCGGCGTTGTAAGGTTCGGAGAACCCAAGGACGTTGGAGGTTGCTTTCACGACTTGGTGGACGCTGAACCCGACGCGAGGCAGGCCGCGGACGCCAATGGCCGCCAGATCCTTGCGGACCTGGGTGTCGTCATGATCGACAAACTCTGCAATCTGCGCGCTTGACACCGTATCTGGGGCGCCTGCGGGACGCTGATCGCGCAAGTAGTGGTGATATTGCATAAGCCGCTCGAGGAGCGTCCGTTTGAATTGCGGCACGATCGACTACTCCATAGTGAAAAACCTAAGGATTGGGTCCGTCTGAGAACCGTCACATGGACAACCGCCGGTCTGAATCTGCCCGGCGCCGGTCTCCGTCCCACTGCTTAGCGCGGCCTACTGTGAGCCCACTGCTGCTGAAACTGCTCGAGCGGCCGGGCAGCGCAAGTCCGTGCTGTATGGATTGCCCTGCTTCGTTCGATGCCGAGTCAGCCTTAGAGTGGGCGTCAACGCGTATGCCCTTGCAGCCAGCTTTGGGTCCTCCCGGCGCGCGGCGCAACACGACGAGATATATACGGTCCCGCCGCAGGTATGTCAAGATCAGGACCCCCAGAGAAAGACGGGAGCTTTGGCCTAGCTTGTGCAGCCTGTCTGGGAACTGCGCAGAGGTTTCAATCTGCCGGCCGGGTTCAGGAGTGCTCGATGGCTCGAGCATTGTCTTGCGAACTCGATGCCCGCGCGTGGTTGATTCGCATCATAGAGCGTCGTCGAGTTGCATGATGCGGAATTCCGTCGGACCGTTTGCTGTGGGGGCTACGAACGTCGCACGGTGTTTGAACCCGGCCCGTTCGTACAGCTTTGTTGCCCGCTGGTTGAAGGCGGCGACCGTCAGACGCAGCGAAGCGTAGCCTTTGCCGCGAGCGTCAAGGCAGGAGGACCGCTCGCAGGCAAATTCAATTCCCAGGGCGAGGAGTTCGATGCCAAGACCCCGGCCCGTCAGGTCAGGACGTAATCCAAGTCCCACATCGAGCGTCTTTCCCTTCCCGTACAAACCCATTTCGCGGCCCGCGGACACTTGTGCAGCAGCCTCGCCGAAGCATAATAAGCCCGTTAAGCTGCTTCGCTCGTCATGGACAGCAAAATAGGACCCGCCGAGCATTTCGCCTCGCGCTTTGATGTTGTCGGCTACATTATAGATGTGATACGGCGCGGGATAGTGCCATGTGACGATTTCGGCGAAATCCGCCTCGGAGAATGGTTTTACCTCCGCAAAGAGGCTGGTCATAATCTTGATCATGTCGCGTTGTTGATGGAGCCGATCCCCTTTAAGATAGATGATAACCGTGGGATCAAGTCAAGTTTTCAGAGCCGGCCTGCGCCGAAATCGTGGCCGCAACTGCAGGCCCGCACGCGTTCCAGGAGTTGATCACGCCGCGGCGGCAGGTAGGAACCCGGCCCGACGAGGTCTCCAATGTGTTGCGCGCGGCTGGTTGTGCCGTGTGGAAAGGCGCCTGTGCTACATTGAGAGGCGATAATCAGGGAGGATCAGCGTGGGAAACGGGGCGCCCGTCGTCAGTGTCGTCGTCCCAACGCACAACCGTGGCGAGTTGCTGCGCGAAAGTGTCGAGTGCATGTTGGCCCAGGATTACCCTTCCTTCGAGGCCGTCTATGTAAATGACGGCGCTACGGATGAGACGGCCGTTCTCCTGGATGAGTATGCCGCGGCGCACCCCGAGCGTTTGCGTGTGCTCCACATCGACAACAGCGGACCGGGTCCTGCGCGCAACGCTGGGGTGCGGCTGGCGCGTGGCGAACTTCTGCTGTTCACGGACGACGACGTGCTGACGCCGCCGGACTGGATAACGGGAATGGCGGCAGTCTACAGAATGCGGGGTTCTGACGCGCTGTGCGGTGGTGTTGACGCCGTTTCTACGGCCGGGCGCGTCGAACGCTACTTGCATCTGAGGAACCGGGCCCGTTTCGGCGACCACGCGAAACCCGTCAAGGCGGCGCCCATGATGAACTTCATGGTGTCGCGCAAGGCGTTCGAGGAAACGGGAGGATTCCTTGACGAGCCTTTGTCGGCGGCGGAAGACTGGGAATTTTGCCTGCGGTTCAGGCGCCAAGGGCGCACCGTTTTCTACGATCCAGCCGTCAAGGTGAGGCACCGATACCAAGAACACTGGGATGCGGCTGTCCGCCGGATGCGCGACGCTGGGCGGCTAGGGGCCTACATATGGTGGCGCCAAGGCGGCCATGTTATGGCCTATACAGTTTACGCGACCCTTCGTTTCGCGACCTGCCCTTTTTGGGCGCCACTGCGCTACCCGATTGAACTGTGGTCGACGGCTTGGTACATGGAAGCTGCGTTCTGGTATGCCAGGTTGAGGGCCTACTTCAGGTCGTTCCGGCAACCCTGGCAAGCGATACGGGACGCGCCGTAACGGGGTCAGGTGCGAGCGCGCATTGACTGGACGGTTCTGGCTAACCCGTCCTGCAACGGTACTTGGGGCTGCCATCCCAAGACCTCCGCCGCCAGGTTGTTTGCGGCATACATTTTATCCACCTCGCCTGGGCGCAGGGGCTTGAGGACGGGCTCGGCGTTGAACCCAATGGCTGTCTTGAGAGCGTTGAAAATCTCGAACACCGTCGTCCCTTTGCCGGAACAGATGTTGATATGCCTGCCCTCGCCTTTGTCGAGGGCGTGCAGATTGGCACGGGCCACATCGCCCACATAGACATAGTCGCGTACGGGCTCGCCGAAACCGTACAGGGTGGGCTGTCTGCCCTCGAGCATGAGCTCTGTCAGCACGGCGCAGACGCCGCATTCGCCATGGGGTATTTGCCGTGGGCCAAAGACGTTGGTGTAGCGCAGAATGACGAAGGGAAGACCGTGGATCCGGGAATAGAGCTTGACGTACTCCTCCCCGGAGAGCTTGCTCACGGCATAAGGGCTGAGGGGCTCGGGATGGGTGGCCTCCGTGGCGGGCAACTCCTTGGGAGAACCGTAAATAGCGCCGCCCGTGGACGCAAAGGTGATGCGCTTGGCGCCGTAGGCAATGCAGTTCCCGAGGATGTTGATCATGCCGAGCACGTTAATCTCCGCGTCAATCCGTGGATGAGCAACACTATAGGTTACGTTCATTTGGGCGGCGTGATGGTTGACGACGTCCGGTTTCTCGTTCTTGAAGAGCTCTGCCAACTGCGGCGAGCGTATGTCCATTTCGTAGAAGCGCGCCTTCGGATTGATGTTCTCGCGGCGACCCGACGACAGATCGTCCACGATGAGCACGTCGTGCCCGGCTTCGATGAAAGCATCGGCTACGTGCGAACCGATGAACCCGGCGCCGCCAGTCACTAGGATTTTCATGCTGCCTTCTTTCTTTCCAGCTTGCATCGGTTGGGAATCAGAGAAAAACGGCGGTGAGCGTACCAGACGCAAGGAGGCAATTCAACGGCTTGGCCCGCCGGTAAGCGCATGGGACCTGCAAATGTCCGTCGTTTCAATGGTTTTCCTAACAGCTCTCAGCGGTCGTCGTGTTTTCCCGCGCGCTTCGTGTCATGCCACTGATCGAGCAGACGCCTGGCCTCTTCATCACTTACGTCGTACCAGTTTTCGTAAACCTGTGCGACCGCCCGAAAGACCGCTGGTTTCTCGAGAATGACCACTTCATCCACTTCTCCTTTTACGGTCTGCTCGAAGGTCAGGGACGAAACGGGCGCCCCCACCACAAGGCGATCTGCGCCGCGGTTGCGGCACATCGCCAAGGTGGCCCGCATGGTCGCGCCGGTAGCAATGCCGTCGTCGACGAGGATGATAGTGCGTCCCTTGATCGGCGGCAACGGTTCGCCCTTTCTGAGAATACGGATTCGCCGCGCAATCTCCTCTTTCTGTTCTGCTGCGATGCGCGCGATTTCTGCTCGCACGACATGCTGTTCCGCGTCGCTTGCCAAAACCGTGGTTCCGTCTTCCGCGACGGCGCCGAAACCGGCCTCCGGGTAGTCCGGGAAAGGGAGCTTCCGGGCGACAGCTATGGAGAAATCGGCATGAAGGGCGCGGGCGACTTCGAGGCCCACCTCGATCCCGCCTTTGGGAATGGCAAGTACGAGCGGGTTGGTCTCTGCGTAGTGTTGGAGGGCTTGACCAAGCCTTCTGCCGGCGTCTCTTCTATCGCGGAACATGTTCATGGGTCTCCCCTGTTGCGATCTGTTGGACTGCGCTCATGAACGCAAGTCCATGAAACAGCTACAATAGCAAGGTCCATGATGAAAAGGAGAACTCCTATGCGCGAGGCCATGCTTTACAGCAAACTGCCTGAAAACCGAGTTCGGTGTGAGCTTTGCGCTCACCGATGCGTCATCAAAGACGGGCGTAAGGGCATATGCCGTGTGCGCGAAAACAGCGGCGGCGTATTGTACACGGTCGTGTATGGCCGGACGATCAGCCAGAATGTCGATCCCATCGAGAAAAAGCCATTATATCATGTATATCCTGCGACATTTTCTTACTCGATCGCGACGCCCGGCTGCAATTTCCGCTGCACCTGGTGCCAGAACGCGGAAATATCACAGATGGTGCGCGATCAGAATAGAATTGCTGGCCATCCCGCCACGCCAGAGCAGATCGTCCGCGGGGCCATGGCAACAAACTGCAAAAGCATTGCGTACACGTACACGGAGCCGACGATCTTTTTCGAATATGCGTATGACACTTCGCGGCTTGCTCATGAGAATGGCCTTGTCAATTTGTTTATCAGCAATGGATACATGACCCCAGAGATGCTCGATATGTATAGCCCTTACCTGGACGCGGCCAATATCGATTTGAAGGGTTTCCGCAAGGAAGTCTATCGGAAATACGCGGGCGCACGGCTCGAGCCCGTACTTGATAGCCTGAAGAAGATAAAATCCCTCGGGATCTGGCTCGAGGTGACCACGCTCGTGATTCCCGGCATTAATGACGATGAAGAGCAACTGCGCGACGCCGCTCAATTCGTAGCCAAGGAACTTGGGAGGGAAACGCCGTGGCACATAAGCCGTTTCTTTCCAGCCTATCATATGCAGGACGTTCCCCCTACGCCTGTCGAGTCGCTGAAGCGCGCCTACGATATTGGCCTAGAGGAAGGGCTTTACTATGTATATCTTGGCAATGTGGCCGAGACTTATGGTGCAGCTACATTCTGTCCCGGGTGCGGCGCCGAGCTAATCGTACGGACTGGCTACCACACCGACGTCAAGGGTCTGAGCAACGGGGCGTGCAGGAAGTGCGGCCGGAAGGTCGACGGGCTGGGCATGGAGGCGGCCGTTTGATACCGCTGACGGCGCGCGGTTTGTTGATGAGTGAGTGCCACAGCGGTAGAATGCGGGCATATCAAGGGCTCTTGCACGAGTATGGGTAAGACAAGGCGTCCAGACGGGATTGCATCTGGGTCGATACCCCCTTGTCCCGGACCTACGCTTTGCCGGGTGTGGGAGGTCCTTGTATGAGCGAGGCGGGCAAGTCCATCACGCCGGAGACCGCGGGTACGCTTTTCTCCCCGGGGCTTGTTGTAGAAAAGCTGCGGCGCTACTTCTTGACAGGGGCGACACGCCCTGTGTCCTTCCGTATCAAGCAGCTCCGGGCGCTCGAGGAGGCTGTCAACCGCGGCGAGCAAGAGATCCTGGAGGCGCTTTACGCCGATCTCCGCAAATCGCCTGTGGATGCGTATAGTTCCGAGGTAGGTTTTGTGCAGGCGGATATCACGCATGCGTTGCGCCATATCCAGCGATGGACAAGGCCCGAGCGCCGACGCACGCCTTTGGTCGCATGGCCAGGATCGAGCGCGGTCTATCCCGAGCCCTACGGCGTCGCGCTTCTTATCAGCCCGTGGAATTACCCGTTTCAGTTGACGTTGTCGCCGCTCGTTGGGGCCGTCGCGGCCGGCAACTGCGTCTGCATAAAGCCTTCTGAATTGGCGCCGCACACTTCCAGGGTGATCGCGCGCCTTATCGGCGAGACCTTCCCCGTTGAGTATGTCGCGGCGGTCAAGGGAGACCGTGAGGCTGTTCAGGCGCTGCTGCAGGAACGCTTTGACCACATTTTCTACACAGGGAGTGCCACGGTAGGGCGGGTGGTCATGGAAGCGGCCGCGCAGCACCTCACGCCTGTTGCGTTGGAACTGGGCGGGAAGAGTCCGTGCATCGTGTGCAACGGCGTCGATATCGAGACAACTGCCCGGCGCATCCTCTGGGGCAAGTTCTTGAATGCGGGCCAGACCTGCGTAGCGCCCGATTATGTCTTGGTGGACCGGCATATCGAGAGGGCCTTGCTGGATGCTCTCAGCCGGACGCTCGAGCGTTTCTACGGCGAATCGCCGCACCGAAGCGAAGACTTCGGGCGCATCGTGAACCGGCGCCACTTCGACCGCCTCGTGAAGCTCCTGTCCCATGGCCGCGTTGCGCATGGCGGCGAATATGACGAACAAGACCTCTATATCGGACCGACTGTCATGACCGAAGTGGATCGGCACTCGCCGCTCATGCAAGAGGAGATCTTTGGACCGATCTTGCCTGTCATTCCCTTTGACAACCTGGACGAGGTCTTGGAGACGCTGGCGCAGAAACCCAAGCCGCTCGCCCTTTACCTCTTTGCGCGCGATAAGGACGTGCAGAAGCGTGTTATCGCGGAGACCTCGTCCGGCGGGGTATGCATTAACGACACAATCTCGCACATCCTGGGCAAGGACCTGCCCTTTGGAGGGGTAGGCCTGAGCGGTATGGGGACTTATCACGGCAAGGCAGGTTTCGACTGTTTCACGCACTACAAGAGCGTGATGCGCCGGGCGGCGTGGATAGACCCTTCGCTGCGGTATCCGCCAGCCTCGATTTCGTTGCCCGCGCTCAAGCGGGTGTATCGGTATCTGTTGGGAAGATGAAGTTGAAAGGGCAGGCGCGATGAAAACATCGGAACGGCATGTTGTGATCGTCGGCGCGGGACCGGGGGGGCTGACAGCCGCAATGATCCTGGCCCACCGGGGATTTCGTGTCAGCGTGTTCGAAGCGAGAGATCGTGTCGGCGGCAGAAATGCGGTCATCAAGCTGGGACCGTACACCTTCGACACGGGCCCCACCTTTTTGATGTTGAAGATCATCCTCGACGAGGTATTTCAGGAGGCGGGTGCATCGAGCGGTGAACTGCTCGACATGCAGCACATCGAACCAATGTATCGCCTTCAGTTTGCCGATAGAGCCATCGAACCCACCAATGACCCGGAGCGCATGGTCTCGGAGATACGCCGTTCTTTCCCGGGCCGCGAGGACCGGTACGACACGTTTATTCAGCGCGAACGCGTCCGGTTCGCCAAACTGTTTCCGTGTTTGCAGAAACCGTACCACCGACTACGGACGCTTTTCCACCCGGACCTGATAGCGGCGATTCCGCATCTCGCCCTCGGCAAAAGCCTGTTCTCGGTGATGAAGGGCTATTTCGGGGACGATCAACTCGCCCTGGCGTTCACGTTTCAGTCAAAATACCTCGGGATGTCGCCATGGGATTGCCCGGGGCTCTTTGCCATTATTCCCTATATCGAGCATGCATTCGGCGTATACCACCCAATCGGGGGGCTCAGCCGCATCTCAGACGCCATGGCCGGCGTAGCCGAACACAGTGGCGCAGAGATCCACCTCAATTCGCCCGTGCGGCAGATCCTCACCGGCGACGGCAAAGCGCAAGGCGTGGAGCTCGAAAGCGGGGACCGGATCGAGGCGGACGACGTTGTGGTGAACGCGGACTTCGGCTATGCGGCATCGCATCTTTTTGCGCCGGGCGCTTTGAAGAAGTACACGCCGGCCAAGCTCGACAGGCTCAAATTGTCGTGCTCGACGTTTATGCTTTATCTGGGTCTCGACAAACGCTACAACGCTCCCCATCACACCATCTGTTTCGCGAAGGACTATCGCGGCCATCTTGAAGCGGTGTCCCGAGGAGGCGAATTGAGGAAGGACATGTCCTTCTACGTGCGGAATGCCGATGTGACCGATCCGACGCTGTCGCCGGAGGGGCATTCATCGGTCTATGTGCTTGTGCCGGTCGCAAATGCGAACGGCGGAATCGATTGGTCCGCCGAGCGCGACGCCTATCGCGACGTAGTGTTGGATGCAATCACGCAGCGTACGGAGATGAAGGACATCCGGGAGCATATTAAAGCGGAACGCATGATTACGCCGGCGGAATGGGAGTCGGAATACGCGGTGTTCCGGGCGGCGACGTTTAACCTCGCACATAACGTGGGCCAGATGATCTATCTGCGGCCGCGAAACAAGTTCGAGGAGTTCGACCACTGCTACCTGGTAGGTGGGGGCACGCATCCCGGCAGTGGTCTTCCAACCATTTACGAGTCAGGCCGGATCGCGGCAAATCTTGTCAGCCGTCGCTACGGTGCAGCGTTTGTTTCCGGGAATCTGCAGGTCTGAACCGCTTTAGCGTAGAGACGGGCGATCAAAGGTAGCCAAGGGCCTCGAGCTGCTCGGCGGCGTCGGCCGGCGGCAACGTCCATTCCGGCTCGCCGAAAGCCGCTGAAAGCTTGGCGTTGGCCGCTTCGATGCGTTCGAGTTTGGCAAGCATGCTCTTCCCCTTGGAGCAGCGGACTGGAGACCCATGCCATTCCCTGGGATCACGGGCATGATTGTAGAAATGCACGGGGCCGTCTTCTTGCTGCCGGATCACCTTGTGGCCGCCCTGGCTGAGCGCCACATGCCACCGACTCATATCCTCCTCGCTGAAGTCGCAGTAGGAGGAGACCGGCCGGTCCTTGTGGACGGACAAAACGCCGTCCGGCCTCAGCAGGGACTGCGCCTGGATATAGCTGGGCAGGGTCGCCCCGGCAAGGCCAAGCAGCGTCGGGTAAAGGTCGTACAGTGAGACGGTGTGCGGCACACGTTCGCCCGTGGTTCGGCCGCCGACATGGATCGCCAACGGCGTTCGCAACTCCTCGATGAAAAGCGAGTTGCCGTGCCCGAACATCTCATGTTCGCCAAAGGCCTCGCCGTGGTCGGAAATGAACGCAACGACAGAATGCTCGAGCAGCTCTTGTCGCTCGAGGAAACGAATCAGGCGACCGAATTGCTCATCGACACCAAGAATTTCCCCCCCATAAAGCCGCTTCAGGTGGACCCGTCCCGCTTTGCTCAACTCTTCGAGCGGGGGGCGCTGCGCGTCTTCGCCTTCATACTGCCGTCTGTAGAGGGTGCGGAAATCCATGAGCAGTTCCTGGTCCTTTTCCGGCAACGAAACGAAGGCCTCCTCTTTCCCTTTGCCTGTGATCTCTTTGAATAACCGATTCGTCGGTCTGTAAGGTCCATGAGGGTCCATCAGGTGGATGAAGAGAAAGAAAGGCTGCCGCGCATGGTGCACGATCCGGCTGAGCACCTGGTCTATGGCTGGCTTGGGTTTCTGATTGGGCTCGTAGCGGTAGAAGTCGAAGCCGCGGGCAAACCCGTATTCCTCGCGGACGTGCGGATTCGAGCAAAAGTACGCCGTGTGATAGCCGACCGCCTGCAATGCCTCGGCCAGTGTTGTGAAATCGGGGCGTAGTTTCTGGATGGGCGTCGCCTCGAAATCTAGATCGCCCCACGTAGACAACACGGCCTGATGGACCGGAGGTAGCACACCTGTGAACAGTGAGGCAATCGACGGTTTGGTCCACGGCGCTTGAGCGTAACACTGATCGAAAACATAACTGTCGTCGGCGAAAGCCGTTACGTGAGGCGCAGTTGGGAAGTTGAAACCGTAACAGGGCAGGAAGTCTGCCCGCAGCGCATCTGCCAGAAATACGATGATGTTGGGCCTTTCCCGGGCTAGGGGCGCCCCCCAGCAGCCATAGGCAGCAGTAGACAAAAGGCCCGCCGCCCCGAGCGCCAGGATGTCGCGTCGCGACATCGTGCCCTCGCGGCGTGGGGCTATTGTGTTGGTCTCAACTCTCTTTGTAGAAGTCATCCTGACGGTGCCAAGTCCGTTCTTATGTACCATCTCTAATCTGTATGGTACCAGACGAGGGTTTTGTATGTTATTACATTGAAACGAAACAGCTCATACGTTTAGCAACACGTGTTGCGGGTCCCGCATGCCTGAGGGCCATCTTGTCTTGAGGATGCCGATTGTGCTAGACTGATGTGCGATAAGAACATTCGATAGTTGCGAATAGAACGAATTGCCGCGGGCATGCTATCCCGCTCAACTCGAAGGAGACCCTTGTCTTGGCAACGGCGACTTTCTCTAGTCTTGATTGGGCACGCGTGGATCTCAGCCAGTATCCCCACATTGCAGCGACTCCCCCCGGCCCGCAGTCCCAAGCCTACCACAAACGGTGCAGCCGGTATTTCAAAGGTCTGAGCGGGCAGGTGAAGTTGTTTCCGGTCACGTTTGAGTCCGGTGAGGGGTGCATCCTGCGGGACGTGGATGGAAACGCCTACATCGACTTCTCGTCCGGCATCTATGTGACGACTCTGGGCCATTGCCATCCCAAGGTAAGCGAAGCCGTGGCGAAATACGCGAACACGTTGATGAACGCTCACGATTTCACGACGCCTATCAAGACCCGTCTTGTCGAGAAGCTGGCTTCGGTTCTGCCGGGCGATCTCAACGGCTTCCAATTCTATGACTCGGGAGCGACCGCCGTGGAGGCGGGTCTGCGGGTCCTGCGCGCGGCGTCAGGCCATAATGAGATGATAAGCTGTTTCTACGACTACCATGGCAAGACCCAGGGGGCGGTGTCGTTGGGGCATATTCGCGCCAAATGTTACGGGGCGACCCGGGTGCCCGGCATGCACATGGTCCCGCGGCCGGATGTGTACCGGCCGATGTGGACCAAGCCGGACGGCAGCATTGACACAGACCAGTACATTGCGTTTTATGATGAATACATCGACAAAGCCACGGTCCATGACGTGGCGGGATTCTGTCTTGAACCCATCCAGGGCTGGGGCGGTTCGATCATGCCCCCGGACGACTTCTTCCCCAAGTTGCGGGCATTTTGCGACAGAAAGGGGATCCTGTTGATGGCCGACGAGATATTGACGAGTTGGGGCCGCACGGGGCAGTGGCTGTGCATGGAACACTGGGGCGTGACGCCGGATGTGGTGACCATCGGCAAAGGCTTTGGAAACGGCTTCCCCGTGACCTGTGTGGCCGTACGTGAGCCGTACAAGGAGAGTTTCGAGTCCATCTCCGCGTCGAGCAGCTATGGCGGCAATCCGATGGCGTGCGCGGCCGCGCTCGCATCGACGGAGGTGATCGAGGAAGAGGGTTTGCTTGCACATGCGCGACGCTTGGGTGAAGTCGCGTTGAAACGGATGAAGCGGATGAAAGAGGAGCACGCCATCGTGGGCGATGTGCGCGCCAAAGGTTGTCTTATGGGGATCGAGCTGGTCAAGGACAAGGCGAAGAAGACGCCGTTCGACGAGGCAGGAAAGCGCGTTTACCAGAATGCATTCCGCAAGGGCCTGGCGTGGATACCGGCCGGTCACATCCTCCGGATGAGTCCGCCCATTGTGATGGATGAAGACACGCTCTTGAAAGGGCTCGACATCATTGACGAGGCTATTGGAGAGACGGAGAAAGAGCTTTTGTCTTCATAAGCGTGTCGTGTCTCGAGCCGCGGGCTCGCTTCAGCCAGTGAGCCCGTGCTTCTTAACAACCTCATCGACACTGGCCCCTTCTTTGACCACTTGGCGCAGCGCCTCGAGGAAGGCTTGGGGGTCGCTGGCCTGCACAGCGTTCCGTCCGAATACGACGCCCCGTGCGCCCTCGTGCACTTCGCGCCAGGCGAGGGCAAGAGCGTCCCTGTCGGTAGGCGTTTTCTCGGCCCCAAGGCCGAGAATGGGAATGCCTACGTTCGCCGTTATTTCCGCAAACCGCGAGGTATAGAAAGTCTTAATGCAGTCGGCCCCGAACTCTTCGAGCATGCGGCAGCCAATTAAGACTTCCTCATGGAACTCGTCGGGGCCTTTCTCGAGATGGCGGGCGGGGAAGTACTCGCCGAGAACGGGCAGCCCTAGTTGATGCGCCTGCGAGCATAGGACGGCAAACTGTTCGAGATTGGCCGCGTCCCGTTGTTCGTCGCCGGTTTTGGCCGTATGGCAGACCAGGACCATGTCTGCGCCGAGGGCAACGGCTTCGGCAGGGGTGAAGGCCGGTTTCAGTACAGCATCTTTGTAACCCCACTTGAAACAGAAGACGGTGTTGAGATTGATGCGCACAATCGCCAAGGGTGCCCCCCGCCGGCCGAAATAGGGCCCGCACCTGCGCAAAATGCCTGGCGAGAGGAGCACCGCATCAGGCAAATCGCCGAGCCGGGCCAGCGTCTCGGGAATGTTCTCCATGCCGGCCTGCGGCCCATCAAACATGCCATGGTCGACGGCGACCACGACGGCGTTCTGCTGACCAGAAAAGAGCTTGTCCAACCGAATCCGAATTCCGTTCACGAGGGGGTACTCCTTCATTACGAGTGCTTGTTACCGGCGCCGAGAGGGCTGCTGGTCAAGGTTTCGATGAACAGACTATAGCAAAGATGTACAATAAACACCAGTTGTGTGTTTAAATGGCACATCACATCAGTGCCGGTCAGGCTCAGGCGCCGGACAGAGGCGTCGAGCAGGGTTCCCTTGGAGTTCCCCCAAGATTTCTTGAGGTGGTGTTCTAACCGCTTCTTGTGACTAGAGTTGGGCCGTTCTGGAAGTGTTGGGCGTGGAATCTTGGGGGATCTTTTGTTTCGTTGATGCGGGGCTCCCTGGGTGGCAGGATTGCAGGTGAAGAAGCCGCAAAGCCAACCACCACAAGGAGACCCGCTCATGAATACTACCACCACGGCACGAAAGCTGCGAGCGCGCATCGGTCGATTTTCGGGGGAACTCTCAGAAGGCCTGTGCGTAGTAGCTCAGCGCTTCGTTTCGGAGATGGTCTATGGGATTCAAGCTTCGCAATCGGTTGTGCTGACCGAGATCGGTCGAAGCCTGGAGGAATCTGTGTCGTTGCGCAAGACGCAATGGCGGTTGTCACGCAACTTGCAGCGCCCGGAATTGGAGGGGGTGGTTCAGGGCAACCTGCTGAGCATGGCCGCAGATCACATCGGGCATGACTCGCTGTTGATTATCGACCCGAGCGACCTGTCGAAGAAGTACGCCAAAGAGATGGAGTATTTGGCCACAGTCCGCGACGGGAGCGCGCACGATTTCGCGTTGGGTTACTGGACGCTCCACATCATCGGCGCGGAGTTGGGCTCGGACACGATAGTCCCGCTGTACCAGCGCCTGTGGTCGGCCGAGGCACCGGACTTTGTGAGCGAAAACGAGGAAATCCTTCGGGGGGTCGATCAGGTCATGGCGCAGGTGGGGCGCCGCGGCTTGTGGGTCATGGACCGTGGCGGCGACCGCATCAACCTGTTTGGCCCCTTACTGGACCGGGGTGCGCGATTCTTATTCCGCCTGCTGGGCAACCGCCACCTCGTCTGGAACGGAAAAACCGTTCTGGCCGAAGAACTGGCCCGCATGTGCCCCTGCAGGCACGCCAAGGTCATCTCCCGAGTCGAAAACGGCGAAGAACGATGTTACGAGCTTCGATTCGGGTTTCGGAAAGTCCGCCTGCCCAATCGCCCGGAAACCCTGTATTTACTGGTCGTCCATGGATTCGGCAAAAAGCCGCTCATGATGCTGACTACCGAACCCTTACGCAGGAGCTTCAAGTGCCTTTGGCGCATGGTGCGCATCTACCTGAAGCGCTGGAGTGTCGAGGACACCATCCGCTATGCGAAAACCTGTTACGACCTGGAGAATGTCCGGGTGCTGAACTATCAAGGGCTGCAAAACCTCATGCCCCTGGTCCTTGCAGCCATGTTCTTTGCCGCCTGCATCCTTGATCACGACAGCCGCCTTCGTGTCATGGCGTCCTACGTGGAGAGGGCCGCAAAGCGCCTGTTCGGCATTGCCGACTTCAAGTACTATGCCTTGGCTGACGGAATGAAAGCCCTGTTCACCAAGCACCCAGGACGGGCTGTCACACGCCTGTCGCGGCCCAAGCCACTCCAGATGACCCTATTCGGCACCCAGCCCCCGTAGCACCGCAATCACGAAAAATCTTGGGGGAACTCCAGAGCAGGGTTCCCGGGTTGACGTGAGCCAGGTTTTCTGCCATAATGATGTTTGATTAACACAGCATGTGGGTTGTAAATAAACACGCGTCTGGCTGCCGTCGCCTGGTCGGCGTACCCAAGGAATCTGACCATGGTCTGCAGGATCCTCCCCCTCCTCAGCTTTCTTGCGGCTTTTCCATTTATTGCATTCGCCCAACCCGTTCCACCGCCAAGCCAAGCGCCCGTTGTGCGGTTTGAGCGTGGAGGGATCGCCTACGTCGTGGCTCAGCCCAAGAGCGCGATCGAGAAACGGATTGTAGGCCGGCTTGCCGCTTATCTGAACGAAGTGTTGCAGGCAACGCCTGAGATCGCAGCAACGCTGGATGACGTGCCTGCCGGCGGCCAGGCCGTCGTGCTGTGCAACGAGGCTGTGGCGCCCCCCGTGCCCGTGAACATCCCAAGCGGTACGGACGAGGCGTTCACGTTGGTTACGGCAGAGGTGGAAGGGCGCCGTCTGATCGTGGCCGCGGGGGCGGCGGGCAAAGGACTCAAGCGGGCCGTGCAGCGGCTCGTCATTGCGAGCGAGCAGACGCCCGGCGCATTGGTTTTTGAAGGGCTGGACCTCCATGAGCGTCCTTGGATCCCGGCCCGCGAATGGACGATTTGCCCTTGGACGCCCGACGCTGTTCGCGGCTGCTTCACGAATCCTTACGCGGACAAGCGGCTGAACATCTATCTCTATGATGACGAGCGTCTTGCCAGGTATGTCGAGATGTTCGACTGGTTCGGGTACAGCGGCGCGCAGCTCATCGACACCTGCTACACCTGGGCCCAGTTCGGGTCGGTCGAAGCCGCCCATGACTGGCAAAAGCGGGTAGCGGGGCATCTGCGCGACAACGCCCAGGAGGCCAGCCTGTGGGCGTGGACGGCCGAGTTCAGCGGCTTCGGGTGGAATGACCCGGAAGCGGCATATGCGCCGAAAGAAGGCGTAGCGGCCGTCGAGGATCCGGATGTGCGCCGGACCTTCGAGAAGTACTATCGGGCCTATGCCGAACTGGCGCCGGATGTGGACCGGTTCATAGCCCATTTCTACGACCCGGGCCGTCTGACGGAACAGGCAGACGCGTTCGATTACATGCGTTTGCTCGAATCGATGCTCCGAGAGAAGAACCCTGCCATTCAGATGGGTGTGGACTGCTGGGCGAGAGGGCCGGACTATTTTGAGGCGCTTGCCGACAGCGGTTTCAACCACTATCTGCTTCTGCCCACTTCGTCGCCGGAGGCGTTTCCGCCCGGGTCGCGGGAGGCCCTTCACCAGCGTGCCGCCGAACTCGGCCTGCACGTGGGGATTTGGGGGTGGTACACCACCGAATACGAGACTGACCAGCTCGCATCGATGTATGTGAACGCCTCGGTTATTAAGGATGCGTACTCGAGGATAGGCCGGGCTGCGGAGATTCACCCCGTCGAGTACTGGTCGGAGATGGAGGCGCATCACCTGAACAACATATACTCGATGTACGTTGCGGGTCAGCTCCTCTGGGACCCGGATCGGGACCCGCATGCTGCTCTCGCAGAACTCACGAGCGCGGTGTGGGGGCCCAATGCGGGCAAGGAGGTCTACGAGGCGCTGTGCCTGATTGAGGATGTGCGGTCAGGTCCTGCCTGGGAGACTTATTGGTGGACGCGACCCGAACACCGGGTTGGAACGGAGAACCCTGCGCAGGATCTGCAGCGGGCAGAGCGTGCGTCATCTGTCTTGGCAAGGCTCGAGTCCGATCGCGGCTACGTGCCCAAGATTCCCCTTCCGTTCCCGCCGCGGACCTTTGTAGAACTCATGCTGCCGCACCTCGAGCAGATTCGGAGATACGCCCAGTTCAGACTCGATATCGAGGAAGTGGGCCGGGCCGCGAAAGAGGGCGTTTCGAGAGAGGGTCTCGCGCAGATGCTCGATGCGGCATGGAAGCCTGTCCCCGAATACGGCACGTGGATCGGAGTCTTCGGCAATCAGGAATTACGCGCGCAGAAAGAGACGATCCTGGCCGTTGCTGAAGAGCTCGGGCTGCTTTTGCCCTGTGCGGACGGCCTTCGCTACATGGAGGCGGACCGTCTGTTGCAGATGTTCCGCATTATGCAGACCGGCGTCCCGGGCCCTTTATCGTTCACGCCGGAAAACCACATGGGGTATTTCTGGCCCATGGATTTTGTGCGGGACCGCTTCCAGAAGCTTGTGGAGGATGGCGTGCTGGTTCAGGAGCAGGGCGGGGCGCCGTACCGGCTCGTTGACTGGGCAGACTGGGCGGGCTTAGCGGCAAGGGGCGACAGATAGGATTGACAACGTGCGTGGTCTACACTGCTTTCGCGCTTAGAGGGGGCTCGCGCATTAGGCGAGCAGGCGGAAACACACTGAAGAAGGAGGATGGACATTGACGCTCAGCACGGTTGACGTGGCGGTGTTTGGGGCCTATTTCATCGGTGTCGTGGCGTTTGCCCTGATCGTCGCAGCGCGCAGTACGACCCGCGCTACTTCATCAGACTTTTTCCTTGCTTCGAAGAAATTGCCATGGTATGCCGTGGGGGCCTCATTTATTGCATCGAACATCTCGACCGAACATTTTATCGGCATGGTGGGCTGGGGATTCCTCTATGGGATGGCGGTCGCCCAATGGGAATGGGGCAATGTGGTGACGTTTACGTTGCTCATCTGGGTGTTCTTGCCTTTCTATATGCGGGGAAACGTGGCGACCATGCCGGAATTCCTCGAGCGGCGCTTCAACCCGGCCTGCCGCTATATATATGCCGTCGCGATGATTGTTGGGCTCGTTATTGCCATGTTGGGCGGCGTGCTGTTCGCCGGCGCCAAAGCCATCAATGTGTTTTTCCCCAATGTCCCTATGACAGCGGCGATCCTGATCCTGGCTATAGCCGCCGGGACCTACACAGTTTACGGCGGTCTGCTCTCTGCGGTTTGGGCGGATTTCCTGCAGTACTGTTTGCTTATGACCGGCGGCATTATCGTCACGATCTACGGGCTCTACCATGTGGGGGGCCTCGGCACGCTTATGGAGGAGATGCCGGAGAAGTTTCTCGTGTTTTACCCGCCTACGCATGAGATGATACCGTTTACAGGGATTGTTTTCGGCCTGTTCTCGGTAGGGGTGTGGTACTCCTGTGCAAATCAGTTCATGGTGCAACGGTGCCTGGGCGCGCGGTCCGAGTGGGACGCCCGGATGGGCGTGATCATGGCGGGATTCAGCAAGGCCGTTTTGCCGTTCATCGTCGTACTGCCCGGGATTATGGCGTTCTACTTGTATCAGGACCGAATCAGCGACGGGGACCAGGCGTGGCCTTTCCTGGTGCGGCTCTGGCTTCCGGCGGGACTCGTGGGGCTCGTCCTTGCCGGTCTGGCGAGCGCGATTATGTCGACCCTCAGCGCGATTACCAACTCGTCGGCGACTATCTTTACGCTGGACCTGTATCAGAAGCTCCTGCGGCCCACCGCGTCCGATCGCGAACTGCACAATGTAGGCCGGTTAAGTGCTGCGGTGGCCATGCTGGTAGGCATCGTGGTGGCGCTCGTCCTTGCCCAGTACCCCGGCCTTACCGTTTTTGCTCTGATTCAACAGGTGTTTTTCTACGTGGCGCCTCCCATTGCTGCCATCTTTCTGATCGGCATTATGTGGCGGGGGGCGACGCCCGTCGCGGCGACGCTGACGCTTCTTGTGGGATTCGGTGTATTCCTCCCATTGGCGAAGTTCGTGCTCTTCCGCTACATCGACCTCCTCAAGCCTTTTGACAACTTCATGCACCATACTTTCACAACCTTTGTGCTGTCGGCGGTCTTTCTTGTTGTCGTGTCCTGGTTCACGCGACCCAAGCCTCGCGAGCAACTCGAGGGGGTCGTGTGGACGAAGAGCGCCTTGGGACTGCGTCATGGGGAGCGGGCCCTGAACCGGGGTTTGCGCAATCTGGCGCTATGGTGGGCCTTGATGGCTGCCGCGATAGTCGGTCTCTACACCTATACCCACATGCAGGGAAGCAGCACGCAATGGCTCGAGGCTGAAAACGTACCGCATACCGTTTCAGGGGCCGGCAAGGCAATCCTTCAAGAGAGAAGAGAGCTTGCAGAGACTGAGAAGTTCAACCTCTGGACCGGCAAAGGGCAAGTTCGGTTTGAGGCAGCGGGACCGAGCGCGAGCCTCGTCTTTGAGATTCCCATTCACGAGGCGGGGGCCTATAAACTGGCCGCTTTGGTAACGCAGGGGCCCGAGTATGGTCGCTTCAGCGTCTCGGTGAACGGCGAGCCTGCGGAGATCAGCTATCTGAAGGCCGCGATCGACGCGAGCCAAGAGCGTACGACCGTGGAACGGGTTTCGGGAGGGACGTTTGACGCTCGTTTTCAGCCGTCCGCAGCAAGTGCCAATCCCGAGTTCAGCCTGGCAGAGAAACATGTTGTGCGCCGCATCGATCTCGGGATGTACGACCTCGAGCCAGGGGATGTTCAGGTAGCTTTCATTGCTGAGGACGGCGAAACGCCGGCCTGTATCGGAGTGGACCAACTGATGGCGACGGACTTAGGTAAGCAATGACGCCCAAAAGTGTGGCCGATTCGCAACTATCGAGGAGAGTGACAATGCTCAAAGGAGCGGTTTGCTTCGGAATACTGGTGCCGCCGACGGGACGATTACGATCCCGAAGATGGACGATTGGTCGAACGGCGACCAGAGCCAGCGGGTGGCGTACATACTCTCTGCGCTTGTCGATTACTACCG
>CAZBQH010000572.1:0-11142 GCA_964493915.1 uncultured Nitrospiraceae bacterium
CGCGCCCGGGCGGGTGGTGGGGGCCGGGAGGGGGAAGCGGGGCCCTCCGGTTGGTCCCCCCCGTGAGGGCGGGGTGGGATCCACGGCCCCGCAGATCACTCGCGAACGTGAACGATGAGGGAAACTGGTGCGTCGGGCCCACCCCCGATGAACTCGGGCAACACGTGGCGAGCGCGCTCGAATGGGTGACCAACAACCGGGCCTCGTGCGAACCCAACACCATCCTCGTCTACGCCTGGAACGAATTTGACGAAGGCGGCTGGATCTGCCCCACACGAAGCGAAGGCACGGCGCGGCTGGACGCCATACAGAAGTCGCTGTCTGCTTTCGAACGCAGACTACAGGAGGCAAACTATGAATAGACGCGAGTTTCTGCAGCTCATGGGCGCATCCGCACTGTTCGCTGCGCTGGGCGCGGCTTCTGAAAAGCGTCCGCCCAATGTCCTGCTCGTCGTCGTCGACGACCTCGGCTGGCGCGACCTCGGGTGCTATGGCAGCGACTTCTACGAAACCCCAAACATCGATTTCCTGGCCGCACACGGCGTTCGCTTTACCCAGTTTTATGCAGCAAGCCCCGTCTGCTCGCCGACGCGTGCCAGCATCCTGAGCGGCCAATACCCTGCACGACTCCACTTGACGCACTACATACCAGGCGGAAACCCCAAAGACCGGCCGTTGCTCGAGCCGGACTGGCGCAAGTTTCTGCCCTTGGAAGAGTTCACGCTCGCGGAAGCGTTTCAGGCAGCCGGTTATGCTACGGGCTGCATCGGCAAGTGGCATCTGGGCATCACGATCGACCCGAAGTACGGTCCAGCCAACCAAGGCTTCGACTTCACCCGGCTTCACGGGCCAAGCGGCGGCGATAAGTTCGTCTCGACGTTCACAGACACTGCGCTCGACTTTGTCGACAACCACAAAAGCCACCCCTTCTTCCTCTATTTCCCCCATCACACCGTGCATGTACCCTATGAAGCGCCCGAGAACATCGTCGAGAAGTACCGCCGTAAGAAGCCGGGCGAGAGCGGCCAGAACAACGCCATGATGGCCGCCATGATCGAGGTCCTCGATCAGGGCGTCGGCCGGCTTATGAGAGGGCTTCAACAATTGGGCGTCGCAGACAACACGATCGTCGTCTTTACGTCGGACAACGGCGGTCTCCGCTACGTCCGCGATGAAGCAACCGGCAAAGTGGTCACAGCTACCAACAACGCTCCCTTGCGAGGCGGCAAGGCCCAACTCTACGAAGGGGGCATACGGATCCCCTTCATCGTCCGTTGGCCAGGCGTACTCGACGGTGGCAGGCAGATCGCCGCGCCCGCCATCGCCAACGACATCTTCCCCTCGCTTCTGGCCATGACCGGCTTGCCTCTTCGTCCCGAGGCCCACAAAGACGGTATAGACATCCTTGCGCCGTTTGTCGAAGGCAAAACGCAGGGAAACGCAGCAACCGGGCGGGAAGCCCTCTTCTGGCATTTCCCGCACTACCACGCCGGCACGAAGCCCTGCGGCGCAGTACGCCGAGGCAGTCTCAAACTCATCGAGCATTATGAAGACGGCGCCGTCGAGTTGTATGATCTCGAGAAAGACCTCGGCGAAACGCATGATCTCGCGATGGAACGTCCGGATACGGCGCGGGAACTCCGAGATCTCTTGCACCGCCACCTCAACGACGTGGGTGCGCAAATGCTGGCGCCTAACCCAGCCTCCGCGTCGGCGAGCGCATCACATTCGGCAAATAGGGCGTACTCGTCTTCCAAACGATAGGGTGCAATTCCCCCGCCCTAACTGGGTCGGGAATCGCCCCAACTGAAGAGACGGCCTGGAGGATATAGACAATGAAACGCAGAGACTTTCTGAAGGGAGGCCTTGCTTCAATGACTCTTGCATCTGCCGCCTATCCCAACGATGCCCCCGCGCGACGTCCCAACATCCTTTGGCTCTTCACCGACGAGCAGCGGACCGATTCCTTGGGCTGCTACGGATCGCCCTGGGCGCATACGCCCGCCTTGGACCGGCTCGCATCGGAAGGCGTCCTCTTCCGCACCGCCGTTACCCCGGCCCCTGTCTGCGGCCCAGCCCGCATGGCCCTGCTCACAGGACAACGCTGCGCTCAAACGGGCATCTGGTACAACCTGAGCCGCGATTTGCCTCGCGTCGAATGCCTCACAGGTCTCTTCGAGCAGGCCGGCTATCGAACTGCCAGCCTCGGACGAAACCACTTGTGTTGCTCGAACGCCCCGTTCCAGACCATCTGGACCAAACATATCAGCCGGCATTTGGATTGGTTTAACTACGCGAAGGAGTACGACGAAGCCTCGTTCGACGTCATAAAGTACCCTGGCAAACCTTACCCTTGGATCCTGGGCGGCCGCTTCCCGGCAGACCCCTCCGAGACCGCCGAATGGGAATGCGTCGAGCGAGGCAAACGGTGGCTCGAAGGGGGACCCAAGGACCAGCCGTTCTTCTTGCGGCTCGCATTCAACGCGCCTCACACGCCCGTTTCCACGCCTGCGCCCTACGACACGCTCATCCGTGAAGACGCCATCCGTCTCCCCGACCAGGCCGATCCGCCTTCCCCCGCAGAACCCGGCTGGATCTCCTCGCACTTGCGCAAATCCGCCGACGGGACCCTGTTCACCCCCGAGCAAACCCGCAAATTGCGCCGATACTACTACGGACTTGCCGCTTTCGTCGACCATCTCATCGGCGACCTCCTTGACTGGTTGGACGAGCACGGGTATCTCGAAAACACCATCGTTGTCTTCGGCGCCGATCACGGCACCCATCTGGCCGATTTCGGCCTGGTCCAGAAGCAGACCTTTTTCGATCCTTCAGTTAACGTGCCCTATCTGTTCTGGTGGCCGCAAGGCTTCGCGCAGGGAAAAACGCTGGAAACCCCCGTCGAGACGCGTTCGCTGCTCCCCACGCTCCTGGACGCCGCTGGACTCGAGGTCCCGGACGATGTACAGGATGTGAACCTCGCCGCGTCCCTTCGCGCGGGCGTCGAGCCCTCCCCTCAACCGGTCTACAGCATGCTGACCCTCCAAAGCTTTCCCGAACTCGATCACGACGACCCCTTGATCATGGTGCGAGACGGATCGTGTAAACTCTCTGTACGCTTCAACCCGGAGCCGTGCGACGCGGTCCTCGTTGACCTTGCGAAAGACCCGCACGAGCGGGAGAACCGCATCGCTTCACCCGAGTACGAATCAACAGCCAAACGGCTTCTCGCCTTGGCGCAACAGCAAATGAACCGCGCCCGCTCCCGCATCGGCGCCAAAGAGGCCTGACGGACAGTAGGACACGGCAAACTAAGCGTTTGCAGAAATAGGGCTGTCATGTGAGAAACTCTCACCTATCTTCAGCGCGACATAGGGCGTTTCAGGATACCTGAGAAACGCATTACAAGGAGATGCAGGAAACATGAACAGGCGGACCTTCATGAAAACCACGGCTGCGGCAGGGGCGACAGCAGCATTGAGCGGCTCCTGGGCGTTTGCCCAGGATGAGGGACGACAGGCCCCCAATATCGTATATCTGCTCACCGACCAGTGGCGGGCGGCAGCGACGCATTATGGCGGCGACCCAAACGTAAACACGCCGAACCTGGACCAGCTCGCAGCGGAAAGCGTGAATTTCGCCAATGCCGTATCGGTGTGTCCCGTGTGCACCCCTTATCGCGCTGCACTGATGACGGGCCGCTATCCCACGAACACCGGCATGTTCCTCAACGACCTCCACTTGCCCGACAACGAACTGTGCATGGCTGAAATCTTTGCCGGGGCCGGCTATGATACGGCGTACATCGGCAAGTGGCACCTGGACGGGCACGGCCGCGACGCGTACATTCCGCCCGAACGCCGTCAGGGCTTCCAGTACTGGAAAGGGGCCGAGTGCGATCACAACTACCCGCATTCGCACTACTACACCGACAATTCGCCGGAAAAACGCTACTGGGAAGGCTATGACGCCTACGCGCAAACGCGCGATGCCCAAGCCTATCTGCGCGGCCGCGCTGACGCCGACAAACCGTTTTTTCTGATGATGTCCTACGGGACGCCCCACTTTCCCCATGCGACAGCGCCCGACGAGCTTAAAGCCTTGTACCCGCCGGAATCGCTGAAAATGCGCCCTAACTTAACCGGAGACATGGAGGAACATGCCCGCATCGAGGCCTGCGGCTACTACGGCCACTGCACAGCCCTCGATCGCTGCATCGGGGACCTGTTGCGGACTCTCGACGAAACGGGCCTGGCGCAAAACACGCTCTTGGTGTTCACCTCGGACCATGGCGAAATGCTCGGGTCGCAGGGGCAGCCCCCGTGCGAGAAACAGCGCCCCTGGGATGAATCCGTCCGCGTCCCCTTCCTGCTGCGCTTTCCCGCCCTCCAGAAAAGCCGCGCCCGAACTATCGAGACCCCCATCAATACGCCGGACATTCTGCCCACGCTCCTTGCGCTGAGCGGCATTCCCGTACCTGCCAGCCTCGAAGGCGAAGACCTCTCGGCTCTGGTTCGTGGCGATAAAAGCGATTGGGACCGGGCGGCCCTCCTGATGGCTGTGTCCCCCTTCGCCGGCTATTACGGCGGCAAGGAGTACCGCGGCATCCGGACGCCCCGTTACACCTATGTCCGCAGCCTCGAAGGCCCATGGCTGTTCTACGACAATCAAAGCGACCCGTATCAGATGACAAATCTCGTAGGCGCCCCGGAGACAGCATCGCTCCAGGAGGAACTCGACAGCCGGCTCAATCAAGCCCTGAAACAGATCGGCGACGACTTCCGGCCAAGCGCTTGGTACCGCGAGCAGCACGGCTACGAGGTCGATGCCGCGGGATGCATTCCCTATACCGGCGATTTCAAGGTACAAAGCCCGGCCACGGCCCAGGAACAGTAGGAGCAACACGGCCTTGCGGTCAGCACGCTTACTCGCTCTCGCAACAATGATCATCGTCGGCCCGGGCGCCTTTGGCGAAGACAGCGGCCAATACGTGGATGTGGAGGCCATGGAACGCGCCGGTAAAGAGGTCGAGCATCACCTTGCCCATGAGACAGACCCCGCCGCCTTCGTGCAATACCGCACCCTCGCGCTCGCTTTCGCCTCGACAGCGGACTACGCGAAACCGTTTGCGGACGTCGAGCTCTACGCAACAATTCGCCGGCCCGACGGCGCCGAACACAAGGTCTACGGTTTCTACGACGGCGAAGGCGTCTGGAAAGTCCGGTACTGCCCCTTAATAGCAGGCGAGTACAACTACACGACCGTATGCAGCAACACGGACGATACCGGGCTCCACGGCAAGAAGGGCAGTTTTGCCGTGCAACCCGTTCCCGCGGGTGAGACCAATCCACTCTACCTGCACGGCGGTTTTCTGAAAGCCAGCGCAAACGGCCGCTACTTCACCTACCACGACGGCACGCCGTTCTATTGGCTCGGCGATACGTGGTGGTTCGTGCCTACTGAAGACGTACCTTACGACGCCTCCTCGACAGACCGTTTCAAATCCATGTACAAGCTAATCGTCCGCCTCCGTGAAAAGCAGCAATACTCGGTCGTCCATTGCGCGTTTCTCGGCAGCAAACCCGAGTTCTCCACCGATCAGATGCATGACAAAGAGATTTTCCTCAAACCCTCGGCCTGGACGAACAAAGTCCTCGGCTTCTGGAAGAGGGCGGACCGTTACTTCCTCTACGCAAACGAGTCCGGACTCATCTTGAGCATCGGTCTTCTTTGGACGTGGGACCTCGAGCAGCTCGGTTGGAAGGCCGAGGATGTAACAGATGCCTTCAAATACGTCCAGGCCCGCTACGGTTCCTATAACATCCTGTGGTACGTTGTGGCCGAGTATAACGCCGTGTCGCCGGAAATCACCCAGGAACACTTGAAAGTCGCCGCCAAGGTCCGCGAGTTCGACCCTTACGCCTCGCGTCCGATGACCATCATGCCCTGGCCCCCCTATCTTTCCGGCAAAGAGGCTTGGGACGAACCCTGGTTCGACTTCATCCTCATTCAGGGCGGCCATTTCCGCGAACCCGGGCAAGTCCTGCCGCGAAACCATCACTGGGAAGCCTACTTCAAGTCCGGCCGCACGCTGCCAATGGTCGTAGGAGAACAGAATTTCGAGCGCATCTACGACAAGGAAAACGACGACGGCGACGTCCGCGCAGCCGCCTACCGCGCTATGTTCTGCGGGGCCTGCGGCTATACATACGGCGCAACAGGCTTGTGGTATCCAAACAAGAATGTAGAGCACAAGGTCCAGTGGCACTGGGGCAACAATGCCTGGTACAACGCCATAGACTACCCAGGCGCGAAACAGATGACGCTTATGCGGAACCTGCTCGAGACCTTCGAGTGGTGGCTCCTCGCCCCAGACCCCAAAGCCGTCGACGACGAGGACTACGCCGTCGAGTCGAACACGCCCGTGGTATGCCGGCAAGGCGACGACCTCTTTCTCGTGTATTTTCCGCCGCAACTCGACAAGACTGCCCCGGTTCATATGCGCGGTCCAAAGCCCGATGCGGCCTATGAGGCCCGCTTCTTCGACGTGCGCACCGGCGCCTACCAGTCTGCTAAGGCTGGCGCCTTCACCGGCGACACCCTTATGCTCCCCGACCGGCCCAGCAATAGCGACTGGGTGCTTATCCTGAAAAATGGGGCTGTCGCCGGCGCACCATGAAAGCCCAAATGGCGGCACCGCCGTATCTTCGGCCTGCCCTCTGTTCACCCGCGCCCATAGGCGTTCGCGCTCAGCGGAGGTTTCATGCTATCTTGTCTGCCGTCACAAGAACTAAATACCCGGGACGACGCCTTAAGGCAGAATCCCCCCGGTCCAACGAGTCATCGTCTCAAGCAAGGAGAGAGCGCCCATGTCTATCGAAAGCACGGTGTTTGGCTGCACCCCTAACGGCCAAGACGCCCTGTTGTTTACGCTGACCAACAAACACGGCGTTCGCGCCCGGATCACCAATCTCGGCGGCATCCTCGTTTCACTCGAAATACCTGATCGCGACGGCCGACCTGCCGACGTCGTACTCGGCTACCACGCATTCGACAAGTATCTCGAGCAGAAAACCTATTTCGGGGCTACTGTCGGGCGGTACGCCAACCGCATTGGCAAGGCCCGCTTCACCCTCGAAGGACGCGAATACCGCCTCGCTGCCAACGACGGACCAAACCATCTTCACGGGGGACCTGGCGGCTTTCATCGCGTCCTTTGGGATGCGGTAACAGCAAGTGGCGACGGCGCCTCGGACGTCAGGCTGACCTACCTGAGCCCTGACGGTGAAGAAGGCTACCCCGGGAATCTCGCGTGCCAAGTCGTCTACAGCTTAACAGACGACGACGAGCTCCGCATCTCGTATGCGGCCACAACCGACAAGACCACCGTAGTCAACCTCACAAATCATTCGTACTTCAATCTGGCCGGCGAGGGGACTGGAAGCATTCTCGACCATGAGGTGATGATCAACGCCCTTCAGTATGCCGAAGTTGATGATAGCCTACTCCCGACGGGCCGTCTTCTAAATGTAAAGGACACCCCGCTGGACTTTACCTCGCCCACACGGATCGGCGCCCGGATCGATGAAATGAAGGGCGACCCTGGCGGCTACGACCACAACTACGTCTTGAACAAGACCGGCCCCACGTTGGCCCTCGCAGGCCGCGTCCGCGATCCGCACCGGGGCCGCGTCATGGAGGTGCACACCACCAAACCGGGCATGCAGTTCTATTCAGGGAACTTCCTTGATGGAAGCATCGTAGGCAAAAGCGGCAAACCTTACAGCAAACATGCCGCATTCTGCATGGAAACCCAGTACTACCCCGACTCGCCCAACCGTCCTGAGTTTCCCAGCGCCGTACTGCGCCCCGGCGAGACCTACAAGCACGTCACAGCGTATCGGTTCTCAACCGACTAACACCAGAACATCCGAGACCCAAGATACCCGCGCTCAACCGCCCAATACGCTGTAGACTTCAACGTCGTAAACTTGGACAGGGGCGTCGGTCTCAAACTCCAGCGCATCGGCAGCCACGCCTTGCGCCAACGGGATATAGAACCATCGGGGTCTGCAAACCGCGATTTTGTGTGTGTGGTCTCCTATAACAATCCGGCATCCCGTGGACTGGGTGAAGGGCGTTCCTTCTGTTCCCATCCGGACCCGCAACAGACCCTCGGCTGGTAGAGGGCCAAGCTCCATGGAAGCAGCCGACTCGACCACGCGAAACGTTTCGCCGTTCTGCTTTTGCGCCGTTCCCCAACCCGATTTCAGGCCCGCATCTCCCTCGGGCACGTCGCCCAACGCACAGGCACTTGCCAACTGGTAGAAGCGGTCAACCAGACCCTCTGTCCAGATATCCGTGTAGATCTCAGCCTCGCTAGGCATGGTAGGACACGCCTCCCATTTGCCGTCGGTATAGATGAAACGCAAAGCGCTGGTGTAATGGTTCGTGTCGACAGGCTGCACGTCGCCGACTACATGCGGCCCCCAAAATACGCACTGCTGAACATCCTCTGCTTCCAAATACAGATCTCGCAAGGCAGTCCCTGTCAGCATCTCGTTTTCTGTCGCGTTTTCCCACCCGCGGCTGTAGCCATAGGCGAGATAGACATTGCTGAACGAGAGGGCGGCATGCCCAAATGAGTTCAGGGAAGCCAGCTTCTCGTAGCGGTTGTCCCACTTCTGCCAAAGCTCAGGCAACAATGTGTGAAGCTTGTCGCGGAGCCGCTGCGCCTCGAGTCGCATCGCGTCGGTGTATCTCATCAGATACTGCCAGCCGTGCATCACATCCGGACTGGTCGGGAAGGCTATCGAGTCGCTCACGAACTTGATGCGATACGGCGGCTGGTTGTCCGGCAGATAACAGGAGGGATTGTCGAACTCCTCGAAAAACGCCTTTACTGAAGGATAGGTCTCTTCGGTGCAGACCTTGCGCGTCGCAAGGGTGTTCGTTTCCTCTCGCTCGAGGGCTGGCATGTTCCACATGTACGTCGACTGACACCACGCCAGAACATGCTCGTCAGACAGACCGTTCCACGCAAAGCCCCAGAGCCGTTTGTACAACGTGGTGTCTCGATAGCCTGCCGGATACTCGTCGTTGATCTGGTACAGCGTCCGCGGCCCCTCGGGGTCGGTCTCGTAAGCGCCTACATGATACCCCCCGGAAAAGTTGTTGTACGACAACTGGACAGGCCCGCCGCGGTACCACTCGCCGAAGTTAACCAAGTCCTGCGCCGTTGTGACCTCGGCCGCCGTGCCGCCGCCCGTGGTCAAGGTTGGCGCGTACTTAAGAATCCCCTCCTCTTCGAGCGTCTCGGCCAGTGCTCTCATGAAGTCGCGGGCGTTCGCCTCGTCGCGGTTCAGCACGAGCTGGTAGGCGAGCTGACCCGGCGGGCACAACGGCATGTACAGCGACGAGCCGGGGCACAGCGCGCGTATGCGTCTGTAAAGGCCTGCCAAGAACCGACCCCGGGCGTGCCCGTAGTTAGTGGCGTTCTTTCGCGGATCCTCGGTGTTGGTCTTGAACAACACCTTGTCGGACTCGTGAACAAGGCCAAACAGGTCGTCCTCGTTCATAACCTGCAGCATGGCCCCAGGCGCCGCCTTATGCAACTGAGCAAACTTCGCCGCCAGGATGTCCCAATCGTTCTCCACTTCATATCCAAGTTCGGCCCACATCGCCTTGAACTCGGGCTCAACGGGATGATTCGGGTCATAGTGCAGCGGGTCCCTCTCCGAACCATCGAAAGTCTTGGGAGCGGCCCATGCCACCTCATAATGGTCCGGGTTCATGCAAAAGACGGGCCTGATATAGTGCTCATGACAGTACTTGCCGATCCCACCGAAAAACTCGAGCTGCTTATCGCGCCACGGATAGCGGAATTTCGACGCGGCCTCAACATTGTACTCTACCACCTGATGTCCGTACCAGTAGATATTCGCATTCGCCTTCATCTCGGAGAGGAAGCGCACGTCCCGCCAGTTCTGCTCCTCATCCGGAAGCCAACCTGTATAACACCCGCGGAAAGACACGAGCGGGCTGTCGACCACCGTTGCACGTTTCACCTTAAGATCCCCGCCCTGGCCAACAAGCAGTTGACGAAACGATTGCAGGGCGTAGAAGGTCCCCGCGCCATAAAACTGATCCAACGCGTCGTCCCAGTCATACCCCGCAAGCACAATAAGGGTCTGTCCCTTCACCTCGTCTACAACAAGAACGTATCCTTCTGTGCCCAGGTCAGGCCAGTCACGAAACGCGTCTCCTTCCGTATTCTCGTCGTCCCATGACTCGAAAGACAGACCCATCTCAGCCCAGTACCGCTCCGCTATCGCGTTGAACCGCACCGAACCAAGCAGGACAAGAGCGTCGTAATCGCTATAGTCCTCCAACGCATCAGATACCGCGACGACTTCCTGGGCGCCGCGCTCGCGAAGCAGAACCAGCAGTTCCTCCTCCGTTACGGTGCTCAGCTCAACGAGCTCCCCGCTCGCATCGCGGCGCGTGTGGTACGGGCCGTTCTCCCGACGCACTACCGCCACGCGGCCAAGTGGGACGAAGTCCTCTCCTCCGCCGTATTGCACATATCTTGGTTTCGGCAGGATCTTCCAGATAGGGGGCACCGTTTTGTCCAGCACCTCTCCGGCAGCAAACGGTGCTAACAATGCAGTAACCATGCATCCAAGGAGCCATAGCCTGACAAACATGCCTTTTCCTCCTTGTCGCGGCGAGCCCAGCACCCCGCAGCATACGCCGGCTCGAAAGCCGCATCAACGCCAGGCGCCGGCGCACGCGCTTTACTCTTCCTCCCGACTGTGTTCGAGGCCCTTCGCGAACACGCCGAGATGGTTGGCGCTCGGGCGCTGCACATTCGGAATCCCGCCGTGGACCGGGCGGTTGACAACCTTGGCGCGCCCGGTCCCATCGTCGATAACGAGCGTTGTCGACCCCCCGCCATCGAGGTTCAGCGCCGTGTAGGCGCCAAGGCGTTGCATCCAATCGGCCGTTTCCGCTGTCGTGGCGCCAAGGCTGTAACCCTCTTGCCTCCCGTCTAAAACGAGGAGATAGAGCGTGTTCCCATCCTTGGACAAGCCCACAGCCGTGCGCGGGTGCTTCTCATCCAGCGCCCCGGTGTTCTGGCCG
>CAZBQH010000573.1:0-2137 GCA_964493915.1 uncultured Nitrospiraceae bacterium
GCGGAGTATCACCTGATAGGTATGCCACTCGTCCGTCTGCAGAGCTGCAATCAGCTCGTAACGAGCAAGAACAATAGGAGGACCTGACCATGATCCTGACCCAACTCGGTATCTTTGGCGGGAGGCGGCGGGGTCGACGCCCTCTTCTGCAATAACGACGACCTCGCCCTCGGCGCCTATCGGGGGCTTCGCGAGGCAGGCTTGCGCGTGCCCGACGACGTGATGCTGGTGGGCTGCGACGGTATCGAGGACATGCAGTTTCTCGAGCAACCTCTCACGACCATTGCCATCCCCGTCGAGGAGATGTGCGCGCTGGCCTGGCGATTTCTCCGGCGCCGGATAGAGAACCCCGACACACCGCTTCAGCATGCTCTGCTCCAGCCCACGCTTGTCGTGCGGGAATCCTCCTGTCCCACCGACAACATCCACGCCGCCCCTGTGTGACGCAATCCACCAAGGGCGAACTCCATTAGACCGCCCCACGATAGTGTAAAGAAGAGTCTGTAAAGAGGCTGGCATGGCGGCCAGCCCATATGCTTCGATCTTTGGTAGTCGAAAAAACCGAACACAAGGAGCAACGAGATGATCACCAACAAACAGTCGGCCGGACAGTTCAATCGGATGCAAGAGGAGCTCGAACCGGGCGCCGACCTGCTGGGTGAGATGGTGCGGGCTGTGGTGCAAGAGGTGCTCGATACGGAAGTGACGCGTCATCTTGAGGCGCAGCGTCACGAGCGCACGCCGCAGGTCTAAGGCTGCCCGAACGGATGTCGCAAGCGCAAATGGAACCCCCCGCCGTTATCCCCAGTTTTCGGATCGGCCCAATAGCAAAGGTCGAATAGGGCCTCGCATCGTGTAAAACGGCCTCAAGTTGAGAAAACAACGCCCAAAAGGGGAGCGGCGTCGTGTTCGACCCCATCAAGATTCTGGCGTGGTTGGAAGAAAATGTCCAGTCAATGGGGCGTTCCCACATCGGAGGGCAGTCGGTCATGGAGATTACCTTCCGGGAGATACGGGAATTCGGCGAGTCCGTCGTAGTCCTTCACCAACATCCCAGCAAGATTGCCATCTCATCCCTGGGAAACACCTACTGCACCATCTGCCTCAACCTCAAGCATCAAAAGGATGTGAACGCCATGGCTCAGAGCATGCTGCTCGAGGGCGAGGAGAAAGACCTGCTGGGCCGGCTCGAGGTCGGCCAGGCCGTGGTCAAGCTGCAGGGACGGGCACCCCGGCCCTTTCTGATCCAGATCCCCGAGTTCAGCGTCGTCAAAGGCGCCATAACGGACAACGCGATCAGGCTGCATATGGCGCCGTTTCTGAAGCCTTCGCCAGTTCCGGCCTCAGTGGAACCGGGGAGCAACATCAACACACAAGAAGAACAGCAAGTCTCTGGCCATGGCGGCAATGAGGGCAATGGCGTCGACCCCGAAGCAGCGTTTCTGTGGGACGTGGCCGATCATCCCGAAAGCGGCGTGGCAGTGCGGTATCAGCGGCTTGGCATCAGTGTGCGCCAGGGACAACGCATCAAGCTGCGCCTGGCCAACAAGGGCCTCGTCACCGATCACGAAGAACGGACCGCCACGGGTAGGCGCCGTGTTGTCCGGTTAACCGAAAAAGGGCGGATACTCGTCCAGAAAGGCGGGAATACTGCCTGAAGAGGAAGAAAAGAGCCGCCGAGTATGAGGCCTGAACAGGCCTGAAGCCGTAAACTGCGCCTACCAGGCCTCAGGACAGCTCTGAAGGCCGTTTCTTAAGTAGTCAGAAGTCTTGCAAAAGCACCCCATACAGGCCTTTCAGGCTGGGGAAGAAGAGAGTAGAGTTTACGCGTCAAATAGGCAAAGGATATGTAGTAGTTCGCGCGAGTCTGTACGCGTGTCTGTTTTCTATCTATTTCGTGTAGTAGGCACTCGCACTCCCAACTACGAGAAACCCTACTGTGGGCATACACGGGGTTTCAAGGGTATATAGGTTTATAAACCTATTTATTCCAAGGCCTTATGAGAACGCAAACAAGCCATCTTCATCGAAATTGCCTCCACGCGTAAACTGCACTCTCTCTACTGGCTCTTTCCAGCACCCAAGGTTGTGAGAAGCCCCGCATGATGAGCGTCATGTTCCATATTTCCGGCCTTCT
>CAZBQH010000574.1:0-5436 GCA_964493915.1 uncultured Nitrospiraceae bacterium
AGAAACGGTATCCCGCTTGCGTATCCGGCGCCGTCGAGTTTACAGAAACGCATACCGCGCGGCCAGCAAGGCCGCAATGATGTACATCACCGGGTGGACCTCCCGGCCCCGGCCGCTGATCAGCTTGATCAATGCAAACGAGATGCATCCGAAGGCAATCCCGACGTGGATCGCGTAGCCGAAGACCATCATGGCGACAGTCAGGAAAGCGGGCAGGCTCTCGGTGATGTCGTCCCACTTCACCTTGCGCAACGGCGCCATCATGATGAACCCCACCACAATCAGCGCCGGCGCTACACAAGGGTACATCGCCGCATGGGGCTCTGTTGGCGCCACGCCATAGAAGGCAGGGCCGATGTCCTGGCCCACTATCGCAACGATTGGCGCCAAGGCGACGGCGCCCGCGAAGCACAGTCCTGTGACGACTGCCGCAAGCCCTGTCCGCGCGCCTGCTGCAACGCCCGCCGCACTCTCGATGTAGGTGGTAACGGTTGACGTGCCGAACAGCGCGCCAATGCACGTCCCTGCTGCGTCTGCCATGAACGCCCGCTCTGCTCTCGGCAACCTGCCTTGTTCGTCAACGAAACCGGCTTGCGTCCCTACGCCGATGAGCGTTCCCATCGTGTCGAAGAGGTCCATGAAAAAGAACAAGAGGATGGCGCCGAGCGCCGTGTCCCATTTCGCCAGCAATTCTGCGAAGTTAAGCTGAAAGAAGGTTTCGAAGGATCGCTCGACGGACGCCTCAGGCAATGGGACGACTCCGGAAAGCAAGCCTGCCGCGGTTACGGCCAGAATGCCAATCAACATCGCGCCCAGTACGCCTCGCGCCATCAGCGCGGCGATGAGAAACACGCCGAAGATAGTCAGCAACGCAGGACCGCTTCCTACGTCGCCCAGAGCGACCATCGTCGAGGCGTCCGGCCGCACGAGACCTCCCCATTGAAGGCCCACAAACGCGATGAGGAATCCGATGGCGGGACCTATCGAGTTGGTGAGACAGTCAGGGAGCACGCTCAGCAGGCGTGCCCGCACTTCAAAAAACGACAGGACCAGGAAGAGCACCCCCGAGATCAGCACAATGGTCAAGGCCGCCTGCCAGGAAAACCCCATCCCAATAACGACTGCGAACGAAAAGAAGAAATTCTCGCCCATGCCGGGAGCGAGTGCAAAGGGGTACCGCGCGACGAACCCCATCAAGATGGACGCCACGGCCGCTGAAAGACAGGTCGCCATGAGCACCGAACCGAAGGGCATGCCGCAGGCCGCCAACACAGTCGGCTGCACGAAGATGATGTAGCTCATCGTCGCGAAGGTCGTCACGCCGCCCAGTATCTCGCGTTGGATGCTCGATGACGCCGCGCTCACGCCGAAAAACCGATCGAGGGACTCCATCATACTTCCCCTATGAGTGCGCGCAGATGCGCTACGACGGACTCGCTGAGAGCGGGCAGATCGTAGCCCCCCTCGAGCACTGAAACGATTCGCCCGCCCGCCACGCCGGCGATGCGCCGCGTCATCTCGTCATAGGTCTTGGACTCGAGCTCCTGCGTTGCCAGCGGATCGTTGCGATGCGCGTCAAATCCGCTCGAAATCAACAGAAAATCCGGTTGAAAACGGTCGAATTCGGGCAAAACCTGATCGTCCAATGCCCCAAGCCACGCGTCCGGACCGCTGCCTGGCCGCATCGGCACGTTCAGGTTGGCGTTGCCCGCTCCCCGTTCATCCGCGCGCCCCGTGCCAGGGTAAAGCGGCGATTCATGAAGGCTCGCGTAGTATACGGAGGCGTCATGGTAAAAGGCCTGCTGCGTTCCGTTGCCGTGATGCACATCCCAGTCCAGGATGGCTATCCGCGGAACCTTGCGCACATCGCGCAGCCAACGCGCCGCAATGGCCACGTTGTTGAACAGGCAAAAGCCCATAGCGCGGCCGCGCTCGGCATGGTGGCCGGGAGGCCGAACCGCGCAGAAGGCGTTTGCGGCCTCGCCGTCCAGTACGGCCCGGCAGGCCTCGATCACGCTTCCCGCCGCGAACAGTGCGGCCTCCAACGACCCCTGGGCCATATAGGTGTCCGGGTCCGGGTAGCTTTCCCCCGAGGCGCAGGTCTTCTCGATGGCGTCAATGTGCTGGGCGCTGTGGACGCGCAGCAAATCCTCGCGTGCCGCGGGCCTCGCCGTGAGACGCTTCAATGGAAGTCCGGCCTGATCCACGGCCTTCGCGATGGCCTCGAGGCGGGCTGCCGACTCCGGATGGCCTGGCCCGGTGTCATGCAACATGCCCTGAGGACTGAAAAGATACCCCGTCTCCACCATGACCGCTCCCCTTGCAATTCACTTGGCCCTTGCGATTCTATGGACGCGTCGCCGACGAGTCAAAGTCCGGCCGTGAAGGTTCTTTGATTGGCCCTCGATGTGCGCTATAATCACCATGCTCAGGGCTGGAGACTTCGATCCTATGCGTTCCAGAAAGGCTGCACTCATCCTCGCTGTGACCGCCCTCTTCGCAGTGTTCTGCGTCGCCGCGGCCATTTCAGGCGAGAATACACGGCTGGCCGTCCCTCATGAGGGTGGACAACTCCCAATTCTAGGCCTGGCCCCTTCTTTCTCGCTCACGGACCCTCAGGGGGAGACGTTTACTGACGTGGACCTTGCGGGCAAAGTGTGGGTCGCCCTTTTCTCTTGCATGGACTGCCCGGACCCGACGGCGGCTCAGACTACGGCAGAACTTTGCCGAACGTTGAGGTCATTAGACGGGGTCGTGTTCGTCTCAATCAGCGCTGACCCCGTCCATGACGCCCCGGACGTCCTGGCTGCATATACAAAGGAGGAATCCGGCGCCGGCCCTGGCCGCTGGCATTTCCTGACCGGCCCCGACGAAACGGTCCGTTCTCTTGCCTTCGATGGATTCGGAATAGCTGCGTCGGAGGAGGCCCTTCCGCAAAGCCCCCGTCTCGTTCTTGTGGACGCCTACAACCGCGTCCGCGGCTACTACGACGGCACGGATCAAGAGGATGTGGCCGTGCTCCGGCGCGAGATCAACCGTCTCTTGGCGTCCGGCTGATTCCCCATTCTGCGGCGCCTGCTTAAATAAGGAAGTCTTCTACCCCACTCGATCGCTCAGTTCCGGTCGCCCTTGTCCAACGGCAAATGCCTTGGGCTGAGCGCCTCGAGAAGGCGCCCGTCGGCGGACACGCCGAGCCAAAAGTCCTCGTTAAACGCGGGGCGTGCCTGTTCTGTGCAATCGTAGGTCCAGAGAATCCACCCGCGAAAGCCGTAGTCTGTCGAGAGGCGCATCCAGTCCTGCAGATTTTCCACCGCCTCGTCCAGATTCTCGAGCCGTTTGAGACTGCCGAATTCCTCCATGAGGATCGGCTTATCGTGCCGTTCAGGCACACCGAACTTCTCCATTAACTCTTCCAACGCGGGCCGCCCCTTGGACTCGGCGAAGAAAGGGTACATCTGGAGCCCGATGTAGTCGAGATCGCTTGCAAAAAGGGCGGCTGCGTCATGAAAGCGCGGATCACGCGGGAAAGGCTCTGAGGGAAACAGGTCGATCCCCGTCATAGCGTCGGGCGCAACATGCTTAATTGCCCCCGTCATCCGGTTGACGAAAAGAACAAAGCTCTTGCGCATCATGTCGACGGCGTCCGCCCATGTGTTCAAAGTGAACGAACCTGCGGCGGTTTCGATGCGGCGGCCGTCGATCAGCGTGAAGGGCAGTTTCGCCTTGTTGAAATGCCACTCGCTGAGGTCGTAGGAGAAGATGTGCCCTCGAGGGGCCCCGCTCTGTTCGAGCGCCCGCACGAAATCGCGCAGGAACCGCTCCCGAAAGGACATCGCTTCATCCGTCATCAGCAGCCAGTTCACGTCCTCGAACTGCGCCTGGTCGCTGTTCGCGCAGGCGTACGGCGGGATGTAAAAGGGCAGAACAATCAGCACGTAGAGCTCATGCGCTGCGGCGCGCCGGATGAAGTCGCTGAGATTCTCGATATAAGCTGTCGAAATGGCCCCCTCGCGTTCCGTCGCTGCCGCGCCGTTGATCAGGACCCGCACCACGGTATAGTCCCATCGCTCCATCGCGGCCAGCGCCGCTTCGGCCCGCTCCGGATCATACAGACCGGGGTTGAACGTGGAATGGGGACTGTCGGGCCGCAGCGACTCGTCCAGACGCACATAGCTGAACCCGCGCGGGACAAACGCTTGCCCCGTCGTGCGGTGATAGAACACGCCGCAGCCGTCCTCGTCCACCCGGGCGGCAATGAGATAGCGGGAAGCCTCGGGAGCGGGGCTGGCGAGCGCGAATACGGTGCAAGCCATGAGTGCGACCTGCATAGATGCCTCCTATTTCCACGAAAGGCCGGCGTTCAGCACGGCCCGGCGCATGCGCGTCGATATCAGTCCAACCTGCCCCGTCCGGACGCCCATGTTCTCGGCGATTATTTCGCATTTGGCCTTGGGGATAAAGAAAACATTCTCGGGATACGTATCGAGTACCTCGTAGTTCCCTTGCCCCTTGCCGATGGTCGCGTCGGTCAGCACCATGGCTTTCGCGTCCTCAAACACCGCCCTGAAACCCGAGGGCGTGTAAGAAGGTCTATAGAGAGAACTTCACGGCATGAGGCGCGCACGCAATGCACTTCGCGTTAGGACTCTTGGGCTGGTCGCTGTTTGGCCTGGCCGTCGTCATCGGCCTTCTCCTCGATATGGTGGGCCTCTTCGGCAATTGGATTATCCTCGGGGCGGTGGTCCTCGCTTGGCTTGCAACCGGCTTCGACCACTTCGGACCCCTCGGGATACTGGTCATGCTCGTCCTTGCGGCCGCCGGTGAACTGATCGAGTTCTTGGCGGCCGCCTATGGCGCCTCGCGCTTTGGTGCCAGCAGACGGTCCACCGTGGCGGCCGTAGTCGGCTGCTTGCTTGGCGCGGTCGTGGGCACGCCCTGGTTTCCCGTTTTGGGCACGCTCGCCGGCGCATGTCTCGGCGCCTTTGCAGGGGCGGCCTTGAACGAATACCTGGTCAGCCACAAGAACCCCGGCGATGCGGCGTGGTCCGGCCTGGGCGCCGCCCTTGGACGCGTCGGCGGCCTCGTCGGGAAGTTCCTTGCCGGACTGCTGATACTCCTTGTAGCGGCATTGACTTACTGACTTCGGCGCAGGCAAGGCATCCTTAGCCGTAATACCCGATGGTCCCCGCCTTTCGCTTGGACGAATGAGTTCGGAATGCGCCTCGGGACTCGCGCTTGCTCCTTTCACTCATGGCAGCGCTTATGGAACACCGCCTTGGGCCTGTACGGGTGACACGAAGACCAGAGACAAGATAGGATCAAGAAACGCCTTACGGCGTCACTACGAACGGGGTTTTCGCCGCAAGGAGAGGTCTCTTTCACGTTCCAGGGGGAGCATAAGAGGGCAGAGGCGAATGGTGTTTGCCTTTGACCACG
>CAZBQH010000575.1:0-4034 GCA_964493915.1 uncultured Nitrospiraceae bacterium
CCGAGCGGCCTCGGCTGTTTCAGAACACCTTCGGCCCGATTCCCAGGTATATGCTCAGCCTGATCAGTTCTACGACGAGCTCCTCGAGATGGACCTCTCCTTGCTCGAGCCCCATGTCAACGGCCCCTTTTCTCCTGACCGCGCCCACGCCATTTCGGCGTTTGGCAAGATGGTCCAGGCAAACGGCTGGCCTCGGAAGGTCGAAGCCGGACTCATTGGGTCGTGCACAAACAGCTCGTACGAAGACATGACGCGGGCGGCCTCGATTGCGCGGCAGGCCCGTGAGAAAAAACTCAAGCCAAAGGCCGAGTTCCTGATTGCGCCAGGCTCCGAGCAAGTGCGTTACACCGTCGAACGCGACGGGATTCTCGCTGATTTCGAGTCCATCGGCGGAGTCGTGTTGGCCAATGCCTGTGGGCCATGCATCGGCCAGTGGGCCCGCCACCGAAAAGGCCCTGAAGAGGAGCCCAATTCGATCGTGACCTCGTTTAACCGCAACTTCGCCAAGCGGAACGACGGCAACCCGAAGACCCATGCTTTCGTGACGTCGCCGGAGATAGTAACCGCTTTGGTCCTGGCCGGCGACCTGACGATTAACCCATGCACAGATGCCTTAATCAATGAAGACGGCGAGCAGGTTCAGCTCGACCCGCCTAAGGGCCACGAACTGCCCCCCAAGGGTTTTGTCTGCGAGGATCCAGGTTATGTCCCGCCCGCGCCAGACGGCGGCCAGATTGAGGTGATGGTCAAACCCGGCTCCGAGCGCCTTCAGCTCCTCACCCCATTCGCTCCCTGGGAAGGAACCGACTTGAAAGGACTCAAGCTTCTCCTCAAAGTCAAAGGCAAGTGCACGACTGATCACATCTCGATGGCCGGGCCGTGGCTCCGGTATCGGGGTCACCTCGACAACATTTCTGAGAACTGCTTTATCGGCGCCGTTAATGCCTTCAATGGAGAAACCAACAAGGTGAAGAACCAGCTCACGTCCACATATGAGGCTGTTCCTAAGGTGCAGCGGCAGTACAAGGAGCGGGGCATCGGCGCCGTTGTGGTGGGAGATGAAAACTACGGGGAAGGATCGTCGCGCGAACACGCGGCGATGGAACCGCGCTACCTCGGCATACGGGTCATTCTCGCAAAGTCATTTGCCCGCATCCATGAGACAAATCTCAAGAAACAAGGCATGCTTGCCTTGACGTTCGCAGACCCGGCCGACTACGAGAAAATCCAGGAAGACGACACAATCGACGTGCTCGGGTTGACCGATTTTGCACCAGACAAGCCTCTGACCATCGTGCTGCATCATGCAGACAAGGCAACAGACGCGTTCAACGCAAACCACTCCTATAACGAGACACAGATCACTTGGTTCAAGGCCGGGAGCGCCCTGAATGTGATCAGCATGGAGCAAAACCAAAACTGAGCCAGGAAAGGTTGTGAAGGTCCGCCGCGTTTCCGGTTCAAGGAGATCGAGAACGCCCTTGCGGGACAGCGTTGATCAGTCTACTATAAACGGTGAGGATGTACGGCGATGAATCGAGGATGGAGGGTGCTGCTATGCCGGTCGAAACACTAGTCGATTTCCTGGAAAGCAACAAGGTCACCTATGAACGGATCAGCCATTCGCAGACTTACACGGCTCAGCGGACCGCCCAAGCAGTCCATATCAGCGGCCGGGAAATGGCCAAGAATGTCATCGTGAAGCTGGACGGAAGGATGTGCATGGTGGTCATTCCAGCACCGTTTCACGTCGAGTTCGAGAAACTCAAGACTGCCACGGGGGCCAAACATGTTGAACTGGCCGATGAAAGCGAGATCAGGAACAGCTTCCCAAATTGCGAAGTCGGGGCCATGCCACCCTTCGGCAACCTCTACGAGATGGACGTCTACATCCAGCAAGAGCTTGCGCAAGATGAGGAAATCGCCTTCAACGCCGGTACACACACTGAAGTCTTCCGGCTAGCCTACCAGGACTTTGCCAAGCTCGTCGACCCTGTCGTAGGCGATTACAGCGGCCCGTAAGACCGCAAAGCCTCAGAAGGGCGCCCCAAATGGCGGCTCGGGGCGTCAGCGTTCCTCGTTTGCTTCCAGAGGCCGGACCATGATGTTCCGGTACCAGACTTCGCCGCCGTGGTCCTGAAGAACCAAATGGCCTTCGAGAGGGAGATCGGCGAAGGGTATCTCAAACTTCCCCAGCGGTGCAGTCATTTTGCTGAAGTCCGTGTGAATCACCCGCCAATCGTTCATAAACACGATGACTTCCCTGCCCTGCACCGTAATATCGAAGGCGTTCCATTCGCCCGCAGGCCGCGACATGTTGAACATAGGGGTGACAACGTCGTAGATGGCGCCGCTGCCGTTCTTATCCGGCGCGTCGCCGAAATCATCCAGGACCTGAACCTCGAAGCCCCGGTAGACGGGGTCGTCGGGCTGGGCACGGAGAAACACGCCGCTGTTCGCGCGTTTGGTCAGCTTGTACTCGATATGAAGCTCAAAATCAGCGAACGTACGGCCCGTATATCCCACGTAACGCAACGGGTGTTGACCAAAAATGTGCAGCACGCCCTGATCGATCTCGAAGATGTTCTCTTCTCCACTGATATTGCGCCACTGAGCGGCGTGTTCCTCGTCGAGCAGATTGATCCAGCTCTCGCCCACGGGCGCAGGAGTGAGCTCACCCACAGGGACGGGCTCCTTGCACCGCGCGAAGAACCAGCCGCCGGCAAGCACAAGCAACGCGCCGGTTGCCAGCGTCCCACCGGGTCTCGTGAGTCTCATAGCGACTCTCCCCACATTGCCTGCAGCCCCCATACTATCCCTCTGGTCTCACGAAATGCCAGTCGGTGCATCCTATTGAGTCCGCGCGGCCCTGCCCGCAAACGCATGGTCCGTACTGTACAAGAGGGTCCCGTCCCGGCTGGTTGAATTCCAGTTCACCCTTGTTTCTAGGGGGTCCCGCTGGATAAACCAGGGATCTCGAACGCAAACTCAGCCCACTTGCCCTGTTCCGAATTCGCCCGGAGTTTTCCTTTGTGCTCCTGGATGATCCGCCACGCCGTATAGAGCCCGACGCCGCTGCCTTTCCTCTTTTGTAATTCGGGGACTGGCAGGCGCGAAAACTTCCGAAACAGCCGTGACCTCATTTCCCGTGGGAATCCAGGGCCTGTGTTCCAAACAGAGACACGCACGACGCCCTTGAAAGGCTCGACGGCAAGGCGGATTTCCCCCTGTTCGTCGCCGTACTTGACGGCGTTGTCGAGAAGATTCGCCATGACGATGCCCATCAGCGCTGGGTCGCACTTCACATAGAGGGGATTCTCTGGAACCTTGGTAACGATGGTGACGGACTTGGCTTCGGCCTGCCCCTTGACTGCCTCAAGAGACGGCTGCACGACTTGCGCGATGAAGTCTACGTCCTGAAAAGCCGGTTCGAGTTCACGGCCCTCGATGCGGGCTAGATCGAGATAATCACCGATCAGCGCGAGAAGAGCTTCCGCACGGAAAGCCATCCGCTCGATTCGCTCGCGTTGCGGCGGATCAAGAACGCCAAGGTACCCTCCTGTAAGGACTTGCGCATCCATCACGATGGCTGCCAATGGGCTCTTGAGTTCATGACTGACGAAACCGAGCATCTCGAGATAGGCTTGGTTAGCCGCCTCGAGTTGGCCGATCCGGTACGCTTTCTCGACCGCCTGGCTCAGCCGCTCTGCCACGGCCATGTGCAGACGCACCTCCCGCTCGGAATAGGAGCCGGGCCGGCGTGAACTGCGGAACATGACGCCTACCAACCGGTCTTCCACCCTGAGCGGACAGGTCAAGCTTGAGCGCACGCCTTCACGCACAAGGAGGGCCGTGGACGTACTCCGCGGATGCGCCTCCAGGTACTTTCGCAGGTCATTGATGATGCGCGGGGCGCCCTTCTGGAAGACAATGCTCAGCGAACTCCCCCGCAAATCCTCCGTGTAGCCGGTGTCGAGAAGCACGGGCTCGTAACTGGCGCCTACCCAGCGGGAAACAACCCGCTGGCCCCCTTC
>CAZBQH010000576.1:0-6611 GCA_964493915.1 uncultured Nitrospiraceae bacterium
GCGTGTTCTGCGGGAATACCTTTATATCCAACGCAGGCGCAGCGGTCGGGCCGGGAGCTTGCTACACAGCGAATCGGCTCATCGGGATCGAGATACGGACCGAGGAGGCGGAACGGGCCGAGCGCAACATCCGGCGCATCGATCCCACGGGCCTGGCGCGCATTGTGGCCGGCGATGCAATCGACGTTGTCGCAGCGCTCGACGGCCCCATCGACTTACTCTATCTCGACGCGGACGGCACAGACGCGAAGGGCAAAGGCATCTATCTCGACATCCTCGAGTCGGCCTCGAAGAGCATGCCTGACGGCGCGCTTATTCTTGCACACAACAGCGTAAACAGCGCGGAGGCCCTTGCCGCCTATTTGGCCTTTGTGCGGGACCCCGCAAACTGCCGGGCCAGCGTAAACATCGTTTTTGACGGCGAAGGCCTCGAGATATCCCGGAAATAAACCTCCGCTATCCCAAGCCGTAGTGGCCGACTTGAAGCACAAGCCCGTACCCATGCTCCACGTCGCTCACAATGGGAAACTTCGTCGGGTATTTCACAAAGGCCGCGTGCCCGTCCATATAAAGAACGTTCGAACCTCCTGGAATATGATTGAAGACGATGCCGCCCCCCGTCCGTTCCGCGTGGCCGAAACTCCCGAATGTATCGAACATCACGACGATTTCGCTCTGGGCGAGCGCGCCGGCGGCAGGGTTGTTGATGTCCGTGATCGCAAATCGCTCGATTCCTTCCCGAAGGCGTAACACTTCGCCGCCGCCGGCAAAGCCCGTGCCCAGAATGAGCGTCCATTCGAGTTTCGAGGCGGCACTCAAGCTGATGTCCCCATCCCAATCCTTGATGCCCACAGGCATAAAAAGCGGCGACGCGCCCTTAATTGCCGGCGGGCTGATGAGCTGTTGTACCGGCCGCGTCCCCGTCCCATTCCACACGCCGTAAAACTCATCCACATTCGTCATGGCATAGCCGTGGTACCAGTACGATCGGCCCAAAGCAGCCGCCCGGAAGTAACGCCCGCTCAGCGCATCTCCGGCAGTCTCCACAGCCGCGAGATGCTCCTCGATGGTCCCATCAGGCAGCCGGGCTGCAACGAAGGCGCCAGGCGCATCAGATCCCGTATCGGAGGGGCATGCCGCTATGTTCAGGTCCGTCAGATACTCTGGATAGATCCCGTCCGGGTCCGGCGCGGCAAACACAGGGACTCCGCCCGGGTTGGCGAAAGGAGCAAGCGGAGGAAACAGGCCGCGCGATTCATTGGCATACATCTTGAACACTAGCCCGAACTGTTTGAGGTTGTTGGCGCAGCTCGCTCTGCGGGCGGCCTCGCGTGCTCGCGAAAGCGCCGGGAGCAGAATGGAAGCCAGAATCCCAATGATCGCGATAACGACAAGTAGTTCAATAAGGGTGAAACCGGCTGGTCTCATTCTGCGGACTTCCGAGTTCATGCAGCAATCTCCGGTTAGTATTACAAATCTTATCTTTTTAATACCACAGGGGAATCCAAGAATCAAAACACTGGCGGAGAATGCTGCAATACCCGGTCGGAAAAGGCATCTCGTTCGGACTCACCAAGAGCCGGGATTTGTACTATCCGAAAAGGCGTCCTGCTTGAGATTTGGAGGAAGACAGACAGGCCCCCGTGCCAACTTACGCAGTTAGAAGCCCCCCATTGCTCAAATCGACTGTGAGAACGGGTCAACACCCGCTGTTCCCCACGACAACAGCAACGGCGTCAACAACCGTCAGTCATCGCGGTTCTGGTTCTCGTACCAATGGCGCCAAGCTGAGGCGTGGTTCTCAATCCAATCAAGCACGGCGTCCTGCCCCAAATCGCGCCTGGCTCTCTCCGAGGCGATCCACTTGTAGCGCATGATCTCATCCCGCTCGGCATCAAGCATTCGGGCCAAGCGCGCTTCGCCTGCGGAGGCTGCATTGTGCTCCTCGAAGGAGCGCCCCTCATCATCGCTCAATCGCATTTGTATCGAATCCAAAGCCTTCCGCCTACTGCCCTTACAAAGATCTGTCCCTCAACAAATCTCACACGACAAGTTTTATACCATATCTACACGCAAATTCAAAGTGAAACACAACTTGTGGAACTCCTTCCGGACCGCGTTGCTTGACGATCAAACTGTTTGCTTGGGCGCAAACGATCAGGATCGCGTTCTTTTGATTGTACTGCGCTCAACAACAATCATTACCGCTAAAACAGCTCAGGTGCGACCTCCACTGGGGTCTCAAAGAGCAAGCATCGAACGCCCGCGACATTTTTGCACCTTTCAGAAAGGCTCGAATGCGCCGGCTATTGCCACTCGACCAGCGAGGAAGCCCAGGAGTAGCCTACGCCAAAGCCAACCAGCAGAATCCGGTCCCCCGGTTTGACGCGGCCCGCATCAACCAGGTTGCAGAGCGTGATCGGGATAGTCGATGAGATGGTATTGCCCACCTCGTCGAAGTCAATGATTACCTTTTCAGGAGGCAACTTCATTTTTGAGGTGAGATGGCCCAGCATGTATTCGCTGGCCTGATGGAAGATATACCAGTCGATGTCGTTCCACGTCAGCCCGCTTTTGTCAAGGAGGCGCTTCATGGTTTTGGGGACTGCTTCCGAGGCAAAAGTGATAATCCGTTTGCCGGCCATGAACACCCGGTCTTCCATCAGCTTGTCGGGCGTCCCTTCGGCACCCATCCTCGCAAGGGTATCTGCCATGGGGCGCGCAGCACTACCTGGACGGATAAGGTTAAACTCGCCGCGTCCGTCCGAGCCGAAGTCGAAGTGATGGATCCCGCCGCCGGACCCTTGACCCGTTATGAGTGAGGCCGAGGCCGCATCGCCGAACAGGCTCCAGGTGCTCCGGTCGCCCGGTATCAGATAGCGTGAGTAGGTGTCGGCTGTGAGAAGGAGGAGGTTTTGCGCCAGGCCGGCCTCGATGAGACCTCGGGCCACAGCCAGGCTATACACATACCCTGAACACCCCAAGTTAATGTCGAAAGCCCCCACCGTCAGCGCGAGTCCCAACCGATTCTGCAACAGGCAAGCCGTTGTGGGGAGAAGGTAATCCGGGGATTGGGTACAGAAGATCAGGAAATCAACGTCGTCCCGGTTTACGCCGCGGCGCTCGAATAGGCGCTCCGCCGCTTTGACGGCGAGGTCCGAAGCGCATTCATTTTCGCGCGCTTTGCGGCGGATGCGGATGCCGGTCTTGGCAGCAACCTGTTCGATGTTCCAATCGGGATGCTTTGCAGCAAGTTCCTCATTCGTCTCGGCGACGTCGCCAAGATAATAGTCAATGGCCTTTATAGTTGCTTTCATCGGGGTCCCTTATCCGTGGTAGCGAGGAAGTCGTCGAGTACACAATGCACACGGTGCAATTGGTACAGGATTCAGGGTTTGATATGCAAGTTTTGGCGCGTCTTCAACCGCATCGCTGTTGGACCAGAACTAAGTGATGCCTGTTTTGGTGTTTCCCTTCTGGTTTATTACAATGCCGCTGTTCGCGGCCGGACAAAGGCGCAGGAGCTACTCTTACCCTGTATTCTCGGGACTGAAGCGAAGCAAAGGATATGAGCAGACCCAGATCGAGAAAGGGTGCGACACCGTGAGCACTGCACGGCCTACTGGTCTATCGGACTCCGAGATTCGCGATTGGGAGGAGTCGCTTGACTACGTCATTGCGACGGGCGACCCCGAACGGGTGGTCCATATTCTGCGCCGCCTGCAATTGCGCGCCCAGAAAGCGGGCATCAAGATGCCGTTCTCGGCGCAGACCCCGTACGTGAACACCATCAGCCCGGCAGAACAGCCGCCCTATCCGGGCAACCGGGAGATCGAGCGCCGCATCAAGAGCATCATCCGCTGGAACGCCATGGCCATGGTCGTCCGTGCAAACCGGATGCGCGACGGGATAGGCGGCCACATCTCGACCTACGCCTCCGTGGCGACGCTCTACGAAGTCGGCTTCAACCACTTTTTCCGCGCCGCCACTTCTGAAAGCAGCGGCGATCAGGTCTATTTCCAAGGGCACGCCGCCCCGGGCGTTTACGCCCGGGCCTTCCTCGAGGGGCGTCTCGACAAGCAGAAACTCGAGAATTTCCGGGCCGAGTTGGAGAAGGGCGGGGGCCTTTCCTCCTATCCTCACCCGTGGCTGATGCCGGATTTCTGGCAGTTTCCAACGGTTTCGATGGGGCTTGGGCCGATCATGGCCATCTATCAGGCGCGGTTTAACCGCTATCTCGAGGATCGAGGTCTCAAACCCAAAACCGACAACAAGGTCTGGTGCTTTCTGGGAGACGGTGAGACCGACGAACCGGAATCGCTTGGCGCCATCAGTCTCGCAGCGCGTGAAAGACTCGATAATCTTATCTTTGTGGTCAACTGCAACCTGCAGCGCCTCGATGGGCCTGTCCGCGGCAATGGGAAGATCATCCAAGAGCTCGAGGCGATTTTCCGCGGAACCGGCTGGAACGTCATCAAAGTCATCTGGGGAGACGATTGGGATCAACTCCTGGCAAACGATCGCGAGGGTCTACTCGTAAAACGAATGTGCGACGCGGTGGACGGCGACTATCAGAAGTACACCGTAGAAAGCGGCGACTACATCCGCAACCACTTTTTTGGGACGGATCCGCGCCTTAAGGACTTGGTTAAGGGATTAAGCGATGAACGCCTTCGCAAGCTGCGTCGCGGGGGCCACGACCCAGAGAAAGTCTATGCTGCGTACCACGCGGCGGTCCATCATAAAGGTCAGCCGACGGTCATCCTGGCAAAAACCGTCAAAGGATACGGTTTGGGCGAATCGGGCGAAGGCAAAAACATCACCCATCAACAGAAGAAGCTGAATGAGGACGAGTTGCGGGATTTCCGCACCCGTTTCGGCATCCCAATCTCCGATGACGAGGTGGCGATGGCGCCATTCTACAAGCCGCCGGAAGACAGCCCCGAGATGCGCTACCTGCGCGAGCGGCGCGAGCAGTTGGGAGGTTATCTCCCGATGCGTCGTCCCCGGGCGCCGCGTCTGTCGGTACCCGGTCAGGAAGCCTTCGAGGAATTCTACGAAGGTACGGAAGACCGGGCGGTCTCGACGACCATGGCCTTTGTGAGGCTCTTGTCCAGGCTTCTGCGCGACGAGGAGATAGGCAAGTACATTGTGCCGATTGTGCCGGACGAAGCGCGTACTTTCGGCATGGAGAGCTTATTCCGCCAGGTGGGGATTTACTCCCATGTAGGCCAGCTCTACGAGCCGGTGGATCTCGACAGCTTGATTTACTATAAGGAGGCCAAAGACGGCCAGATCATCGAGGAAGGCATTACAGAGGCGGGCTCTATGGCTTCCTTCATTGCCGCAGGCGCCGCCTACGCCACCCACGGCATGCCCATGGTCCCCTTTTTCATCTATTACTCGATGTTTGGGTTTCAACGCATTGGCGATCTCATCTGGGCCGCCGGCGACATGCGCTGCCATGGCTTCCTTGTGGGAGGTACTTCAGGCCGGACCACGCTGGCCGGAGAAGGCCTCCAGCATCAGGACGGCCACAGCCACCTCCTGGCCTATGCTGTGCCAAACCTTGTGTCTTACGACCCCGCGTTTGCATTCGAGATCGCCGTAATTGTCCGCGAAGGCGTCCGCCGGATGTATCAGCAGCAAGAAGACGTTTTCTATTACCTGACAGTCGCAAATGAGAGCTACCCCATGCCTCCCATGCCGGAAGGGGTCGAGAAAGGCATTCTGAAAGGGCTCTACAAGTTCCGACCCTCTGAACGGACCGACCTCAAGGCGAAAGCGCATCTTCTCGCGAGCGGCGCCATCGTGAACGAGGCCCTCAAAGCCCAAAGCATCCTCGAAGAACGGTTTGGCGTCGCCGCGGATGTGTGGAGTCTGACGAGTTTCAAGGAGCTGCGCCGCGACGCGCTCGAATGTGAGCGCAGGAACCTGTTGAACCCGGACAGCGCCCAGCAGAAACCTTACTTGACGCAGGTCCTCGAGAACGAGGGCGGCGTTTGCGTGATGGCGTCCGACTATGTAAAGGCTTTGCCGGACTCGATTGTCCGCTGGATCCCGCAACGTTCGGTATCCCTTGGAACGGATGGATTCGGCCGGAGCGAATCGCGCGACCGGCTTCGTGATTTCTTCGAGGTGGACGCCCGCTACATCGTGCTCGGGGCGCTCAGCGCTCTTCGCCAAGACGGAAAGTTGAGTGCATCGGATGTGAAGAAGGCCAGGGACGAGCTGGGCGTCGACCCTGGAAAGCCCGACCCGTTAGTCTCCTGAAAGAAACCTCAACAACGGGAACCAGAGACATGACAACGGAATTCAAGCTCCCTGCCCTCGCGGAAAACGTCGATACGGCCACTCTGACCAAGGTGCTCGTGTCAGTCGGCGATCACATCGAGCAGGATCAACCCATCCTCGAGATCGAGACGGAAAAAGCCGCTGCCGAGGTACCGAGCACGGTTTCGGGCAAAGTAACTGAGATCCGCGTCCAGGAAGGGGCTACGATCAAGGTAGGCGATGTGGTGCTGGTTGTCGAAGAGGCGGGACAAGATGCGGATGCGGCAAGACCCGCTTCCGCCGCGGAAGCACCGGCAGGAACCACCGGCGACAGCGAA
>CAZBQH010000577.1:0-13124 GCA_964493915.1 uncultured Nitrospiraceae bacterium
GTTCGTGAGGACTTCCCGGAGCTTGGTAAGTTTCGATTCGACCTCGCGTTGCTCGAGGGTCCGCGCATGTTCAATAAGCGCGTCGAGCTCGACGAGTTCCTCGCGAAGCGCGTGAGGATCGACCGAGACAACGACCTGCTCGAGAGCGTCCATAATCTCTTGCTGCTCTTCTTCCGTCAGATCGTCATAGTCGTCGGGCAACCGTCTCTCGATCTGCGCCTCGCGATAGCCCTGGGGATCGTCGAGGATCTTCTGGCGCGTCTCGCGCATGCGTTCGAGGCTGCGGCGCGCCGCGTAGACGCTCGACGCGAAACGGCGCTGAAGCATGGCCATGGTAAAGCCGAGGGCCCGCCCGCGGGCGGTCTGATCGCTCTGCGCCTTGATGGACTGGTCTTCCACGTAGCGGGTCAGGGCAAGGTAGAAGCCGTTCTCCTCCTCGTTGAGGGCGAAGGGGATGGTCCTCACATGGCGTTTGGTGAACAGGCGTTCCACTTTGCCCGTGTCGGGGTCGGGAAACTTGACCAGGGCCTCTTTCGGCCTGCGCAGGTAGAACGGCGCGCTGTTGCGGCGCATGGCCTCCTCGAGGCTCTTCACGTCGCCGTACACGTCGCGGTCGAGCAGTTCGAGAAAGAGGCAGAAGTTCTGCGGGTCGCCCTTGTGCGGGGTGGCCGTCATGAGCAGGAAATGGTCCGTCATCTCCGAGAGGGACTCGCCGAGACGGTATGCGAGGGTCTTCTTATCGGCGCTCGATGCGCTCATCTTGTGCGCCTCGTCGACGATCACCAGGTCCCACTTGCTGCGGAGGAGGCTCTCATTGGCGTCTTTGATGCGCGAAACCCAGGAAACGGAGGTAATCGCCTGGTTCGAGTCCTGCCACGGGTTCGAGCCGTAGTTGGCGCGCAGGACATCGCCCCGGATCACGTTGAATTGTTCGCGGAACTTGTCTTTCATCTCGCGCTGCCACTGGAACGTGAGATTTGCGGGCGTCACAATCAGCGTCCGTTTCACGAGGCCGCGGATCTTGAGCTCTTTAAGCAGAAGACCCGCCATGATCGTCTTGCCCGCGCCCGGGTCGTCGGCCAGGAGGAAACGGATGCGCGGGAGCTTCAAAAAGAAGTCGTAGACCGCCTCGAGCTGGTGGGGAAGGGGGTCCACCCGTGCAATCGAGAGCGAGAAATACGGGTCGTACTCATAGGCCAAGCCCAGGCGCCATGCCTCGATGGCAAGCCGGAACTTGTGCGCGTCGCCATCGAAGGGTTCCGTCTCGGGCGAGACGGTGAGGCTGCGCACCTGCTCCTCGGTCAGGACGGGTTGATGGAACCGGCCGGTCTCGAGCCCCGGGCCCATGATCCGCACCGACGTTCCAAGCCACTGGATGGCGACGATACGGACCGGTTCGGACAGAATGGACCCCCGAACCACAACGTTTGGCTTGAGTGCTTCTGGATTCATGATCCCCCACCTCCCCCTTAGGTTTCTATGACGGTTTATCCTCAATGAGGTTACCACTATAGGGCGAAGCAAACAACCGCAGACCCAAGCACTGCCGGCTGATACCGCCGCCTGCGCATCCGGCGAGACGGCTTCCGCCTTCCCCGATTCGCAGGATTCAGCGACGTGCCCGCTTGCCGGCCGCGAGATCCCGGCGAGCCGCGACCCGGCAGGTTGGGTTCAATCATACATTCCGGCCCGCCCTTGATATCGCCCGACACGCGTAATCAGCCGCCGCCGTGAGGCGAGGCCGCCGTCGTGCGCTTCAAGGCGCGCCAGAGCGTGGTCCTTCCCACGCCCAGCAGTTCAGCGGCCTTGGTGCGATTGCCTTGCGTGCGGCGGAGGGCGGCTTGAACCACTTCCGGCGTAAGCTCCTGGGGTCGTCGCGTCCATCTCGATGCCAGAACGTCCTCCGGCAACTGAGACAAGTCGAGCACATCGTCCTGGCACATGACGACGCTGTGCTCGATCGCGTTGCGCAATTGCCGGATGTTCCCCGGCCAGGCGCATTCCAGCAGCGCCCGCTTATAGGACTCGCTAAACTCGAGGCCCGGCCGTTCATAGCGCCGGCGGAAAGCCTGGAGGAAATAGTCCGCCAGCCGCAGGATGTCGGTTTCCCGTTCCCTCAGGGGCGGAATGTCCAGCCGCGCAACACGTAGTATGTAGAACAAGTCTTCACGAAGGCGCCCTGCCCCGACCAGAACAGCCGGGGCTTCAGATGTCCCCGCCAACACCCGTACATCGGCGCGTACCGGTTCCTCAGCGCCGATGGGCGTGATCGCCCCTTCCTCCAAAGCACGCGCCAGAACGCCTTGAGCGTCCATCGGCATCGCGCTCACTTCATTCAGGTACAGCGTCCCGCCATGGGCACGCACAAAAGCGCCGACGTAGGGCTTCGCTGCGCCTGGAACGGCGCCGGCTGCGAAACCGCGCAATTCCTGGAGAAGCATGCCCTCAGACAACCCGAGACAGTCCACAATGACGAAGGTGCCGTTTCTTCGCGGACCGCCGTGGTGAATCGCCCGCGCCAAGGTCTCCTTGCCCACGCCGCGTTCGCCTACGATGACAGCAGGGGCCTGCGAACGGATGACCTGCTCGGCTCTGCTGAGGACAGGCTGCATGACATCCGACTCGGCAATCAGCGCCGCGAACATGAGGTCCGTCCGCAGCCGGCGGTTCATTTCGCTCAACGCGCGCTGCGCCTGCTGGGCGGCGCGCTGGGCGGCCGCGACCGTTTCGTCCCGGCGCGCCAGTTCACGCTCTAACGATTCAGGCGTCAGCGCCTCACGCAACCAGTTCGCCTCAGGCCCCCACTCCGTGTCCAAGCGTGAAACGAAGCGGCAGGCACTCTCGCCGGAACACAGGCACCCCTGTTCAAGGGTAAGCACCCGCCGCCCGACTATCTCGCTGATGTGTCCGGAAAGCCAGCCGGCCGTCAACCAACAGGCGCTGTCCGTTTTCTGCTCGAAGGCCATGCGGTGCGCGAGCGCCTCGGTACAATCGTGAAGCACAATCTCGCGGTAAAGGGTTGGTTCGTCCAAATCGAACTCAAAACGAACAGGCTCAGCCCGGTACCGTCCCTCGAGCTGGCCGAAAACCGGTCCTGCCTGAAGCGCCAGCCGCATGTTCTCATCGAAAAGCTGGTAATGACGGTTCCCGTTGCGCCGTCCCTCCTCGAAACCGATGCGAAACCACAGCGCGCGCGCACGCTCGAACCCAAGCAGGTCGACCGTGTGTTTTCGCACGATTGCCAAGCTTTCGAGGTCTCTGAAGACGCCGGTTCGGTTGAGAAGGCTGAGGCTGCCGGCATTGGGGCGGGATTCGAGCCACACATTGCGTTCGCTGCTCAGATAGTGAGCCAGAACGGGCGGCAGCTCGAGAAAGACGTTGGAGCTCAGCTTCGTTGGGCGCATGTCCGGTCCTCCCAGTCCTTCAAGGGTTTCACCATAGCGTGAACAGAGACCGGAGTCAAGCGTTTCAGCATAAACAGTGACAGGGGAAGGCTAAGGCATTTTGTGGGAAGACGTTACGCTCCATGCGCGCAAGAGGGCATGAAACACCGACCTGCTGAAACAGAACCGTTCCGCACCTCCGTGGGAAAGGACCGTCATGCTGCGACCGGGCGCGTCCTGGCTGCGTAGGCCCACATGATGCCAAACAGAACTGCACCGGCAAGAACAAAGAGGAGACTCAGTATCTGTTGGTCGGAGAGCGCACCGAAATGCGTCGGGTTATGGTCGCCCCGGTAAAACTCGATGATGAATCGGGCCAATCCATACACCATAAGGTACACAGGCAACGTGAAGCCGCTAAAAGGCCGCCACCTCTTCCGCAGGTAGAGCAGCAAGGCCGAGATGGCCAGAAGAGCGAGAAAGCTGTAGAGCTGCGTCGGATGAACCGGCAACGACCAGTGATCTTGCGAAGTGACGGCGTGGAAGCGTTGCAGGTGGTCGAGGTATACAGGGCACCCAGTCGGAGTTTGAGACAAGTCCCACGGCGTGCGCGGGAAAGGGATCCCCCAAGGCAAGGTCGTCGGTTTCCCGTAACAGCACCCATTAAAAAAGCATCCCAAGCGGCCCACTGCATGACCGACAACGGCAAAAGGTATCACGGTATCCGCTGCTTCTCCGAAGGGCGTCTTTTTCCATTTGAGATAGAGATACGCAAAGACGATCACAACCGGTATGGCGCCTTGGAACACCAGGCCGCCGCGCCATATGGCGATCCACCCGATGGGATCAGCCCAGGAATACAATTCGGGAAACATCAGAATATGGAGCAGGCGTGTTCCGATAAGACCCGCGACAAGGCCCCAGATCACAAGATTGCCGATCACTTCCGGGTCCAGGCCTCGCTTGCGCGCATCGCGCTGCATGAGGTGCAGGCCGATCAGGAAACCGATGGCGATCATCACGCCATAGGAGTGAATGGAGAGAGGTCCTACCTTAAACAGCGTCTGATGCATGGGTCTGGGAATCGGCCTTTGGCTGTTTTACGAGATACCAGCTTACGATGAGGAAGAAAACGCCCGTACAGATGGCTGAATCGGCGAAATTGAAAGCGGGATAGTATTTCCAGGGGAAATCAAAGGGAATGAAATAGAAATGGAACTGGAGAAAATCGATAACCTCGCCAAAACGCCACCGGTCTATCAGGTTTCCCAGCGCCCCTCCGGCCACCATGCCATAGGCTATGGACTGGACATGTGAGCGAGGCTCGATGTGGCGATAGAGGTAAAACAAGATGAACGTTGCAAAGACGGGGGCGCTGTATGCAATAACCGGTACGTCGCGAAACATGCCGCCCACCAGGCCGGGATTGCGCTCGTGGGTAATCCAGAAGAAATCCTCGACATGATCACGCCGGCTTACGCTGTAAGCTTCTAACTCGCGTAAGACAAAGTACTTGGTAATCTGATCAAGGCACAGTACGCACCCCAACACTACGAGGATCACAATGACCTGTATCTTGCGCGTCGTCACAACTCCTCAGGATCACAAGTAACCGTCGCGTTCCAGTTTCGCCTTGCACTCGACGCAATAACGCGCCGCCGGATAAACTTCAAGGCGCTTCCTGGGGATCTCCCCGCCGCAAGCTTCACAAATCCCGAACGTTCCATCCTTGATACGCTGCAATGCGTCGGCCACCTCGCGCAACCGGTCCGACTCCCCGCTGGCAATATTGAGCGCGGTGTCGCGCTCAAAGCTGTCCGTTCCCACTTCGGCAATACTTGCCAGATCGGCAGCGTGGTCACTTGCAGGCTTGTAAAGCGTATCTTCTTCGAGGTTTCGTATTCCGTTACTGAGACGTGCTTGTTCTGCCAGGAGCATTTTCTCGAATTTCTTCACTTCCTTGCTATTCATGTGCAATCACTCCCAATTGCTCGACACACCGCTTGCACAGCGTGGGATGTTCCAGAATGGTTCCAACACTGGTCCGTACGTTCCAACATCGCGCGCACTTTGTTCCGGGCGCGCGCGATACCTCCACCCGCGCGCCCTCCTCCCCTCCCTCAATACTGCCGTCTAATGAAGCTACGCTGCATAGCGGCACAATAAACAACTCGGGAAGCTGTCTCTCAAAACGTCTCAGAACTCTTTCCGCTCGCTTATCCGAAGGGATCACGTTCAGGGCAGCTTCCAGGCTCGAGCCAATGGTCTTTGCCCTACGCGCCTCTTCCAGGGCCTTGGTCGCCACGCCCCGTATGGCCAGGATCGCTTCCCAATCAGTAGCCTCTTCATCGCTGAGCACGTACTCTGCTTTGACCGGAGGAAACGAAGCGAGATGCACGCTCGGACCTGTGCGAAGGGACTCTGGGAGATGCTGCCAGGCCTCTTCGCACGTAAATGAAAGAACCGGCGCGAAAAGTCTCAACAGATCCGTCAGCAATTCTGCAACAACTGTCTGTGCACTTCGGCGCTCCCGCGAGTTCGAAGCGAAGGTGTACAACCGATCCTTGAGGATGTCGAGATAGGTTGCGCTCATCTCTACGGCACAGAAGTTATAGGTGGCATGGTAAACCGTATGGAACTCATAGGCGCTATACGCGTCAAGAATGCGCCGCTTCAGGAGTTGCGCCCTATGAAGCGCCCAGCGGTCAAGCGGTTGCAGCTCCGCGTAGGCAACAGCATCGGCCGGCGTGAAGTCGTATAGAGTCCCTAGCATGAACCGGAACGTATTGCGGATACGCCGATACGCGTCCTGAAGTCTTGTGAGAATCTCGCGCGAAATGCGGATATCCTGTCTGTAGTTTTCTGAGGCCACCCAAAGACGGGCGACATCGGCGCCGTAGGTCTCGACCAGGTCGGTAAGAGCAAAGTAATTGCCGAGCTTTTTTGACATTTTCTTGCCCTCTCCATCGACCACATAGCCGGTGGTGAGGACAGACCGATAGGGCGGCTCCCCCTTCAGGGCGACGGCGGGGATGATCGAGGATTGAAACCAGCCCCGATGCTGATCGCTGCCCTCGAGATACATGTCCACGGGCCAAGTCAGGTCGGGGTGGGTCTCGCAAACGGCGCGATTACTCACTCCCGAATCAAACCAGACGTCCAGGATATCGGTCTCGCGAACAAACTCAGTCTCGCCGGTTGATTCAAGAACAGCCCCTTCCGGCACCAAATCTTCAACGGGCAGGTCGAACCATCGGTCGATCCCGTCGGGCCCGGACAGGGCCAGTTGCTCGATCTTTCTGAAACTCTCGGGCGTTGCATAGACCTGCCCGCTCTGTTTGCCGTAAAACACAGGGATAGGGACGCCCCACGCGCGCTGACGGCTGATGCACCAGTCCGGCCGTTGCGCAACCATCGAGCGGATGCGTTCTTTACCCCATTCCGGGATCCACGAGACCTGGTCCACGCCTTCCAGAAGCCTCTGACGTAATCCCTCATGGTCAACATTGATAAACCATTGAGGCGTTGCCCGGAAAATCACAGGGCCGCCGCATCGCCAACAGTGGGGGTATGAGTGCGTGTAGTCCTCAACATGCAGAAGGGCGCCCTCTTCACGAAGGTCCTCGATGATCCGCTGGTTGGCATCAAACACCTGGATGCCTTCATAGCGCCCGGCTTCGGCCGTGAAAACGCCGCGGTCATCAACCGGGGAAAAAGGCGCAATACCATAACGCCTCGCAACAGCATAGTCTTCCTGGCCGTGGCCCGGCGCCGTATGCACGCAGCCCGTTCCCGCATCGAGCGTCACATGGTCGGCCAGGATGATCGGGCAGATACGTTCCGGATAGAAGACGTGGCGATAGTGCAGACCTTCGAGATCCTTCCCTGTGAATCGGGCGGTCGTCTTGAAGTTCTGGATACCCATCTGTTCGAGGGCGGCGGGAGCGAGAAAACTGGCCATGATATAGGTTTCGCCGTCGACTTCGACGGCGCTGTAGTCAAAATCAGGATGCACGGCTATGGCCCGATTCGCGGGCAGGGTCCAAGGCGTCGTGGTCCAAATCACATAATAGACAGGCCCCTCGACACCCGGTACCGGCCCGGTTGCTGGGAACTTCACATAGATCGAGGGAGAAGTGTGCTCACCATACTCGACCTCAGCCTCGGCCAAGGCGGTCTCGTCCGCCGGGCACCAGTAAATGGGTTTGAGCCCTTTATAGACGAACCCCTTTTCATACATTTCCGCAAATACGCGGATTATCGCGGCAACATAACCTGGGGACAACGTCAAGTAGGGCTGGTCCCACTCCCCTGTCACGCCCAGGCGCTTGAACCCCTCGCGGTGAAGATCCACGTACCGAAGGGCAAATTCGCGGCAACGCTGCCGGATCTCAACTTGGGGCATGGCCTTGGCCCGCTCCCCGAGTTCCGTAACGACCTTATGTTCGATAGGCAGCCCGTGACAATCCCATCCTGGGATATAGGGAGCGTCGTAACCGGCCATCTGTTTGGATTTTACGACGAAATCCTTCAGAACCTTATTCAGTACATGGCCGGCATGAAGATCTCCGTTAGCATAAGGGGGTCCGTCGTGCAGCACGAACTTGGGCCGTCCTCTTGCAGCTGTACGCATCATGCCGTAAAGGCCCATCTCTTCCCACCTCTGAAGGATAAGCGGCTCGCGCTGCGTGAGCCCGGCCCGCATTGGGAAGCCGGTCTGTGGAAGGTTTACGGTATCCTTGTAATCCATTTCGATTGGGGTGCTTCTGCTGGTGTGGTGCAAAAAGTGCACGGGACGTTACCACACGCCTCTGCAAATTGTCAAGAAATCACATGGATATGCATACTAAAGACGCCTCAACAGATGTTCCATCTCGCGTCAAACAGACCTGAAAAGGGAACGCCGCCCCTAACTGAGGTCATGTTTCACAAGTTCAGCAAGGCGGCGCACCAATAACAATCCCCGCCCTAAGAAGGGGATACGCTGTTCCTACTCGAGGGCCGCGAAGTTCCCCTCGAGCAAGGCCATCTTCATATCCATATAGTACCGGAAATTGTCCCACGACACGTCCGGAGGCACGGTATGGTCGACAGTCGGGATGAAGCCGCCCTCCTCGATGAGCGGCACAAACTCGCGCAAGTGTTTGCGGATCGCGTCTTTGTCTTTGGCCAATTCGCGTTTGTCCACCCCGCCCCATAGAAGCAAGGACTTGCCAAACTGTTTGCGCCATCGCATCGGACTGATGTTGGAGGCTCTCTCTATGGGCCAGAGCACGTCGACGCCTGCATCCATCATCAGCGGGATAAGCAGCGTGGGGTCCCCGTCGGTGTCGAGTGCAACGTATTTCGTGCCCTTGCCCTTGAAAAAATCGACCAACCGCAGGAGATGGGGATAGATAAACTCTTTGTAAAGGTTAGGCCCGAGCAGCGGGCCGGATTTCATCGCGATGTCCTCATTAAGTACAACATACTCGACACAGATCTTTTCGAGCACAGGCCGGCTTGTCTCGATAACGAAATCTGCGAAGAACTCCATCATTTCATGCATCAGGTCGGGCATTTCATACCATGCATAAGAAAGAGATTCCGTGCCCATCCATTCACGGGCTCGCCAGTAGAAACCGTTAATGGCGCAGTTTTCACCGAGAATGAGCGGACAATCGCGCCGGCACCATGCTGCGACGCGCTCGTCAAGATCGGCCGGATAACGTTCCGGAATCGCGGCTACGAGCCGACGCTTGACGTCAGCGAAATCCTCCGGCTCGGACACAGGAAATTCGAGATACTGGTCCATGGACATGCGGACGCCGCCGACCGTCCCTTCTTTGAGGGCTCTGCTGACGATTCCCTTGCCGCTACGTATAACCTCATACTCAGGGGTTTCCTCGAGGATTTCTACCGGATAGGGCGGGATGAAATCGTAGTTGACGGGTATGTACTCACGCCGGTCAAGTTGGAGTTCGGGCTCATCCACGAACCAGTTCCAGGTGAAACCTTCGATGGCCTCGGGATCCTCATCAAGCCAGCGCATGACAGCTTGCGGCCAAACGCCTAACTCGTGGTTGGGACGCCGGTCGCACGTGTCGTACTCCATACACGCAACAAAACGCTCGAGGTCTGAAGGCATTCACTGCTCCTTGTTTTTCAATCCCCAGCCTCCGCACCACGACATGAACTTGCTCTCTAACTTGAACGGCGGCAGAAGGCCGCCGTTCACATGCCCTCACCAGCTATGCCCTCTAATGCTGTTGATCGGACTCCGGCGCATCGCGCCAGACGTCTTCGGCAGCCCGCCGCAGAGATGCAGGCGTCCATGCCGTCTTCAGGGGATCAGGGACGGGCCCACCGCCCGGACACGCCAACAGAAAATGGAACACGGCCTCCGCACCCGCATCGAGGTCGAAAACATAGCGGGCGTCGTTGCCGTAAAGCAACTGGTCGTTTTCGCCGCCCACATTGACGTAATACTCAGCTTGGGACGTCATTTCGCCCGCGACGATCTGGTCGTTGCTCGCCGGTACGTCTGGTGGAAAGACCCAGAGAGCGTTAAGGATTGTGTTTTGGTCCGGTGCGCCTTCTCGCGGTTCTACCACAACCTCAATCCTTCCGTCCTGATCCGCGTCAACGGCGTCAAAACGGAGCACGCCGGGGACATGCCGGCCCCAGTCAGCAACAGGGTCGATGGCAATGCGCGAGGCGCCTTCGACCGATATGCCGAGCGGACGCTGGCCAGGCGACGCCCAATGACTCTCACAAAGCCCTACGGCGACGGTGCGCTTTGCACCGACCGGTACAGCAAAGACATAGACAATAGGCACGCCCCCCATCCCGGCAACAATGTCTTCAAACGCCGGGTCGCAAGAGCGGTCAGGACGGGCCCATCCAGGCATCGCCGATACGGCGCTCTTGCAGCCCCAGTCCTTCTCTTTTCGGATCGGCTCGATATCGGCAGGCAATGCAATCGTGAGACGCCCGGCTGCCGCCCCTACGCGCTCGCCGAGGGCAACAGTTGCGGGAAGGTCCAACGACAGCACCGTCTGGATGGGCTTGTCGCCGGAATTGGCCAGCGTCGCCTCCACGACGTCCACACCTCCCGGCCATACTGGGGATCGATAGGCCGTCTCGGTCAGCGATAGGCTCCCGACCTTCTTAACCGTGCACACGATCGGGATCGGAGTCTGCTCCGTATGTTGCTCCACCTCAACTGCTCCGGCCGGCTCGACAATCTCGAGGCCGAAGGTCCCCCAATCCTCGTGAATCACGCCCTGCGCATCAACCGACGACGGCGCCATCCACGGGGCGGTCAGCTCCTGATCGGCATGGCCGGTGGCAGCAACCAAACACAACTGAAGCGCGCAGTAAAAGCAGATTCTCATGCCAGCCTCCTCTCAGGCGCGTGCTGGGGCGAGTTGACAACCTTGATGCCGTACATCTGGCAGAACGACTCGACCTCGCGCCGATGGTTGCCGTAAAAGACAACTTGGTGGAAACCAAGGACATCGCGCGAGTCCTCCACACGGTCCATGGCGATCTCGACGCTCGTCCGGCACCCGCCGGCAGGCGGGGTGTCAACATTCCCCACGACCGTACCTGTGTCAAGAATCAGTTCGTTGGGGTCATTGAAGCGCACAAGCGTAACCGGTTGACCTTCGCGCCAGAGCACCTGGGTCGCAACCCCCAGGTCCGACTCCGAATGGGACCGCAAGATGACCGGTTCAGGCGGTTCGTTGAATCCGTTAAGGCGTGTACCGCAGGTGCAGTGTGCCGTGATGAGCACGTTTTTGACGGTCTCGGGGACGGGGTCGTTCTGAAAACCGGGCCTGTCAAAAAGGTAACTCACGAACATAAGCGAGATTGCGGCAAACAGATCAGCCTCGCATCCATAGGTTACACCGGCGTCCTGGAACATGGACGCCGCCATACATGGGGGCGTAGGCACCAGGCGCGAAGAGACCATGCCCAGACAGTCGGTCGTGATGGCGTTGGCCTTCTCGCTCAACATAAGCCGTTTAGCCGTCATGAATGAACGGGCCGCATTCAGAAGATCGTCGGCATTGGGTTCGACGATTTTCTTGGCCTTGCCCGCTGCGGCGTCGGCAATCTCTCTGGCCTCGTCGGTGACGGGCATTTGGTCGAACAGCTCATGCAAAGACGACCGCGGCACTTGACGAATCTTGGTCTCGAGCCGCTCGAGCGCCGTCTCGCTTCGTTTGTCTCCTGCAACGACCAACATCCGCGACGCCGCCAACTGCCTTCGCGCCCGGATCATCCGGAAAGCCTGGTCAATTGCCGCGGTATCAAGCGACGAGACGACATGCACGCCCGGCCGGCGCGAGATCTCGATGAGATGGCCCGTGAAGGCTACGCCAACTGGTGCAAAAACGATGGTTGGCACGCCGCTCTTGGCCACTGCGTCTATCCAAGGCCACGCCCCCATATGCTGAAGACTGACTAGCACCGCGTGCGGCTTTTGGGCCTTCAGTTTGGAGACGAAGCCCTCGACCTGTTCTTCGCTCTCGAGCGGAGCTTCCTCAAGCTGCAGATTGACGCCCACGCGTTTGGCGGCTCCCGCAAAATACTCATTGTACCTGACGCGCATTCCTTCCACGTCGTAGGCCGTGCCCGGCCAGCCAAGCCAGTAGGGGGGCTTGATTCGCACCGTCGCCCCTGCAATGCGGACCTCCGGACGGGGCCGGAACGCAGCAAGATCCACGTACTCGCCTAAGGCCTTGGGGTCCGTTGGGGCCGCCCCGGCCACCGCGCCCAAAGCAAGCGACGCGCCCATCCCCGCACCCGACGACGCTAGAAAAGACCTGCGCGACATCGTGCGGCGCTTGAGCTGCCGCTGTTTCTCCTGCTCATCCTTGTTCCTCATGACTTAGTCTCCGATATTGTTGAAGCACCTCTCCTGAGATTGTAGACAATCCACAGGCAGTTTGAAAAGGACTTTCTGTGGAGACCCGAGCCGGGAGAAGTCTGGGGGCCCTGTTGCGCCTGTGCCGTCTTTCAAGAAGGACCAGCGGCCAATCGGGACGCACAAATAAAAAAAGCCCGCCAAACCGTCAGGCCTGGGGGCTTCAAAAAGCGCCGGCAACGACCTACTCTCCCACCCGGTTGCCCGGGCAGTACCATGGGCGCTGGTGGGCTTAACTTCTGTGTTCGGAATGGGAACAGGTGTGGCCCCACCGCAATAGTCACCGGCAAACCACTGCGACAGTGAATGCAAAGGGTAGCCGCTGGCGGCCCTCGGCTCTATGCCATTCTACATCTTCAATGCTCAGAAGACGTCTGATGAATTCAAAATAGGCCAAGCCTCACGGGCGATTAGTACTGGTCAGCTTAACACATTGCTGCGCTTACACCTCCAGCCTATCAACCTGGTAGTCTTCCAGGGCCCTTCAGGGACTTGCGTCCTGGGAGATCTTATCTTGGGAGGGGCTTCGTGCTTAGATGCTTTCAGCGCTTATCCCTGCCGAACATGGCTACCCGGCGGTGCCACTGGCGTGACAACCGGAACACCAGAGGTTCGTCCACCCCGGTCCTCTCGTACTAGGGGCAGCTTCCCTCAAATCTCCTACGCCCGCGAAGGATAGGGACCGAACTGTCTCACGACGTTCTAAACCCAGCTCGCGTGCCTCATTAATCGGCGAACAGACGACCCCTTGGGCCTTGCCCCGGCCCCAGGATGAGACGAGCCGACATCGAGGTGCCAAACAACCCCGTCGATGTGAACTCTTGGGG
>CAZBQH010000578.1:0-7095 GCA_964493915.1 uncultured Nitrospiraceae bacterium
GTCCTTGACGAGGACGGTGAATCGCCCAGGCTGGTCCACTGGGGACTGCCGGCATGGCTCGGGCTTGCAGCTATTTTTTGGCTGACGCCGTTCGCCGCAGGACTCGATGCGATAGACGCGTGGGCTTTGCACCAGCCCACGCTTGGGACCGGGCTCTGGTGGGCGTATTTGGCGGGCATGACCGTCTTACTCGTTGCCGTCATTATCGACCTGCAACTCGTGCCTCAAGGTCTTAGCGTCGCCCGGGTTACGGCCTGGGCCCTGCCATGGACCGCCTGGACGGCGACGCTCTTGCAGTTCTTTCGGATGGAATCCCCAAAGCACCAAGGCGGAGAGCATCTCGCAGAAGCTGCGGCGCTGCTTCTGTGCGTGGGTCTTTGCATCTATGCTTCCACGCGGAACCGGCGCCTTGTGCGGCACGAGGTCCGTAGAGACGCCGTCTTTCAAGACTTGTAGGTCAACCGGGCCGCCTTCTGAACACGGCGCTGTTGCGCGTTTACTGCCAAGCAACGGCTTGACGAGGCCAGCGGCAAATAGGTACCTTTGGCACCCTATCAAGCGAACGCCAGGGCGCAAATGTGGCAGGGCAGGGTTAGAAATCACTCTTGCTTGCTCTGCGAACAGATGCTGTAGCACCAATGTATTCTAAAGCTGTACGCGGCGGCCGCGCTCTCGTCGGCCAAAGCCAGGAAAGGACCACTCGATGCGGATAGCCCTTCCTCTAACCAACGGCAAACTCGCCATGCACTTCGGGCACTGCGAGTGCTTTACTTTCGTCGACGTTGACCTGGATACAGGGGTCGTCGTCGGCGAGGAAATCGTCAAAGCGCCGGACCATGAGCCGGGTCTTCTCCCTCGCTGGGTGGCGAGCAAGGGTGCAGGCATGATAATCACTGGCGGCATGGGAAGCCGTGCAGAGGAGCTGTTCGTCGAGAACGGGATCAGGGTGCTTGCCGGCGCGCCCTGTGAAAAGCCGGATCTGCTTGTGGCCCAGTACCTCGCAGGTTCCCTGGCGGTGGGCGGGAATACATGCGACCACTGACCTCGCTGCCGTAGACAGGGGAAACGGATGCCTTATGAAGTCGTGATAGTGGTGGACAATACGGCAGGCGGGCCGGGCCTTGTCGGCGAGCACGGCCTGTCCATTCTCGTCCGGACGCCGCGGGCGCACTTGCTTTTTGACACCGGCGCCGACAAGGCACTTGCGCACAATGCCAACGCGCTTGGGCTCTCGCTGGACCTGGTCGACGCTGTCATATTGAGCCACGGGCATTACGATCAGGCTGGCGGACTGCCGGATGTGCTTGACTCAAGCCGTCCCAAAACCGTCTACATGCACCCTGACGCACTGCGCCCCCGGTTTGTTCGCCAGGATTCTCCGCCCCCTAGAGCAATTGGTTTGCCTGAACGGTCACACGCGGCCCTGAACGGGATGATGGATAGGGTCCACTGGACCTTGCAGCCGTGCCACGTTCGGTCAGGCGTGCGGGCAACCGGCCCCATCCCCCGGTGGACTTCGTTCGAGGATACGGGCGGCGCATTCTGTTTAGATCCGGAATGCGCAACGGACGACCCGATTTCAGACGACCAAGCTGTCTGGTTTGAGACCCAGAGGGGCGTCGTGGTTTTGCTCGGTTGCGCCCATGCCGGCGTGGTCAACACCTTGTACTACGTTGCTGAAGTCGCAGGCACATCGCGGTTCCATGCGGTTATCGGGGGCATGCACCTCCTCACTGCGGACGAGCAGCGCCTGCGCGCAACCGCCAACGCACTCGAACACTATCATGTCGAAGTCGTGGCGCCTTGTCATTGCACCGGAGAGACTGCCACAGCGTATCTTGCCGAGAGACTGGGCAAACATTGCGTTCCCTGCAAAGTCGGCACGCGCTTTGTTTTCCGTTGAGGAGGCCTTCTTTGCTACGAAGGCCGACGCTACGGACGACGTCGTCGAGATCCAGGACAGCGGGACGTACGTTATCCCGAGTCAGGCGGATATGCCGGCCGTAGCGGGCAATGATACGGACTTGGCGGAAATGGACCTCGAGGACGGCGACGGCAACCTGGCCGTCCGTGCCGCGGCTGGTCAGACGCCGATCATCGAGACGGTGGCAGGGGGCCACCGCATTTTCCGCAATATCAGCGCGGCTGAAGGACTTGCGCTCACGATCGAGGGCGCATCGGAGGCTGACCGGATGACGCTGCGCGGAAATGGAGCGCGCCCCGTGTTGAATTCTGGGCCCGCCACCGGCAACGGGACGATGACGTTATTGAATCTCATCATTGACAAAACGACTGACACGACGGATGGGGCAAACAACCACGTTCAAATCAACTCGACCACAACAGGCACGCACATCCTCAGCAGCATCCGTTTTACGGGAGGCAGCCCCGATGCGGGCGACGCCATACTCCAACTGGGTACGCTGGGGGCGGCCGGAAATCCCACGATCATTTGCGACAACCTGGATTTCAGCGGAGCTACGCTCGGTAACGCATCGGGCAACTACGCGATCCATTTGTGGAATCAAGGCAACATCACCATTCAAAACAGCATCATTACGCAGAATGCGGCTGCCGTGGCGCCGGGACGCGCCGTTACCCGTTGGGGCCGGGCCAACGACGGTCCCGGAGGCATGGTTATCGAGTTTATCGATTGCCAGTTTAGCGTCGGCGGCGGCGGCAGTTGGTACCGCGGGTTCGACGCGCTGGGCGTCAATGAGGCCGCGGCGAATACGTACATTCTGACCGATCCCGTCTTTGTGGGCGGTTTGGGCGATGTGGCCTTTGCCGGCGAGGGTTCAAAAGGCAATGTCACCATCCGCGGTACGGACCCGGCCAACAAGGTCGATCTTGCTCCCATGGCGACTGGGGGTACGGTCCTTGTTGCCCGGACGACAGGCGGCACATGGACCTTCATCAACTGCACCGACTCGGTGGGTTTCCCGGCAGGGCTCATTGACTGCGCTTCAGGCAATGAGTTGGTGACCGACGTATCGGTCATTGAGGACCAATGCCTGTGGCTTGACGGCCGGAGCGGCGACTTCATTGCAGCCTCGTCGGGGGGCGAGGGTTTCAGCACGGATTTCACTGCGACCAACACCGTCTGGGCCGGTACAACAGACCAGGGCCATGTGATAGCGACGATGGGCGATCATACGGGCCAGAGCAAAATCTCGCTGACCCACTGCACCGTGTGGAAACGCACCACCAACGCCTTTTTCTTCGGGAACAGCGGCGATACGGTTGAGTTGGACGGCTGCGTGATCTATACGGATGAGATCACCGACTCTCACGCCCTGTCTTCAATCCCCGTGGGTCATGGCCCGGCTAATATCCCGAACCTGACTTATGTGAACGACCCCGACGACGGCTCTGGCGAGTCCTATGAGGGTTCGGCCTATCTGGGCGGCGAGATCGTCGAGGACCCGGTGATTGATGCGGCAGGGTATCCGCAAGCAGGGTCGCCGGTGCTTAGTGCAGCCGCCGGGTCGACGTACACGGTCGACGTCAACGGCCAGAGCCGGCCTCAGGGCGGGTATATGCCGGACATCGGCGGCTATGAATCGGCCACGGCGAATCCCAACGAGAACCCCGACTGGGACGGCGACGGCATCACAAACAGCGCAGAGGGCGGCGCCCTCTACAGCCCGTGGGATGACATCGACGGAGACGGCGTCCCCAACTATCTCGACACGGACAGCGACGGCGACGGCATCAGCGACGGCGAGGAGCTATGGCGCGGCTATGACCCGTACGATCCGGCGAGTGCCCCCGATATGCCGCTGGCGGTGTGGCCGGCTCTCGTGCTTGTATTGGGGGCTGGTGCGTATGCCGTGTACCGGAGGCAGAGAAAGTCTGTGCGCTAGCCGCACAAGGACAGTATATTGACCACCAGGCCGCAGGCGCCTCGCTTGCGGCCTTTTTTTAATCGCGGGAAGTGCGCACCGTGGCGGAACCGGACGCTGGCGCGGTATGATAGGGTCCAGAAAGCAGTGACGCGGGCGCAACAAGACAAGCAGCTATCAGATCGACCCTGAGTCACGAGCGCCGGGACAGGTTGGACCTCGGGATAAGGAGACGAGTTCTATGGCAACGCATAGTCGACGAGAAGCGTTAAGGATGCTGGTGGGGGCATCGGCAGCGTTTATGATGCCCGCCGGTTCGTACGCTGCGAAAACGGCGCCCGCATCGGAAGGTCAAACGGGGGGCGTCAAACAGCCGAACATTCTCGTGATCATGAGCGATGATCAGGGCGCGGGGGACATAGGCTACGTCGGCAACCAGTGGGCGCATACGCCGGTACTCGATAGTCTCGCTGCGGAGTCGGCGCAATTCACGAATTTCGTTGCGGCCCCGGCGTGCACACCGTCGCGCGCCTCGTATCTGACTGGCCGCAATTTCGCTTACACAGGCGTCTGGGGCGTCGGACCGCGCGGCTACATTCGCCGGGATGAAACGTTTCTCCCGGAATATCTCCGGCGCGCGGGCTATCGTACAGCCCATTTCGGCAAATGGGGCGAAGGCTGGACGCCGGACCAGCGCGCCTACAAAAGGGGTTACGACGATGTGCTCGCGCTCGGCGGAGGATACCAGCATAGGGACAGTTGGGCCGACGACAACGGAACGCTTGTACAAGAAACAGGGTGGACAACCGATGTTCTGGCAGACCGGACGATAGCGTTTATCCGCGAACAGGCCGCCGCCAAGCAACCGTGGTACGCGATCACCGCCTACATAGCGCCGCACTCGCCTTGGGAATGCGATGCCTCCTATTCGGATCCGTTGGAAAAACAGGGCTACTCGAAGCCGTTGGCGGCGTTTTACGGCATGGTGCGTCAGATGGACGCAGCGACCGGACGCATTCTCGCGGAACTCGACCGGCTTGGCCAGGCAGATAACACCGTTGTCTTATTCGTAAGCGACAACGGCGCCACGGAGTTTTGCCAACGTACGGGAGGGACTCCGATGGGGAGCGAAGACTGGGCGCGGCGCAATGCCCTTGGCCTTCGCGGGCAGAAGTCCATGGCGTGGGAAAACGGCATCCGCGTGCCATGCCTCGTTCGATGGCCCGGGCAGATCCCAGCCGGCCCCCGCGATCAAATGGGCACCTACGAAGACCTGCTGCCGACGATTCTGGCCTTGGCAGATGTTCCGGACTCCATCGTGCCGGAGCATCTGCCGTTGCATGGGATAAGTCTCAAAACCGTTCTGCTCGATCCTGCCGGGCCGGACAAGGAACGCTATTACTTCCGTTACGCCATTTCGTTTGAGGGTTCTCCGCCGGCCTATCCCAAGCACATTATCGAGGAACCGTCCAAAATACGTTACGAGCAGATGCACATTTGTCTTTTCGGCCCCCGTTTCAAGTATCACAGCATGCCGAAAGGCAAAGACGCCCTCTACGACATGGATGCGGACCCTGGGGAAACGACGGATGTGTCGGCGGAGCATCCGGAGGTGAAAGCTAAGATGGCGGGCATCTGTCGCGCTGAATGGGACAAGTTGATCGAGAGTGGAAGGGGCTTCTGGATGCCGCCCATTCTCATTGGCGACCCGCGCTACGTCGGCATGAAACGCTGCTGGGCCCATCTGCCTCCCGATGTCGTGCCTTGCAACACGGCTCAGCGCGTGACGGGTACGGTCAGCTGCCCGTTCGAGGGCGTGCGCGGCTTTTCGAAAGCGGGAGACTCAGCGACTTTTGCGCTGGATGTCCGTACAGCGGGACGCTACGATGTGACAATGACCGGTCAGCAACTCGACACGTGTGGGTCCCTGACGATGCGCATCGGGGACGAGGAGCTGGCGCCGAAAGACGCGACTGAGACGGAAATCCAGTTCGGGACGCTCAGCTTGCCTGCAGAGGCTATGGAGCTGACCATCCTGACATCTCGAGATGGCGTAGAAGCGGCCCTTCTCAAGGAAATCGCCATTCTACCCGCGGCCACGTAAGCCTTGCTGGATAGACTGTCTCTTCCTTCTTATTCGGCCGGCTGCCATACGTCCAGTTCATCAATGAGCAGGCGGCCTTGCGGAGTCGTATCGCCGGATTCTGCTACATCCACATACAGCGCCATGCTCTCGATTCCGGCCGGGTACTCGGCCGCCTCGACACGTCCCTCGAAATGCAGCCATTCGGAGTCGCCTGCCGGGCACTGGTCTGGCGTGATCAGGGGCTGATCGCCGAGCCACTTGCCTTGGCCGAACTGGGCGAGTGCGATATTGCAGGACGCGTCGCGCAGGTTTTCTGCTTTGAGCCATACGCTCCATTGCAGGGGCTTCTCCGGCTGAAGGCCCAGATACCACTGTTGCCAGTTCACGAGGCGTCCATCGTAGGGCGCCGACAACACGAGGCATCCTGGGGCGAGGTGTCCTTGCGCCGGGGACCAGTCGATGCCGCCTGCCCGTTCGTAGGTACAGAGTGATTTCGGATTGAAAGTGTAACCCGGCGCATCGAAAAGGCTTAACGTGCCAATGGTCACAGGAAAGAGTTCCTCGAAGCTGCGATCGGACGTCCGCAACCGCAGGCGGACGTAGGCCAAGGCGTGATCGACGCCTTCGGCGGCATCCATGGAGAATGTTGCCCGCTGTTTGTTGCGCGTCATCTCTGCTTTGAGGACTTGGCCCTCCTGGAGGACCTCGCACTCGACAACCGCATCTTGCGGGAGAACCGCTACGCGTTGGGCGTGGTCGCCGCCGCTGAGGATGCCGGGCGGCCGCAGCCGGGCCAGTGTTCCATGGAGGGCGCCGATGCGTTCGAGGGCGGCGCTTCCTCGCAGATACACCGGACCCCGCGAACAATCGAGGGACAAGTCCGCGGCTTTGGCGCGTTGGCGTTCGTTGCCGCACACATCCAGCACGACGATGGTTTCGTCGGGAGCGCAGCCGAGGGCGACAGCCGAGAAAGGAGCAGACTGCTCGAGGTCGTCATGAAAGACGACAGCACGCTCGCCCTCGAAAGCCGCTACGCGCAATCCCGGAACGGGCGACCATTGACCCAGGGCCTTGCGGCCGTCGAGCTCGCGTGCCATGGCCGCGAATGCAGCGAAGCCGAGTTTCGGCAGCAGCCCCTCATAGAGCAGTCCTATGGCCGCATCG
>CAZBQH010000579.1:0-18040 GCA_964493915.1 uncultured Nitrospiraceae bacterium
ACAGCCGAAGCCGCGCGGCTTGCAACGCGGGAAAAGGGCGCGGCCGCTCTCGCGAGTAAGTTGGCTGCTGAGACTTACAAACTAAGTATCGTGGCTTCTGACATCGAGGATGTGGCCCACAATTACACCCGTTTCTTTGTGATCGGCCTTCAGACGGCCAAACCAACGGGCGACGACAAGACGTCTGTGCTCTTCTGGATTAAGGATCGGCCGGGGGCCCTGTATTCGTTGCTCTCACCTCTCGCAGAGCAAGGCATTAACCTGACCCGGATCGAGTCGCGTCCCTCGCAACGCAAAGCTTGGGAGTACGTGTTTTTCGTGGATATGCTGGGACATATTGCAGACGAAAAGGTGAAAACAGCCATCGATGGAGTTTCGGAATACTGCACGGAACTGAAGGTCCTTGGGTCGTATCCCAGTGGCGAACTTGAAGAATAGCGTATTCCATACATGCAACTTGAATGATGACAAGGAGGTAAAATGAAACGACCCCTGTTCTACCTGGCAATAGTTGCCGCCGCAGCGGTTGCAATTGCCGTCGCCTATAGAGTTCAGCCGGACCGGCTGACCCCTGCGCAGATCGAGAAGATGCGCAAGGCGCGTGCAGAGATGGCTGAAATCGAGAAGATGGAAAAGGAAGAAGCGACTGCTTCTTCTGTTGAGACGACCCATGAGACGGCCAAACCGCCTCAGTCTTCGTTGGAGTCCGGGGAGCAGACAGTGAGCAGCGATGTGACCGCAGCTCCCGTTCAGGAATCTGTCCAGGCCGAACTATCGGGAAAAGGGAGTATCTTTAGAGTGAAGTTCGAATGTTCAAATGGTGATTTTGTGGTCGCTGTACATCCCGAGTGGGCGCCCCGGGGCGCGGCGCGCTTTGAGGAGCTTGTCAAGTCTGGTTTCTACGACGGCGGCCGGTTTTTCCGCGTTGTGAAGGAGCCCCGCCCGTTTGTGGTTCAGTTTGGCTTGGCGGCCGATCCTAACGTATCGGCGCAATGGCGCAATAAACGGCTTCTGGACGACCCTGTCAAACAATCGAACAAGCGGGGGAGAATCGTCTTTGCCAGCGCCGGGCGAGACTCGCGGACGACGCAGGTGTTCATCAATCTAAGTGATAATACGCGCCTTGACTCGATGGGCTTTGCACCTTTTGGCGAGGTGGTGACGGGCATGGACGTGGTTGACGCAATCAATGGCGAATATGGCGAAGCCCCTGATCAGATGAGGATTCAATCGCACGGGAATGCTTATCTGGAAGCAAACTTCCCGGACTTGGACTATATCAAGAAGGCGACGATCATCGAAGGCGAGTGATCCGCTAATCTCCGCAGGTCCGACGGCGCCGGGTGTGAAGGGAACCAGGCGCCGTTTTTTTTGGCAGTCATGTTCGAACCAGAGGTATGCAACGGCCTGCGATAGATGTTCATAGGACGGCTTAGCTGGTCTGTGGCAGACCAAAACTTTGTCATTTTTGAACAATATCTGTTGTCCACTGAACGTAAATGTACGATCAAGGGTCATTTCACACCTATGCTATAGGTGGTTTGAACCAGAGATAGCGCAATATATGGCCTGGACGGCTTGCAATACACAATTTGTTGATGTTGGCACACCTTTGGATCGATACTTGCTTCCGTACCCTCATGTGAGCTGGGAAATGGGCACGCACCACAGATGCCCATGAAGGAGGATTGGTCTACAAAGGCCTCAGGGAGGAGAAGTGGCCCAAACCGAATCGATAGACAAGATGCCGCCCGAAGCGGTTCGTGTGGGACTCCATGAGAGTCTGCTGGGGAGCAGTACGCTCATTCAAGAAGTAAATGACGTGATTCAACGTCTTGCCCCATCCAACCTGACGGTCCTGATAACCGGGGAGAGCGGTACGGGTAAAGACATCGCAGCGCGCTTGCTCCACAGGCTTTCGCCCCGCTATGGAAAACCCTTCATTAAAGTCAACTGCCCGGCGATTCCGGAAACCATTCTCGAGAGCGAATTGTTTGGCTATGAGCGAGGTGCTTTTACAGGGGCCCGCACGTCCAAACCGGGACGGTTCGAACTTGCGAATCATGGCACGATATTCCTTGACGAGGTGGCCGAAACGTCTCTTAACGTGCAGAGTAAGCTCCTGCAAGTGCTGGATGGAGAGTCGTTCATGCGAATCGGGGGCGTAACTCCGGTTCATACGGATGTCCGGATTCTAGCGGCGACGAACATGCCTCTCGACGGCGCTGTCCAACAAGGCAAGCTGCGAGAAGACATCTTCTTCCGTCTGACGGAAGTCGTGGTTGAGATGCCTCCTTTGCGCGACCGTCCCGAGGACATCCCGCTTCTTGCGGAGCATTTCAATTTCAACTATCGTAGAAAACTTGGTAAGGAATATGAGCAGCTCCCTCGTGAAAGCCTCGACATCATGTGCGACCAGCCTTGGCGAGGCAATGTGCGCGAGTTGGCGGCACGGGTGAAAAAATACGTTGTTACGGGGGATCCGGAGTGGTTGCTGGTTGAGGATGATGAAGCAACAGTGCGACAGCCCGCTGCTCCAGTGGACAACCGCCCGGTCGTTGCCGCACCCTCTCCGGCGAAGCAAGAAGAGAGAAGGAAGTTCGTCTCGCTCAAGGAAGCAACACGCGTAGCGATCGAGAAAACAGAGCGTGCGCTCATCGAGGAAGCGCTCAAGCACACGCTATGGAACCGCCGGAAAGCGGCCAAGCTTCTCGATATCAGCTACAGCTCGCTTCTGCGGCGTATTGACGCTTACAACATCGGCAAAAATGAGTTGGAATAGGGCGTGCTATGAAACAGATCAACAGTAGTAGAAGTGGCGGGGTCGTGGCGGCTGCAGTGTTTCTGATGATGTTATTGGCGCTGGGTTCCTGTACGTCGCAACCGGAATTGTACCGGCCGACGAAACATGATCCGGGTAAGACGACGCCTGGGCCGGCAGGCATCGAAGAGAGCGTTGACGTGCCGACGGTCCAAGTCAGGGGAACGTCTGGAGTAGAGGAATCTGAAGAAGCCATGGATGTTCTGGTGGGGCCTGCCTTCGATCAGGAGCGTCTTGCTTACCGGATCGGGGCGGGGGACATACTCGCCTTCAAATCTTTCAACGACGAGGGCCTCAATAGGGAGGTCCAGGTTCGTTATGACGGGCGGATCTCCCTGGACTTGATTCCGGACATAGAGGTTCGGGGGTATACGCGCGCCGAAGCTGAGGATCTGCTGCGGCAGGCATATGGCGCCGTTTTTACGGACCCACAGGTTTCGCTGACGGTTACCATGACGGAGAGCAAGAACTATTACGTCATGGGCGACGTCAACAGCCCAAGCCAGTATCCCTATCTCAGGCCAATCACTATTCTCGACGCGATCAACATTGCCGGCGGCCTTCGGGTGCAGCGCCAGGGCGGAGACGCGTTTGTGAGTGCCCAAGGACAACTCACGAAGGCGTTCGTCATTCGACACTATGAAGACGACCGCGCGATTATCGAGTGCGACCTGCGTCATCTTACGCAGCCTGGGCCCCACGCCTCAGAAACGCCCATTTACCCCGACGACATTGTTTACGTGCCCGAGGGCGTTAATCTGGTGTACGTCCTTGGCGAAGTACGCTCTCCTGGCGTGTATCAGTTGACGGAAGGGATGACCATGCGGGATCTCTTAGCGCGTACCGGCGGCCACATCCCATCCTCTGCGAGAACACGGCACGTTGTTTTCATGCGCGATGTGGACCAGGAGACGACCAAGGTGTTCTTGGTTAATCTGCAGAAAATGCTCAAGACGGGCGACGACATGTTGCTCAAGCCGGGCGACGTCGTGTATGTGCTGCGCAAACCGCTTATAAATCTTCAGGAGTTTATAAACAGATTTGCCAGCCCGGCGAATCAGTTGATGAACCTGTACCAGAACGCCTACAGCACGTACTACACAAAGGAACGGTTTGACCGGCTCTTTAAAGAGGACGATTTGGATACAACCGCCGACATATTGGGCATTCTTCAGAGTGCAAGGGATCTTGGCATTGTGTTTGGCAATCTGCCTCTTGTTCCGTAAGTCCAGTCTCCCGTAGGAGGATTGCATGTCAACTGAGTACTCGAGCGACTTTTCCAGCGCCCTGTTGCCGGAACCAAACGGCGCTGCGAGGAGGGGCGGCCGCGCACTCGACGTGAAACGTCTTATTCGCAGGCGCTGGCCCCTGATGCTCGCCCTGTTCCTGGTGCTTGCTGTCCCGGGCGCACTGGCTGCGTGGTTGCTCGTTCCTCTCCAGTATACGGCAACGGCTATGATTCAATGTCTCGCCAGTAACCCTGCCGTGATGTACCCGGGCGCGCAAGGCGGTCGAACGGACACCCCGTTCACAACCTTTCTGAATACCCAAGTGAATTATTTGCGGAGCCCGCAGATTCTCTCGCGCGTACTGGATATCGAGGCAGTGCGCTCGTTGCCGGTCCTTGCGAATGCCGAGGATTCCGTGAGTCTGCTCCAGCGAATGGTGAATGCGAGGATTCAACCCAACAGCGAGCTTATTACCATCACGTGCACGGCGCCCGATCCCGCTACAGCAGAAATCATTGTGGATGCCGTCCGGGACCGATACCTCGTGTACCAGATGCAGAATGAATCGACCATCGACACGGTCCGCCGCGGAGAACTCGAGAAAAACGCACGCGAACTCGAGTATACCCTTGACAAACAAATGCAGGCCATCAGAGAGAAGCGAGACGCCGTGGGAGCGCCGAATACGGAAGGTCCCCAATATGGGCCGAGCGAGACGGTGTCCTATCGCTCGGGTCTTGCAGATGCCGAGGCGGAGCTGCTGGCAGCTGAAATGCGCTTGGCGCAACAGCAAGAGCTTGTCGAGCGCATCGAGGTGCTGCGGGGGCAGTATGCTGGAAAGCCTGCGCAGAAGGTCTACGAACTGGGCGTCGAGGACCGCGTTTCATCCGACGCTAAAGTAGGGCAATTGAGAGGGCAATTGGCAAGCCTGGAGGCTCAATTGGCCTTGAAAGAGGACGACTACTCCTCGCAAGACATAGGCCCTCTCAAAGTGCTTCGCGACGACATCCGCGCTCTCAGTGCCAAGCTGGTTCAAGAGGAAGGCCGTGCTCGCGGCGAAGCGTTGCGCGTCATCAATGAGACGGCCAAGCGCAGCCTCGAAGAAGCCGGTGAACAAGTCACGAACGCGGCTGATACCAAGACGAAGTTCGAGGCCATGATCCAAGAGCAACAAGACAAGACGCTGAAAGTGTTTCAGGACTGGAACGAGATCAAGGAGCTCGAACAGGAGGCCGAGGATACCAGGACGAAACTGGAGGAGGTGCGCGATCGCATCTACCGGTTCAACATCGAGCAGGGCGCGCCGGCACGGGTCAGCGAGGCTGGTGATGTTACCGTGCCGACCCGGCCCGATCTGGGCGCGCGCCTCCAATGGCTTTTACTGATCTTCGTAGGTGCGGGTTTGGTGAGTGCAAGCGTGGGCGTATGGCGGGAGCTGTCGGATCAACAGGTCCGGTCGTCTCTCGACATCAATGCGATCACAAGCCTGCCAGTGCTTGCACTTATACCGCACACAAGCGAAGATCGCCTGCCCAAATCGGTTGAGCCGGGTCTCCTGACGGCCGACTATCCGGCATCCACAATGGCAGACGAGTACCGGCGCATCCTTGCGCGGATTATCTACCCTGCAGAAGGCATTGCCGAGCTAACCACGTGTTTGGTTGCCAGCCCTTCGCGTGGCGACGGCAAGACCTCGGTTGCTTCGAACTTGGCTGTTGCCTTGGCTCAGGCGAATCGCAGGGTCCTCTTGGTAGACATCAGTTCGCGCCGTCCGTCTGTTGAGACGCTGTACGGCATGGAGCCGAGCGTCGGCCTTAGCGAGGTGCTGTGCGGCGAGTACGAGTTAAGTGAAGTCGTGCGCCCGACAGAATTGCCTAACCTGTCCGTACTGGGTCCTGGTTTCAGGAAAAAAGAGCTGATAGGCAAGCTTGCATCGCGCGAAATCACCGATTTCTTCGAGAATGCTGAACAGTTGTACGAGCACGTCATAGTTGACAGTCCGCCACTCCTGCTCATGTCGGACGCAAGGCTGTTGGCGCCCATTGTCGACGGGGTCATTGTCGTTGTGGGGGCAGGCGCCGCGACCCTGGGCATGACAAAACGGTGCCTGGACGAGCTTCAGCAGCTTGGCGCCCATGTTGTGGGTGTCGTCCTGAACGGCGTTAAGTCGACCCGAGGCGGATACTTGAAGCGGAATCTGCAGCTATACTACGGGTACTCCGACCACAGGGGGAGGGCCAGCCGTAACGGTCGCGAGGACGAGGAAATCCCGGAAGTCCAGCTTGCGCCTGTTTCCGCAGAAGCGGATCACGAAGAACCGGTTGTTATGTTGTTGGACGATCGCGGCCAAAACAAAGAGAAGGCTGAGTAAGAAAGGGCTATGCCTTCCTTTGCGGCAGGGGAAACGGCTTCTTTTCAGATTGACAGAAAAGGGAACGGACTGGTCTTGAACAAGGTGCTGCGGAAATCTCCAGAACTGTCTGGCTACGGCGGTGAGCCCGGGGCCGAGAATACCGTCGAGCTCCTGGGGATGTCCGTTGCCAACCTCAGCATCGAGGAGGTCCGCGCCCGCGTAGATGCCCGGATTCAGAGCCGTGAACCGGGTTATGTGGTCACGCCAAACGTGGACCACGTCTGCCGTCTAGCTCGGGACAAGGCCCTGCAAAGGGCCTATCGCGAGGCGTTTCTTGTGTTGGTCGACGGAATCCCCCTCATGTGGACAGCCCGGCTCAAAGGAGTTCCACTCAAACAGAAGCTCAGCGGCTCCGACTTGATTTACTGGCTGTCTGAGCACGCCGCAGCGCGTGGATACAGCGTTTACCTTTTGGGGGCGGGGCCTGGCGTCGCTCAAGAGACGGCTGCTAAGTTATGCGAACGCTATCCCGGCCTGAAAGTAGCAGGCGTGCAGAGTCCGCCGATGGGATTCGACAGCGATCCGGAGGCGAATGCGGAGGTGGTGCAGCGATTGCGCGAGGCCCGCCCGGATATCTGCTTTGTGGCGCTTGGCTCGCCCCGCCAGGAGATTTGGATCCATAAACACTGCAAACACTTGGAGGTTCCGGTAATTATTGGTGTGGGCGCGTCGTTCGACTTTGTCTCGGGCCGCGTGAGGCGGGCGCCTCGGTTGCTGCAGTACGCGGGGCTCGAATGGTTGTGGCGTTTGTGTCTAGAACCGCGCCGCTTGTGGCGTCGCTATCTGATCTACGACAGCCGGTTCGTCCTAATTGCTTTGGCCGATCTATGGCTGGCCAGGAGGATGGTTCGTCAGGGAAAGCGCACGCGCTGACCGGTAAGAGGTTGAAAGCCGATGACCCTAAAACGATGGATTATCCTGGCTGTCACGGCGCTGCTCGTTCTGGCGGGCGCAGGAGCCGCCGCTCTCGGCGGTTTCTACCTGTACCAACAGCGTCGTTTGCAGAGGTGGTACGAGACCGGCGAGCGCGCCTACGAGAAAGGGGAGTGGCTGCGAGCCAAACGGTTCTACCAGCTCTATCTAAGCAAACACCAGGACGACGTCGCGACGTTGCGCAAGTATGCCGACGCAAATCTCATGCTTCTGGAGGACCGCCGCGCATCCTTGACCGCGGCCGCTACAGCGTACAACCAGATCCTACGTTTCCATCCTGGCGACGTCGAGGCCAGAGATAAGTTGCTGGACCTTTATGTGAAGCTTCGGTCCTGGGGCGATCTCGAATATGCAGCCAAGGAATACAGCGATGAGGGACCCGGCGCTGATGGAGACCCTGGAAATGCCGAGGTCCGATACCTCGAGGCTCTAGCACTCGACCGCATGGGTAACCAGGCCGACGCCGTCGCTGCGTATACGGATCTGTTGGGCAAGACGTCGCGTCCAGAGGTCTATACGAGTCTCGCTGGTCTTCTACGCGAACAGCAGCGCGGGATAGAGGCGGAGGAGATCATCGAGAGGGCCCAACACGATCTGGAACCTGGTGTGGAACTCCATCTTGAACTGGCAAAATACTATCGCGATGCGGGAGAGGCCGGGCAAGCTCTGGAACAGCTCGACAAAGCGGCAGAAATCGATCCCGAGGATCCCGCTCTGTTTGCGGCGAAAGCGTTGCTCGCCAGCGATCGGCGGGATTACGGCCTGGTTATTCAGCACCTCGAGAAAGCCCTGCAAAGCGGGCCCCTTGACGTCGATTCCTCTCTCATACTTGCACATGCCTATCAGCGGACTGGCGAAGCTGAGAAGGCCATCGAACTGCTCGACAACATCGATCCGATGGTCAAGGCGGACAATCCCGAGATCTATCTCAGGCTTATCGAGCTCCAACTGAGTGCGGACCGTTTTGAAGATGCAGATCTCACGACCGAGAACTATCGCAAGGCCTACCCTGATCACGACCTGATGTTGGACTATATTGCGGCACGCAGAATGCTCGCTGAAGGCAATTCCAAAGACGCCGCCCTCGAATTGGAGTTGGTCGTCAAACAGCGGCCGGACTTTGCCCCCGGCCAATACTACCTTGCTGTCGCTTACCACGACCTCGACCAGGATCTGAAAGCGCGGCGCGTCCTCGAGAGCTATCTCGCACGCTCTCCTCAGGATGAGGTCGCCCAAGCGCTGTATGATTTCATAATCGAGCGAAGAGAGGGTGTGGAAGATCTCGAGCGTCTCGCGGGTGACGCCCTGAGCAGCGACGCAGCCGATGCGGCCTCCTTGAACGATCTTGCCTTGAGGCTCTTTGCAGCCTGCCAACGGGAGGGCCGCATGGCGGAAAACAAGGATTCTGTCGTCGCCCTGTACCAGCGGGCGATTGCGCTGGCGCCGGAGGACGCGACCGCCTATGTCCGCCTAGCCCAGACACATAACGAACTGGGCGATGCAGAGTCGGCACGCAGGGTCTGCCAGCAGGGCATCGCCGCAGGCGTCAACGATACGGAATTCGCAATGACGCAGGCGGACATCGCGCTTGCCGCCGGCGATGCTGCCGCCGCCAAAGCGTTCTGGGCGGAGGCATGGGAAAAAGGCAGTCTCGAAAACTCGACCGTTCTGAGATGGAGCGGTCTTTTCGTGCAGCGCGGTGAACCCCGGCTTGCTATGTCGGTGTTGGATGACGCCATTGCCGAAGCCGAGGGGGACGACCTGCTGACGCTCGAGATTGAGCGTATGCGGATAGGCGCAAGTCAGCCGGATTGGGACCTGAATCTGGCCCAGAAGTCGGTTCAGGAACTGGCTGCAGAGCTTGCCGGCAATCAGCGTTTGCTCCGGCTCCTGAACGAGGTCCGGTTGATGCTGGCGAGGAGGCTCCGTCTCGAGGGAGGGACAGAAAACCAGAAACAAGCGGACGCGCTGGTCCAAGTTGTTCGCGAATCAGGTCTGAACGAGGGGGCTGTCGAGCTTTGGGAGGCGCAACACCTGCTTCAGAAGGAGCCCCCCGATCTTGAGCAAGCGCAGGCTCATCTTGAAAACGTTCTGAACAATATCGACCCAGACAATGTTGGCGCGCTGCTCACGATGTCGCAGGTCCTTATGAGGAAAGAAGAACCTGATCTGGCCGGGGCAGTGCGTTACGCGGAACGCGCGGTGGATGCGGCGCCGCAACCTGAGCCGGCGCTCATGCAACTGGCCAAACTGCAACTCCAGGGCGGCTCGTACACGCAGTCTGCCGAGACCTTGAGAAGGGCTTTCGCGATCAATCCGGATAACACCACTGCGGCGCAGATGCTCGTTGAGGCTTACATTGGAGCGGGCAACTTCACAGAGGCTGAAACGCTTCTAGAACAGCTTGAGTTGATAGCCAAGGACAATCCGGCCGAACACAACATCTTGCAGGACTTGCGGAGCAGAATCCCGACGGAGAGTTCGTTGGCTGAATCGGTGGCTCGGGCACAAAGCCAGTATGAAGCCAATCCGGACAATTTCAGCGCCGTACAGAACCTCGTCAGAGCCCTTGTCTCTCGCGGGCAGAGTACGGAAGCAGAAGACCTTTTGAGAGACTATGTTCAGGGCCACGAAGACCAAGCAGATGGATGGGAAGCGCTGGGAGCATTCTACTTGGCAAGGTTCAACAATGGGGGCCGGCAGAGCGATCTGGACCTCGAGCAGGCGTTGGATGCTTTTCAACGAGCGCTTGTCATTGAGCCAGACTCACCCGATGTGTGGCGGAACATGATCGAAGTCCAGTGGAGACGCGGCAGATTCACTGATGCGCTTGCCTTGTGTCAGCGCTATCTTGACAGGCGTCCCAACGATGCCCAGATATGGGGACTCCAAGCGTCGTTGATGCTGCAGGATACGGAAGGCGCCGACAAAGCCCTCGAAAGCGTCAGTAAAGCCATTGAAGAGGCCGGCGAGCTTCCTGGGTTCGTCGTTGTGCGGGGCCTCGCCCATCTTGCCCGGGGCGATTGGGAGAAAGCTCTGAGCGATCTCGAGCCCATTGCCGTTCGTCAGCAGCCCACGCAACCGTGGTTGGATCTGGCCTTGGCGGATTCCTATATCGGGCTCGGACGGAAGGAAGAAGCAGTCAGCCGCCTCGATGCCGCCGAGGCGAAGATCGATGCGGGGCAGGGCAACGAGGATGATCAACGGCGTCTGGAAGTGGTTCGTGCAAAATTGAGCAGGTAGGTGGGCTGACGTCCCTACACGTCTGGCCCGTCCCAGAAAGGTTCGTATGACAGAATCAGAAAGCACAGTGCCCTTCCCGAAGGAACAAGCAAATGCCGTTTCCGGAACGGGGGACCTGTCGAGCAAAGCGTTCTTTGCTGGAGTAGGCGCTTTGATCGCCGTTGCGCTTGTGTGGATGTACCGGCAGCCTGTCGCAGAGATGGTACGCGTCTGGAAACTGCCCGACTCTTACTACTCACATGGCTATCTGGTCCCGTTCATCAGTCTGTTCTACGTATGGCGCGCCCGGCGGACGCTCTTGAAACCAGGTCTCGAGCCGAACCGCTTAGGATATTTCTTGATCGTCGGTTCCATCTTCATGCTGCTTGTAGGCGACTTCCTCGGATTCCGGGTGTTTGGCCACATCTCGCTGGTACCTATGTTGGCAGGTCTGGGCTTGCTGCTGTTAGGTACGGAACGAACAAAAGCGCTATGGTTTCCTATCGCGTTTCTGTTTTTCATGATCCCGATTCCTCCCTCCCTCACTTCGAGTGTGGCGCTTAAGCTGAAGTTGCTTGCTACGCAATGCGCGGTGGCTCTTGCAAGCCTCTTGACGTTGCCGGTCGTACGCGATGGGTCTTTTGTCTATTTTGGCGACGACCGTCTTCTTGTGGGGGAAGTTTGCGGCGGCTTGCGGTCCCTCATCGCCTTGCTTGCTCTAGGCGCGTTGATGGCCTACATCAGCAAGACGAAGAACTGGGCGCGGATTCTACTCTTCGCCGTGTCGCCTTTTATTGCCATCATTTCAAACGTATTCCGCATATTCTTGCTTTGCGTCGTCGGCTATTTTTGGGGAAGCCGCGTTGCCTCCGGCATTTTCCACGACATATCCGGCGTGCTCATTTTCGTCGTTGCCTTTGCCCTCTTTTTCCTGCTCGAAGGCAGACTTCGCAAATGGGCGCCTGTGTCAGAGGATAAAACGGCTAAGGATGCAGCTCCATGAAAAAGCATTATGTCGCAGTACTCGTGCTGCTCGTTGCGGGTGCTCTGACGCATCTTCGTATTCTCGACGCGCAGGCAGGCGCGGCACGGCAAGAGCGGCAGAGGAAGGCGGTTGCCTTCAATATTCCCGAGCGGATCGGCAGTTTTCGTCAGATGGGTACCGATCAGGAGATTGATCCGCACGTGCTCCGCGTGCTTGAGACGAGCAATATCGTCATCAGAAACTACATCCATTCAAGCGGGAGACCGGTGCAACTGACTATCGTATATGCCGGATCGACCCGCAGAAGTCTGCATTTCCCAGAAGTTTGCCTTGTAGGCAACGGATGGGACCTTCAGGCTCAGCGCGGCGCCCATGTGGGGATTCTGTTTTCTGCAAGGCAGCTGATACTCGCCAGAGGGGACAGTCGCGAAGCTGTCTTGTATTGGTTTAAGACGGGCGACAGTCTTACGGGCAATTACTTTCTGAATGCGTGGCACTGGGCTCGAAACCAGTTAACCTCGGGAGGGCCGACGTCGGCTATGATAAAGTTGACAACTCCCATTCGCAGCGGCCGGCGCGATGCGGAAAAGGCCGCTTTCGCTATGCTCGACGAGTTTGCTGTTGCCTTTTACAACATCCTTCTGGATGTAGTTCCTTAAAAGAGGGAGGTTATCTGCCATGCATAGAATTCCTCAAGCTATGCGGTTCATCGCCTTGGCCGTCTTCTGTCTGGCGCTTGCAGCGGGCTGCAGCGGCCGGCGAAGCGAACAGAAACGCATCGAAGGCGATACCTACCTGCGGTTGGGCAAAGTGAACAACGCATGCGCGGCTTACGAAAGCGCTGCCAAGATCAACCCGGACAATCATCTGGCTGTGCTGGGCATGGCCAAATGTTATGTCCTCCAACAAAAGCCGGACGAAGCGCTCGCGGCATACCGTCGCGTAATGGAGCGCGACCCTTCGACAGAAGATGCCTATGTCGGTGCTGCACGCGTTCTTTTGGGGCAAGGCCAAACCGAGGAAGCGATCGCCATGGCCAGGGAGTTCGAGGAGACCAATAGAGAGCAGGGCGGTCTGCTCCGAGCCTATGTCTTGAAGAATATGGGCAAGCCCGAGGAGGCGCTGGATGCCCTGGAGGCCCTGCGCGACGAATTTCCGAAGTCGGCCGTGGTCCGCGTCCAACTCGCTTATGCTTTTCTTTTCAATGCACAAACGAGCAAAGCAGAGCAAGAACTCCAGTATGTGCTCGATGAGATTGACCCCCATTCGTTTCTGGCGCGAATGGCCCTTATCGAAGTGTATCAGGCAGAGGGCAAGACCCCCGAGATTGTCGCGCAGTTTGAAACGTTGTTGGAAAACGAGCCTGACAACACCGAGCTTCAACTGCTTCTGGCGCGCAGCCTTCTGAACGACGGCCAGTTTGACAGAGCCGAATCGATCGCGCGCCCTGTGCTCGAGAAACATCCTGACAACGGATGGGCCAACTATGTTGTAGGGTGCTGCTTACTCGAGCAGGAGTCCTTTCCCGAAGCATTGCAGTGTCTGCAGACCGCGGTTCAGGCAATGCCCAACCAGGAGATTGTGAGAGGGGCTTTAGAACTGGCCCGAGATCGGAAAAAGTTCTCCGAGGGATTCGTTATAGCTGGGCATACGCCCATACCCGCTAAGTCCTCTCCTACGGACGAGCAACAGGGTCCTGACCAGCAACTGAAAGGCTGGCAGCAGCTATGGAACACGGCTGAGCTCAAGCAGTTGCTGGCCCAGCGCGAGGACTTGCTTAAAGACAGCCCGCCGGAAGCGCTGGAGGCCCTGGTTGTCACGGCCTTGATACTTGGGAGCGACCCGCTTGCCGCTGACATGGCGCAAGGCCTCCCCGAATCCTCTCCTCTGAAAGGCCTTGTGGTTTCTCTCGGCGAGCGCGATCCCAGCAAGATGAAGCAGGCCATTGACGCCTGGCCGGAAGAGGAAAGCGAGGCTCGTGTAGTGCGCGACAATGCCGTTGGCCTTGTCTATACGCGCATCGGCGCGCGCGCACAAGCATTGCGGCTGCTTTCCGAAACATACCAGGCAGTCCCCGAGAATGTTGTAGCCCTCTCCAACCTTGCACAGATGTATGAGTCGGCCCGGATGCCTCAGTTTGCAGCACGGTGCCTACAGCGGTTGCTCGAGCGGTATCCTTCGGCCCTTGAGCCGCGGTTGATGCTCTATGCGGCTCTGAACAGCGCAGGTCTTGAGAAAGAAGCGATGGAATCCGCTTTCGCAACCTATGCCAGCTATCCATCCCGGCCGGAAGCCATCTACAACCTTTCGCAAGCCTACCTGACCACGGGGCAGACGGAAAGGGCCTTCGAGGTACTCCGGCTCGGCGCCGGGCGCAATCCTGACCAGCCGGTGCTGCGTCTAGCCTTGGCAGGCGCCTTGCTTCGGGTGGGAAAAGCGAATGCAGGGCTCGAACTGCTGGACGCCGGTGCGGCTGCATCTGATGAGTCCGGCCAGGTCACGGCGCTTCTCGCGTCGGCCTATGCGCAGCTCGGCCAGTGGGACCAGGTTGTCGACCTATGGCGAGATGCGGATGTGGACGGGCTGTCCCTTGCGGCCCGGCTCGGATATGCTTCGGCCCTGATAAGCCAAGGGCAGACCGCGCAGGCTGGCGATGTGCTGTTGTCGGCAAGCGGGAAACCTATTGTTCCATTCCCTCCGGAGAATGCGATATTGGGCGCCTTGGGGCGCTTATCCCACGCAGAGTTGGCCGATGTGGCGACAAACGAACTGGTTTCTGCTTTGGCCCAACAGCCTGATGTTCTGGCGCAGTTTACACACGCAACGTCCTGTCTGAGGGCGCAACAATACCAGCCGGCCGTGACTGCTCTGGAAAAGGTCGCTGATATGATAGGAAGGAGTCCCTTGCTGGTCTCAACTCAGATGACTTGTTTGGCCAAAGGCGCTGAGATACCCGGCCGGCTCGAAAAGGCCAAGGCCCTTCTGGACGCGAATGAGGAAATGCCCGACGCTTGGCTGGGTATCGCTGATGTTTATAAATCGGTCGATGATGTGGCGGCCGAACGCGAGGCCCTGGACAGCGCCTTGGCTCTTGCGCCAGACAATAGGGCTGTGCTTCAGCGGCGCGCCCGTTTTTTCGAGGCGCACGGCGACGAGGTTGCTGCACTGGATGCCTATCGGCGTTTACACGAGCTTGATCCTGAAGATGCGGTGGTCATGAACAACTTGGCGTACTCGTTTCTGCGTCAGAATCAGAATACGGAAGAGGCGTTGAGCCTAGCCTTGGCTGCCCGGGACAAGTTGGGGGCGAATGGTCACGTGCTCCACACGCTGGGTCTAGCGGAAATGCGAAACGGCCAGTTGGACCAGGGACGTGCCGATCTGTCTTATGCGCTTGAACTGCGTCCTGGCGACCCCACGTTGTTGCTGGATTTTGGCGATCTGCTCATAAAGCAAGGCCATGAGGAAGAAGGTAAGCGTTATGTTGAGCTCGCGCTCGAATACGCCCGGCAGCTCGGACTGGACTTTCCGCGCAAGGCAGAGGCAGAGCGAATCGCCGGAAAAGCAAGTTCCTCCACGGTCCAGAGCTAAAAGACCCCGGTGGTGTGGCCATGCCCAGGAATCGAGGATAGATGATCCCATTTGAGCCCGTCTTGTTGCTCTGGATTGCGGTATCCGCCCTGCTTATGGCAGACCGCAATGCAGCCCGCGGTTTGTCTATTGCCCTGTTTGTGGGGTTGCTCGTTCTTCCAACCCATATGGGCATACGTATTCAGAAGCTTCCGGACCTCTCGAAGCCAGATACGATTGCCATAGGCGTGCTCTTGGGAACCGTTCTTTTCCATCCCACCGCGCTGATCCAGTTCCGTCCGAGGCTCTCCGATTTCTTGTTGGCCGCAATGCTCGCATGTTTGGTCGTCACATCCGTTCGGAATGGTTGGGGGACTTACGATGGACTCAGCCATGCCTTCAGTTGGTCCCTCGCCTTTATCCTGCCGGTTTCCCTTGCACGGGTTCACCTGGCAACTCCTGAGGCCTTGCGCACGTTCTTAACGGGACTTGTCTTGGCTGCGGCTGTTGCGGCGCCGTTTGCCGTCTGGGAGTTTCGAATGAGCCCGCAGATCCACTCTACCCTCTATGGCGAGTTTCAGCACCAATTCCTCCAGACCGCCAGGTGGGGATTCTATCGGCCGTGCCTCTGTTTCAGCCATCCCCTGAGTCTGGGGCGTTTTTTTGCGGTCGCGACGTTTCTCGCCGCGCTGCCGCTCAGACGTCATCTGAACTCGTTTCTTCCGTATGGCTCGTTCTTGTTCTTGGTTCCGATGACAGGCCTGGTGTTGAGCATGTCTTATGGCCCCTATCTGATGTTCCTCGTGCTCTGCGGTCTGTACCTGGCGTTGCGTGCCCGCAAGTATCTGGCTTATGCGGGGGGTGCCTCGGCGCTTTTGTGGCTGGTGTTGATGTTTGGGGGCATTCAGCCGGCTCGTCCGCTTGTGCCTTGGGTCAGCAAGTTGAGCGCCCAGCGGGCCGCCTCATTCGAATACCGCTTGGATGCATTCGACGCGTACCGGGAAAACATCCTCAAGAAACCCGGGTTTGGACACGGCGGATGGGGGGCAGGCCGCATTCTGGGGCGCGCCACGGATTCACAGGCCTTAATCTACTCGCTGGCGCGCGGATTGGTCGGCGTCGCTCTCGTTTACCTCTGGTGGGTTTGGGCATTGCATGACTCGATAAACGTGGCTAAAGCGTTGGCGGGAACGCAGGCGGCGTCGCTGGCCCTGTCGGTCGCGGCCGCTATCGTGGTCTCAGTCGCGTTGTCCATGGTTGATGCAGGGCTCGACGGTCACGTTGTATACGCGGCAGCTTCTATGCTGGCCTTATATGCGGGCGTGCGCGAAGGCGTCTTCCGGGCGGTTCCACCCGCTCTCGATCAGACCGGTGAGTATAGTTTTGTCCGCCCCATAGCCGACAATCCTCCCCCTGTTGCGACGCGGCCTGTTCTGCGGCGCGCCGGACGGTCCAACGGGGCCTATAAGCTGTCGCCGTCGAGCTCGGAGGAGTCGGATTGAGGGGCGTTTCGTTGGAGCAACGAGATGAAGCGCCGGAAAAGCGGCCGACTCTTCGTTTACTGATCCTGTGTGCCGGTGACCCGGAGGCGGAGCGGACCTTCTCGGGTTCGGCACGTTCTCTATTCCACGCACTCGAGGCAAGAGACGTCGTCCATCATAAAGGCAATGTGGCCGGCTACACCGATCCGTTTGTTTCAGGCAACGCCCCGATCCGGGTGCTGCGCAAACTGGACCGGTTCGGGCTCGAGTCGCGATACCGCTGGTCGCGCGTTGCATTCGCTCGCAATACGCGCCGGGCCCATGCTGTCGCGGCTGCTCATCCGGGGTTCAATGCTGTTTTGATGTATGGCACAAGCTTCTTGCCCCAGTTGAACGTGCCGGTCTACTGCTATTTTGACGCCACCGTAGCGCAAGTCGCCCGTGCCAAAGCATGGGCGTTCCGCCGCTTTTCGGAGCGCAAGGCCGCACAGCTAATCGCGCAACAAAAGCGCGTTTTTGACATGTGCACCGGGATCTTTCCCCGGAGCCGGTGGGCCGCGCAGTCAGTTGTGGAGGACTACGGCGTGGCGCCGGGCAAAGTGGTCGTCGCTTCGGCAGGGGCGAATCACACGGCCGAGCCCTTGCCCCATGGCCCCTATGACGCCCAGACGATCCTCTTCGTTGGGAGAGATTTCGAGCGTAAAGGAGGTCCCCTCATACTCGAAGCGTTCCGGCTGGTGCGTGCCTGCATGCCCCGGGCAAGGTTGATCATTGTGGGTTGCAGGCCGCCCATTGAAGAGGATGGGGTCGACATTGTCGGCCGTATCAGCAAGGATGTGCCAGGGGGACTCAGGCGCTTGCTCGAGCTATACAGCCGTGCTTCTTTGTTCTGCATCATGAGCGAGTTAGAGCCTTTCGGAATTGTTATTGTTGAAGCGCAGACATGCTATGTGCCTTGCGTCGTGCCGGCCCGTTTCGCCTTCACGGAGACCGTCGTCGACGGCCTAACGGGGCGCCATGTCAAGCGTGACGAGCCGGCCCTTCTGGCCGCCGTGTTCATGGAATTGCTCGGCGATCCTGCGCGGCTCGAAAGGATGGGGCAGGCCGCACATCATTATGTGCTGGAGAACTATACGTGGGAAATTGCAGCGCAGCGCGTCCATGATCGCATCCTGCAAGATCTTCTCGTCGCGGAGCAGTCAGTACACGCATAGCGGCGCCGGCGTGGCGCCCACGCATGCGCCTGCCTCCGTATGGAGCAATAGGACGGTCTACAGCCAAACACTGAAGGAGCAGTATGGACCTGGGTCTGGGTGAGAAGCTGCGAAGGAATACGCGATCATCCATCTTTGTGTCGCTGTTCGACCGTGCGATTCGCTTTCTTAT
>CAZBQH010000580.1:0-4291 GCA_964493915.1 uncultured Nitrospiraceae bacterium
ACGACCCGGGTGAAGGGCCACGAGGGCAAGCATCTCCGACGTGGGCAGGTCCCGCCCGTCGAGCGCCAGGACCACAACATGGGTGTCGGTGTCCAACACGAGCTTGTCTTGCCGCCAGACTGCACCCTGGGTTTCCAGCGCCACGAGGCGGCCATCGACCAGGACATGGGCGAAACCCGGCTTCATAGGCGCCGTAGTGAGGACAATACCCGCGCCGTCGATGGCGACGCGTCGCGTTTCCTCCCTGGTGAACAGGGGGCCCGCAAGGTGGTCGCCGCCGGCGCCCGAGACGGGCCGCCGGTCGTAGACGATCCACGCCGTACCGTCCTGGGTCGGCACACGAAGGCAGTGCAGGTCGGGTGAATCGGGCTGGAGACTGTTTGGCAGGATCCCACCTGCCCTCAGGACATACCGGTAGAGACCGCTCGCGGACAGGTCTTCGGACCGCAACTCGACGGGGTCGGCCGTGTAGACGACCGTACCTGTCCCGATAGCGTGGCGCACAGCAACAGGACCTCCCCGACTGGCAGTATAAAGGGCTTCGCTTGCGTCCGCACCAAATGTTACCACTGGTTGGGCATCGTAATCTGTGAGTCCCGCAGCCTCCGCAATAACTCGCTCTTTTTCCGGAAGGGGCTGCTCGAGGCCCCGGGTACGGACAACAACCTCGGCAACGCCGGCAAGCCGGGGAAGCCAGTCCCCGTAGCTGCGTTCAAAGCGGTCGTCGTAACCGATGTCGCCCGACATGTACAAGGTTCCGCCGCGTTCCACAAAGGTGTGCAGCTCTTCAACGACGGCGTCGGTAGAGAGGAAGGGCAGCGGGTAGAAAAGGACGCGAGCCTTAGAGGGCAGGCTCGCAAGGCGCGACTCGGGGATAATACCAAACTCGACGCGTTGGTTCATCAGCTCATCCATCGCGGTGTAAAGAGCTTGGGCGTGGGGATGCCACACGATGCGGTGCGCGTCCGGGAGAACGACGTAGACCATCGGAAGCTCCGGTTCGGGCCGCAGCGATGCGAACAGGAGCGCCATAGCGCGATACAGCTTCGCGACGGGTTTGGGAAGGGTGTCCTGGTGTTGCAGGCCGTAAGGGAAGATGTTTTCCCAAGGGTCCCGCCAGTGCCAGTTGGAGGCGAAGATGCCGCCAAGTCCTAGGGCGTAATGCGTGACGAACAGGTAACGGTTGAACTGCGCCTCCGGACTTTCGTAGTTGCCGCCCTTGCCGGGGTGCGTTTTCGAACCGAACTCGCCAACCGACGGCGGCAGCCCTAAGGCCCGCAAGTCAATCTCCTTGAACTGGGCCGGAAAGTTGGGCAGGGGGCCGTAGAAATGGCGGTTCATGAAGTCGAGTCCCTCCGCGGCGCAGGCGGGATACTCCGTGGCATTGGCGCCGGTCACATTCTGCAGGAATCCTACGGAAACCAGCAGCTCGGGCTTGTTCGCGTGAAGGCGGTCCGAGAGGACTCGCGACCACTCTGCGAACCGTTCCAGCAGGCAAGCGTTCAGGTCCGCCGAAGCCAAGTCGCCCCACTCGTTCGAGAGCGGCTGCACAACGGGGTCCCCATAGGGCGGCGTTCCGGCGTATTTCCGCCGGACATACGCATCGATCCACCGCTGCTGCCGCTCCCCTGCTGCAATGCGCATGACGGGCTCATTCCGTAAGTCGACGCAGAAAAGGGGCAGGTCGCCGTATCGCTGGGCAACGTAGTCGGCACGGGCGAGTTCCTTCACGTAGTCGTCCGTCGCCGCCGGGCAGTCTGCGATGCCCTCATAGAACATGACGACGCCGTACTTGTGGGCCAGGTAGACCATCATGTCCCGGAAACGCTCTTCTTCATCTTCCGGACGCAAGGCCCACATCATGAAACTGCGCGACAGGCGCACGCCCATGTCGCGCATAGCCCGGAAGTCGTCAGCGATTGCAAGGGGCGACGAGTTTCTGATAGACAGGCTCGACCAAAACTGCTGTGTGCCCAGCAGAAAACGAGGCTTTCCGTCCAGGACCAGGGCGTTATCCTCGATAGCGAGGGAAGGCAGGGAGCGGAAGGTCGCCTCCTTCCACACGACGAACCCATTGCTGCCCTCCCGGTCCACGGGGTGGCCGTCTTCGAGCAGCGTTGCCTGAACCTGGTATAGGTCGCCGTTGAACCCCTGAGGCGTCCACTCGGACGTGACTGCCTTGGTCTCCTCCGCGTCGGCCTCGACGGACCGATCGACCTGGAATACGGCCTCGCCGGTGTCAACGTCGATAACCTCGAAGCGCACCGTGAGCTCCCGTTTGACACTTCCCCAGTTGCTGACATTCGCCGAGAGTCGCACAGTTTCGCCATCGTGGTAGCAGGCGTACTGGCTGCGCGTCTCCCAGACAAACGTCTTTCGGCGAATTGCAGACGCCAGATCCGCCAGCGCCCCCTCCATCCCCGGGTAATCGCCGGAGAACAGGTCCGTGTTCTCCGCGCCGAAGAACGCCCAGATCGACCGTTCATAAGGCCCGCCATGGTTAATCATGACCCCCGCAAGCGGACCCGCCGCGCGTCCGAAAGCATCGCGCGTTTGGAGAAGAGGCGTGTAACGCGACCGGTCCGGCGCAGTGCAGTACCACGTCTCGCCCTGCTTGCCGACAGCGGCCCAGCCCTCAAACGGCCCCGTAAGGCTGATGCTGTGGGGAATCAAGAACTGATTCTCATCGGCATGGGCTGTCTCGGCACCTTTGAGGGGATAGCCGGCGTCAAATGCCCCGATCTGCATGGGGTCCACCTCCAGGAAGTCCGCCGCGATGCCCGAGGCCGTGTTCATGGGCGCTGCGTAAGGCATAACATGGGCATCATCGAACCATGCGATTCCATGGCCGTGAACAATCAGGCCGAACTGCGCCGTGACGGCGTTTGCGGGGACAACGCCCGTGCCTTCCACGGAGACCCAGTCGCTGGATCCGTTGATGATGCCCGTCTCGATGCACGCGACGCGTTTCCCGAGGGCGTCGTAACAGCACAAGGCGCCATAGGCCCCATATCCGCCGGCGAGGGACTGCGTCTTTGCGCGCAACTCGATGCGGACCGTTGTGTCGGGTTTCGGCAAGGTGATCGGCTTCACGTAATCGTACCAGGTGACGGGCGCCTCCTCCGCGACTCGCGCACGCACCGCTTTCTCGCCGTCGTCCCACGCGAAGCGCACGCCGTCAGGCCAGGGCGTTCCTGCGCTCCAACCGGTTGGTTCAACGTCAAAACGGCCACCGGACAGCAAGTCCTCTGTCCCGTCTCGGTTATACAGGTCGGCGAAAACGTAGCCGCCGGTCGACACGAAACTGCCCCCCGCCGTAAGAAAGTCAACGAAATTCTCACACGCGTTGAGCGGGAAAGTCCTGCCGTGCGTCAGTATGATTACGTCATAGGCGCCCGTGTGAAAGAGCGCGGGATCAGCGAGCTCGTGAGGGCCGATCACAGCGCAGGGAATGCCTGCCTGCTCCAGTGCCGCGACGATCCGCTCGGGGGCAGCCGGGGCGCCGGTGCCCGGTGCAGCGCCATCATGAAACACCGCAACACGCCGTACGCCGTCCTCCGCCCTCCGCCTGCGCGGGATGACGCGAATCTGGGACACTTTTATGCCAAGCAAACGCGTATCCGGGCCGAAACCAGACGCACTGGAATCCCATACGGGCGAGTGAATTTCTATGCGAACCGGTTCCGGAGGCGTGAGGCCCTCGGCCTCGAGACGGAAGGCGAGCGTCATGCTGCCCGCTGCGTCGAGGTTCGCCAAAACGCGGCCGTTGGCCAGCACCTTCACCTCATTGCGAGCCACTTGTTCCGGCACAGCCGTGAGCATGATGCGCACGTCATAGTCGAATCCCGGCGCCGGTTCGAAACTGAACGCCGCGCCGCCGCCCCCGCGTCCCGTCCAACGCGCGTCCGGTTCGGGATCCCACCAGCCTTCATTCAGCACAATCCCTTCCTCCGCTTGTTCGCCCGCAAGGCTGAGAGAAGTGGGCCTGGTCAGCGGCAGGGCTATGGCGGACGGCACTACGGCGTTGAAAAGGAAGATGAAGGACAAGACGAACAAGAGCTGCGAATATAGCATACAGCACCTCCGAATTCAGGCCGACGGCGGCAAGACCCCGGCACGCATGTGATTCAGCCAGCACTATAGCAGCGGCAACGCAGTCCCTGCCACGGGCAAGCGCTGCATCGCGGAAGCCAACATTTGCCAAACCTTCAGTTCATGCGCTAAGTGCAAAATCGGGATAGGGCCAAATCCCTCCCCCTTTGCTGGTCACCCGTCGCCACTTCGCGCGAGC
>CAZBQH010000581.1:0-5998 GCA_964493915.1 uncultured Nitrospiraceae bacterium
CTCTTCTCATATGTTATTATTGACACGGAGAGGCATTCTGCGATAGAACAATTTAGCCGGAGAGGTGGGCAAAACTGATATGGGCGTCATTGGCATACGGACCCTTGTCAAGGAGTTCGCGCATCTGTCGAAAAGCGTTCCTGTATGGGTCCGGTTCGAAATGCATTGCGCCACAGGAGTGTTCAAAAAAGCCCCCCGAGGGCGTGGCCAGTGTACCGAATTACAACTCCCCGTCAGGCCATGTCCCCCTCCACGGGCATGATTTCTTTGAGGTGGCCTTCGTGCTGGACGGCGAGGCCGCCCATGTGACGGAACAGGGGACGCAGCAGTTTCGGCGCGGGTCGGTCGTCATCGTGCCGCGGGGCACGTGCCATGTCCAGTAGAAGATGCCAACCCATTTGTCCTCGCGCACGGGACCCGCCTCGTCAATGCCCGGCTGTTCCCGACCCAGGGCGTCTGTCGCGACCCATGTGTCGGCATAGAGATCTCCGTCGCTGTACGGTTTCCCAGCAAAAGGCGCCTCCGCGCGCGAGCTCGCTCCGAGCAGCACTGCCAACGTTACGGCCAGGAGACCGGGCCTCATAACCCATGTCGCCGTGCTTGTTTTCATGTTGCCAACTCCTTGTCGTTCTGTTCTGCGATTGCTTAGATATGCCGTCGAGACGCAATCATTGCATCAGCAAAGTTAGCAACAAGAAGACTCCAGCGTCCACCGCGATTGCTTCCGCCCGCGCAGGGCGGTGGCAACAGGCCGCAACCGACTCGATGCGGGCACTGGCTAACGGTAGCTTAGGAAAGGCGCGACTTTCTCCGCATACGCCGCGTCGTTCAGAAATTCGACGTGTCCGTCGATGAAACACACGCAACGCACGCGCGTTCCGTCCTCCCCGATGTGGCGGCCTTTCTCGGCAATGGTGGGAACGACGCTCCGGATGAGAGCGTGGCCCCCGGGGCGGTTCGAGTCTTTCTCGCTGACCTCGACCCCGATTTCCTCGAGGTAGGACACGGAAGTAGCGGGGAACAGCAATTCGTAGCTCAGCGTGCCCGGTTCTGCGGCTGGACAGGTGAGGATCCGGACGTCACTCAGATAGTCTGGGTATATCGAGCGCCAACCGGCCGGCAGGTAGCCATGGTTCTCATTCACGTAGATCTTGCAGATCAGCCCCAACTGTTTCATGTTGTTCGCACAGGACGCGCGGCTTGCTTCCGGATCGGTGTTGGCCTCTTTTTCGGCCCAGACGCCTTGGAGGCTGTTGGCGACGAATGTGTTGGCAGGGTCGTTGTAGGCCGCTCGGAGCATGTTCATGCCGGGAAAGCTAGGTCCCCAAAGCTCGGCAAGCGCCTTTTCCCATGCGACCAGGCGGTCGGGGAAGGACTCGGGCGCCGTCTGCTCGAATCCCTCCTTGAACTCCGGCAGCATGGAAGGCAGAAGGCGAGCGCCCGGATAGTAGACAATTGTCCGTCCCTCCTGCTGGGCGAAGAGATTGCCCGCATTGCCCAGGGCGTCAAGGGACAATGGGAACCGGTTTTCCGGATCGTTGCGCGCATAGGTTTGCAGCGCCTCGAACATGGCTTGGACCTCTTCCCGCTGATCGTGGAAAGCCAGCCTGCTCGTTTGCTCCGTTTCGGAGGGCCGCTCGAAGACCATCCGCAACGGTGCTGGCTGGTCCCCTCCGTAGAGGGTCTGAAGGTCAGCGGTTAGCGTGAAGCGAGTGCGGTCGGCGTTGAATTCGCCCACGGCCTGTGCCTCTTCAAGGAGGACCAGGTCGGCGTGGTTGCCTCGGAGAGGTCCTTCTGCGAATTCGCGAGCTTTCACCTCCGCAAGTTTGGCGATGCGCAACGCGCCGGGCGTAGGCTCGGAAAACTCAAACTCGCTGCTGCGCCCCTGGTCCGGGCCTTCCTTGACCGTGCCGACCCAATAGCCTTCCACCGAAGGCATGGCGTCAGGGGCGGCGTATGTTTCGAGGTACTCGATTGTGCCGTGGTTGTCCAGCAGCACGCGGCCTCGTTCGATCTGATGAACTCTCACGCCCTCCACTATGCTGTCGCCTACGCCGAGGGACATGCTCTTGCCCGTGGTGGTCATGGTGATGGCGGCCATGGCGTCCGGGCCTGTGACTGTCCCCGTAAGTTTGAGCGGCAACGTGGTCGCCAACAGCTGCTCAGTTTCCGTAGAGGTCTCGTCGTCCCCGGTATGCTCGTCGGCAGAAACTGCGGCGGGCTGTTCCTCGGGCGGTTGGGCCGTGGGGCTGACAGATTGGTGCGGCGCACTCGCGACGGCTGGCGTTTCGGAAGGTGCAATTGGCTTCATCAAGAAGTACAGACTGGCAGCCAGCGCGATCAGCACAAATGCTGCCGCAGCGCCCGCAAGAGGATAGGCGTAAGGCAGCCACGTCCTTGTTTTCGAAGGCGGCAGACCCTCGCGACGCATGCGGTCCATGAGGCGGCTATGAAAGGCAGGTTGTTCAACGGCAGCAGCTAACATGGTTCGGGTCCTTTCCAGACGCTCGACCTCGGCCTGACACATGGGACAGACCTTCAGGTGCGCCTCGATGCGGCGACGTTCGCCCGATGCCAATTCACCGTCGATATAGGCTGATAGGGCGGCGAAGTCACACGCCATGGTTCTGGTCTCCTACGTACTGCCCGTCGCGATCAAGGAGTTCCGCCATACGCTGCCGGGCCCGGTATATCCAGGTTTTCACGGCTCCTTCCTTGGTATCGAGGATCGCCGCAATTTCGGCGTACGACAGTTCCCCAAACGCGCGCAACGTCAATGCGGAGCGATGAGCCGGCGGCAGGCTGGCCAGCGCATGATCAATCTGCTCACGCAGCAGAAGCCGTTCCGCCTGGGCCGAAGCTTGTGCAGGCGCCGGTGGATCGGAGTCGTTGGGCAGGTCCCGGCCTTGCCGGCGAAGCCAATCAACGGCCAGGTTGTGGGCGATGCTGAAGAGCAGTGCGCGAAGCGATCCCTTGTCCGGCGCCGCCTGTCCGTTCCGGCAGGCCCGGAACAGGCGGAGCAGGCTTTCCTGAGCGATATCTTCCGCTTCGGGACGGTCGCAGACCATGCGGAGCAGGTAGTTGAACAGAGGCGCCTCGATAGTCAAACACAGCCGCTCGAAGGCGGCCGCGTCGCCCCGGCAGACGCGCTTGTAAAGCTGCGCCTCACCATCCCGTCCTGTCTGCGGTTGGACCTGCCTGATCATCGCTCCATTAGTGTATACGTTTACGTCAGGTGCAAGTTACAGGGGCGCGACGGCCTGATTCGCAAGCCTCCGGTTTGCTCAGGCTATATTCCTATTGTGGCAATAGGCTCTTAGGCGGTTTGGATTGGCTCGATAGAGGGGAAGACGGCACATGGGCGATTCTGATCGTGCATCGTCGTGGTGCCGCCCATGTTGAGGATTCCGTCGACGCTTGGGCGCAACTCTTTTTTCTCCTGGGTCTGCTTGAGCACCGGCCCTGGATAACACCTAGCTGCTCTTATTCCAATAGTATCCAGCGCCACGCGCAAAACGAAGGCCCGGCCCGCCGAAGCGAACCAGGCCTTTGATCTCGATGCCTCAGCCCTACATCAACCAAAACCGCCGACCAACACGACCCACAGGCTGGCCTGCGAATCGAGGTTGTTCACGGTGTTTGGCGGGCTTTCGATGGGGTCGCCCGAGTTGTAACGGACGAACTCGACATGGCCATCCATGTAAAGCACGTTGCTGCCGCCTGGCAAGTGGTTGAAGTAACCCACTGCGGAATCGGCCTTCAAACTGGGATCGCCGACAATTGCCCAACTCAGGTCTGTAGCCCAAGCATCCCACATGATGAACATCTGGCTCTGCGCCTGGGCGCCGGCAGCGGGATTGTTGATGTCGGTGATGAAGAACCGCTCGATGCCCTCGCGAGTGCGATGATAGGTGGCCGGCAGCGGGCTGCCGTCGTCATCGCACCATCCGCCGCCACCCGCTCGCGGGCCGGCGCCAGGTGCTGCTGCCATAACGGCGGCCGGAACATCCTCCGCGCCTACTGGATGCCAGCTTGTTGCGGCATTCCAGTGGTCGCGGCACCCGACCTGTCCCAACTGAGGCGTCCAAGCCATCGGGCCGATCGCACCAAAATCCGCGAAAGCAATGCCCCGTGAGACGTTGAGCCAGAGCCAGGCATTGCCCCGGCAAAAGGCGGTCTCCAGGAACTGAGATCCGGTCTTCGTGGCGTAAGGATTGTAGATGTACGACCACGGATGGGACAACAAGGCATGCCGGCAAACGAACGCGGCATTCGTAAGGTTCGGGTCTCCATGATCGCTGACCGTATCGACTAAGACGGACAGGTCCTCGCCGCCGAAGCCCGGGAAGCTCGATCCCCAAGGGCTGGGAGACCAGTCAGCCCTTGAGTCAGAGGGACAAATCGCGATATCAGGGTCAGTCCAATAATCAGGGTAAAGTGCAAGGGAATCAATACCGCACCACCAGGACCAACCTGCCATCCCGATGTCCGCTCCGGCGGGCAGGTAGCCGCCCCGGTCCTCACTCGAGTACATCTTCACGATCAACCCCCATTGTTTGAGGTTGTTCGCGGCTTTTCGAAAGCTGGAGACTCAGCGACTTTTGCGCTGGATGTCCGTACAGCGGGACGCTACGATGTGACAATGACCGGTCAGCAACTCGACACGTGTGGGTCCCTGACGGTGCGCATCGGGGACGAGGAACTGGCGCCGGAAGAGGAGACGGAGACGGAAATCAGCTTCGGGACGCTCGGTTTGCCTGCAGAGGCTATGGAGCTGATCGTCCTGACATCTCGAGATGGTGCAGAAGCGGCCCTTCTCAAGGAAATCGCCATTCTACCCGCGGCCACGTAAGCCTTGCTGGGTAGACTGTCTCTTCCTTCTTATTGGGCCGGCTGCCATACGTCCAGTTCATCAATGAGCAGGCGGCCTTGCGGAGCCGTATCGCCGGATTTTGCGATGTCCACATAGAGCGCCATGCTCTCGATTCCGGCCGGGTACTCGGCCGCCTCGACACGTCCCTCGATATGCAGCCATTCGGAGTCGCCTGCCGGGCACTGGTTTGGTGTGACGAGGTAGTGGTCGCCGAGCCACTTGCCTTGGCCGAACTGGGCGAGTGCGATATTGCAGGACGCGTCGCGCAGGTTTTCAGCTTTAAGCCATACGCTCCATTGCAAGGGCTTCTCCGGCTGAAGGCCCGGATACCACTGTTGCCAGTTCGCAAGGCGTCCATCGTAGGGCGCCGACAACACGAGGCATCCTGGGGCCAGGTGTCCTTGCGCCGGGGACCAGTCGATGCCGCCAGCCCGTTCGTAGGTACAGAGGGATTTCGGATTGAAAGTGTAATCCGGCGCATCGAGAAGGCTTAACGTGCCAATGGTCACAGGAAAGAGTTCCTCGAAGCTGCGATTGGACGTCCGCAACCGAAGGCGGACGCAGGCCAAGGCGTGATCGACGCCTTCGGCGGCGTCCAGCGACAGTGTGGCCTGCCCTTTATTGCGCGTCATCTCTGCGTTGAGGACTTGGCCTTCCTGGAGGACCTCACACTCGACAACCGCATCTTGCGGGAGAACCGCTACGCGTTGGGCGTGGTCGCCGGCGCTGAGGATGCCAGGCGGCCGCAGCCGGGCCAGTGTTCCATGGAGGGCGCCTATCTGTTCGAGGGCAGCGCTTCCTCGCAGATACACCGGACCCCGCGAGCAGTCGAGGGACAAGTCGGCGGCTTTAGCGCGTTGGCGTTCGTTGCCGCACACATCGAGCACGATGATGATTTCGTCGGGGGCACAGCCGAGGGCGACAGCCGAGAAAGGAGCAGACTGCTCGAGGTCGTCATGAAAGACGACCGCCCGCTCGCCCTCAAAAGCCGCCACGCGCAATCCTGGAGCGGGTGACCATTGTCCAAGGGCCTTGCGGCCGTCGAGCTCGCGTGCCATGGCCGCGAATGCAGCGAAGCCGAGTTTCGGCAGCAGCCCCTCATAGAGCAGTCCTATGGCCGCATCG
>CAZBQH010000582.1:0-12446 GCA_964493915.1 uncultured Nitrospiraceae bacterium
CACGGAGCATGGGGGCGCCTTAGGCATTGAAAGCGACCAAGTGGCTTTCGAGACAAGTCGCATCCGTCACTCCGACACACGCAGCAGTGTAAAGCTCAACCAGACCTACCAGGGGCTCCCCGTGTTTGGGGCTCAGGTTAACGTGCAAGTCAATCGCGCGGGCGGCGTCGAGTGCATGTTCAGCGACATCTGGCGCGACACAACGGCTTTTGACGAAGGCGACCTATCCTTAGTGCCGGCAATCAGCCAAGTGAATGCCGCCGCGAACGCCATAAAGGCAGTAATAGACCTGTACGACCAGGACGACCTCGAGACGGCAGGCGATCCTGAGCTCTTGATTTACGACCCCAGCGTGCTGGGACGCAAGGGCCCAGCTTGCCTTGCCTGGCGGGTGGTGGTGCAGAGCGCATCCAACATCCGGTTTCGCTATGCCGTTTTCATCAATGCGGCCAATGGTGAGTCTGTGTTGCGGTACAGTCTTGTTCCGCGAGCGCTCAACCGTATGATCTACGACGCCGACAACACCTTCCCGTCGAACTTCATCGGAACGCTGGTGCGTTCGGAGGGCCAGCCTCCCGTCTCCATCGCCGACGCCAATTCCGCCTATGATTACTTCGGCGACACTTACGACTTTTACAAGAGCGAGCACGATCGGGACAGCATCAACGACAAGGGACTGCCGTTGAGCGGCACGGTCCGCTTCTGCTTGCCCTATGACGAGTGCCCCCTTGAGAATGCGTTCTTTGTGACTGGGCCGCTGGGCGATCCAATTGCCAATCGGATGTATTTCGGCGAGGGTTTCGTTGCGGACGATGTGGTTGCGCACGAGTTGACCCACGGGGTGACCTCGTTCGAGAGCAATCTCATCTACGCGGACGAGTCGGGCGCGCTGAACGAAATGATGTCCGACATTTTCGGGGAGTTCGTGGACCTGAGCAACGGCCGCGGCACCGACACACCGGAGGTGCGGTGGATGATGGGCGAAGACACGCCGCTCGGCGCAGTGCGGAGTCTTCAGGACGTCGCAAACCCAGCCTACGGCAATTGGTTCTATCCGGTGATTGACTATGTGGGCGATACGCCCATTGTCGATTACTCGAGCCCGTTCTTTCTTACGATGCCCGACCGCTATAAAGGTCCGGGGTGGTACGAAGGCCCCTTGGATGAAGGCGGGGTCCATCACAACTGCGGCGTTGGCCTAAAGCTTTGCTATCTGCTTACGGACGGCGCGGAGTTTAATGGTTGGGAGACCCAGGGAATGGGCATCCCGAAAGTGGCGGACCTTTTCTACGAGTGCCAAACAAATCTACTGCTTCCTGCAGCGGACTACAGTGCGCTCTACAACGCCTTGGGACAAGCCGCCATTAACCTGGGGTTCAACGGACAAGACAGGCTCAACATTGAGTTTGGCTGTACGGCTGTCGAGATCGCCGATTGGTCCGGCAAGACCTTGCGTCAGTTCCGTGCTATGCCGACCGCGGGCGGAGTCGAACTCCAGTGGCAGAATCCGAGCCTGCCTGGCTTCTCGCGAGTCGTGATCACGCGTCATCAGAGCCGGTTTCCAAACGATCCGATCGAGGGGACCTTGGTCTATGAAGGTCTGGGGACGCCGGTTGGCGAAGGCCTCCTGGTGGGTTGCACGGATGCGGAGGTCACGCCTGGCCAAGAATACTATTACTCGATATTCGCCGAGTTTACAGCGGGTTGGTACCCATTGAGATTGTACTCGCGCACGATTGCATCGGAAGGTTCAACCAACGGCTACCTCAGCGAGCATTTCAGCGCACTTGATCAGTCGTTGCCCGATCTTGCCTACCGACGCATCGAATTCACGCCTGTGGTTGACATGGACAAAGCGATCGCTTCTGGGCAGTCGGATTCGTATTTCTTCTACGGAAACTATGTGGTCCGGATCAACGACCCAGTCGCCGAGCCGGTCATGGGCCTGCCCGTGTCACGCGCCAACTCGGTGCTGCTTCCCCTTTACGACGACGAGGTCTTTCCAGTCGAGGCCGCCAATCTCTATGGCCCGATCCCCTTGTTCGGCCGTTACTACGACGAGTTCATCATTGGCGCGAACGGCTACATTGCCCCTCGGGAGGCGGTTGCCATTAGCTGGGACGGCGTGGGGTATTATGTCGACGACTTCCTGACCCTTGAATGGCCGGTCACGCTCGGATCGCACTTCGAGATACCGCGCATCTCGCCCCTCTACGCCGATCTGCTGCCTTGGGCAGGCGGTCAAGTATGGGTGAAATCGTTGCCCGAGAAGCTCGTCGTTACGTGGGAAGGCGTGCCTGCCTACGGAGAATGGCTGACGAACACGGTCCAGGTCGAGCTGCACTACAACGGCAGAATTGCCTTTACATACGGCCAACTTGGGCTCGAGGCCTCGACCGTTATTGGGCTCTCTGATGGCAAAGGCGTTCCAATCGAGACGGCGGACCTGACCGAGGAAGTATCCGCGGCTGACGGCGTCTTTCGCATCGACGCCATCCCGCCGGTCTACGCCCAGATGGGCGAGATCGTCCAGTTCACCGTGCGCGCGCTCAATGTGCCCGCGGGGAGCGTCGTAACCTACTCGATGGCATGGCCGGACGGGCAGATTCCCGATCTTGCGACGATCAACCCCGAAACGGGCGAGTTTGCCTGGCCGACGACGTCTGACGATGCAGGATCGCATCGGTTGCGCGTTTTGGCCCAAGCCGCGGGCGCCGCGGTATCGCAGGAGGTTTTCATTTACTTGACGTCTGCACTGCAGCAACCGGCGGCCGCCAATCTGCAGATCACATGGACAGGCGATCCGTTCGATGAACCGGGCGACAACGCGATCCTGTACGCCAGCTACGACTATGTGCGGCCCACCGATCAATCCGGCGGCGACGGCGGCGAAGGAGATACCATTTTGTACTGGTTCCAGAACGGAGTGAGTGTCTTTCCTCTGGCGAACCAGCGCGAAGTGCCGCCCTTCCTGACGGCGCCAGGCGATGAATGGTCTTTTGCAGTGGTTCCACGGACCCGCGACGGCCGTGAAGGCCCCTCGTTCATGTCTGAGATCGTGACAATCCGCGAAGAAAGCGAGGCGTCAACGCCTGCGCTCGAAATGCGATCGGACGTAAACGGCGACGGCAAGGTGAATGTCGTTGACGTTCAGCTGGTTGTAAACGCTGTGCTTGGGCGCGATATCGGTTCCTATAACGCCAACGTGAACGGGGACGACAAGATTAACGCGTCCGATGTGCAGTTTGCAGTGCGTTTCGCGCTGTCGCGTTAGAGCGTTTAACACGCTGCCCTGAAACCGGATAACGTGTCCGAGGGATAAGGGAATTAGAGCGAGGAAAGACATCAGCGACGAAGTAGAGAGAAAAGCGTGCCGTCAATGCGGACGCTGAAAAGCTGTTTGACAACGTCGACGGGGAACTGTGGGGCGCATAAGGTTGCCTTTCATGGGGATTATCGGCGCCAGTTCAGGGATCTGGCTGAAGTAGTTGGGTTTGACACTGTCTAAAAAGAACTAGACAGCAACCAACAGAAGCGAGCAGTCTAGACCCGCCCGCCTCGAGACAAGCGCTGCGAGTCGAAATTGTCCACCGCATAGGATAAGGGGTATGTGCAACTTATAGAGGCACATAGCGTGTCGCATAGAGACAAGGTCGGCAACTCTTGACCGGCTGCAATGAAGGCTGTTGCACGATGCTGCAATCCGGTAGGGCTGGTTCAGCCTTGTCGCGCAATGTACGGGCACGGTTATGCAAGACCTAAGGGGGCGACCAAAAGAAATCCCGCGCCATTCCCGGACAACCCGCAAGATGAGTCCGGCAACCGGGACACCCAATCAAGACCGTCTAGTGCGATCCGCTAGACATCACAAGAAAGGAGCTTCATCATGGCAGCAGAAGATGTTGCAGGAAAAGGCAAACAGACGAAAATCCATGTCGTGTTTTTGTCTCCGGGACATCCAGTCGGGTTTGAGGCTTATCGAAGATATCATCCCGACATCAAGATAATGGAGAATCAAGATGTCCTCGACACGATTAAAGGCCAGTGCGCAGGCATAGCGTTTTCCGGCAAAGCCGTGCCCGTGAAGACCCAAGATGCTGTTCAGGATATAGCCGCAGGAAAGAAAGACCTGGACGGGCTGCTCGTCTTTGGGGCGCCGCCCGATGAGCTAATCGGCTTGGGATTGCCTATGGTCGCGGTAGCGCGTCCTCTCGAGCAGTGCCCAACACTGCCTTTTCACGCATACAAACAAAGCAAAGTAGCAACATCTACGCTGCCGGTGCATTGCGACAAAGACCCCAAGGTCTATGCATCCCGGATAGCTGATATAGTCGGGAAAATCAACTTGATTGACAGCATATCAAGAATGAAAGGGCAGAGAATACTTGTTATAACGGATCTGCCTCCCCTCGGCTACTTTGAACCCATAGAGCTTCAGATTGACACTACCAGAAAAGAATATGAAACAACGTATGTTGATAATTTGAAAGCTGTACTCGGCATACAGCTTGTTACAATTCCTCAGGAAGAACTGTTTGAGAAGATAAGAAATGCTGATGTCCAACAGTCAGAAAAAGTTGCCCGGAAATGGATCAAGGAAGCCGTCGCAGTCCGGGGCACAAACGAGGCGGAGGTCGTGAAATCCGCAAAGCTGTACCTATCCATGAAGGAACTGATGGCGACGCATGATTGCCAAGCCATAACAACTGAGGGGTTCGGGTGGCCGCCATTTGGATTTCAGAAGGCGGTGGAAAAAGATCTTCCATCCCAAGGCATGCCTACTTCGCAACTCTTGACAGACGGCATACCGGCTGCTTCCGAAACGCTACTAGATTGTTTGATTACACAACAATTTGCGTTATATATCACGGGCAGCGCGGGTCTGTTGGGCGACTATAACATTGACCCTTTGAATAACACAGCCATAGTCTGCCACTGCGAAGGTTCGATCAAACCCTATGCAGATGACAGAAGGTCCCCTTATATTATAAGGAACCTCCCATTTGTAGAAGAGAATAAAGGAGGCGTCTGCGCGGAAATACAGTACCCAATTGGCGAACCCATAACAGTTGCAAAACTAAGTGTATACAAAAAGAAGATGTCTCTTTTCACTGGGGAAACCGTTTCCGGCGAAGAACTGTTCCCATACTGGGCTGATATATTGGGAAGGAACAAAGTAGCCGTTAGAACGGACGCAAAGGCCTTGCTCGAAAATGTGGACTGGACAGTATTCGGCCATCACAGGACCGCTTTCTATGGAGATCACCGCCAGGAATTCAAAGACTTGGCGAAATTGATTGGTTTCGAGGTGATCGAGAAAGACAGATAGAAGACGCAGGGAGACGGCGCGTGGAAAGTGGGCAAATCCTGGAAAAGCTCAGGCGGTCTAGACTGCTTACCATACAAGACTATGATTATATACAGCCCATCGATGGTCATGGCGTATGGCAGAAGCTCGAGTCGGGCGACCCCTTGAGCGATTACGACAAGGACTACATCCCGAGGCTGAAAAACTCTTTGGGCGTTGGCGTGGTTCTTGTGAGATCCACAGAACTGCTCGATCAAATCGACAGGGCCGACCGAAAGCGGGCTGAGCACATCGCTGATACGTGGATGAGGGAGGCCGTCGAGGTGATGGCCGTGACCAGGGAAGACGTGGTCAAATCAGCTTTCCTCTACCTGGCATACAAAGCCCTGCTGGAAAAACACCAGGCCAACGCAATAACTATGAGCAGTTGGGCGCTTATCGCCGACGGCAAGTTGAGGGCTATGCCCCCGCTCGCCGAAATGGAGCTGGCGAAAGAGCTTGTGCCCTGCTGCTGCGAGAGTCTGATCGACTGTGCGGTCAGCCAGATGATTGGGACCCATCTGGCCGGCAGACCCGGCTTTGTAGGCGACCAAGTCAGTGACTGGCCCGGGTTGAGACGGCAGGACGCCATCCGCCCGCTTCCCGACAATTATGTTGCTGTCGGCCATTGCTACGGCCCGATCAATCCCCATGGAAACGACAGAGCGCCTTACGTGATAAGGGACCATGCCTACTATGAATTGCAGTGGGGCAATACGGATGAGCCGAGGGCATCCTGGAGAGCGGAAGACTATCTGAGAGTTAGCCGGCAAATGAAACGGGAACAGGTGACGCTCGCAGCGATAAGGGTGGAGTGGCCGGTTGATGAGACGGCGACCCTAGCGAAATGCGATCCCTATCACAGGAAATGCCAGGTGTCCATCGGCAGAACCTTCGATCCCCATCCGTTTTTCGCGGATTTCGACAACACAGCTTGCCGCACCAAGGTCGCTATTAAGACGGAAAAGCCTTTCGCGAATGCCTTAGGGTTGCACTTGGTGGTGTTTCTTGGCGACCTCAGAGAGGGTTTTGAGGATTTCGCCGCACTGGCCGGATACGAGCTGATGGAATAGTTGACGGAATAGAACAGAAGGAACAGTAAGACAATGAAAGCCCATGACAAGGCAAGATTATGTGCGGTTCTTCCCTTTATTTCGGAACGAGAGCAAAACCTCTGTAAAGAGCTGGAAGAGAAGGGTAATGTAGACATCGACCTGAAAGAAACGCGCTATCAAGGCAAAGAAGTCCTCGATTACATTATTCAGCGGGACCCCAATGCCCTAGCGGACGACGAACCAAGCAACGCGGTTCTGAGAGCAATCAGCAGCAACGGCTATGACGGGCTGATCTTCTTCCCAGGATACTATGACCGGAGATTTTACCTCACGGGTCTGCCCTTGCTGCTTGTGGATACGCTCCCGGACCTCCAACTGGGATTCAAGAACGCCGTAGCACTGGCAAGGCAGTACCACGCCCCCTTTATCACGGCGACCTTCAATGCAGGCAATACCGATGTCTCGGAATCCGTCGCTCAGGCCAGGAAATCGGATTTGGTCGCAAAGGTCAGGCTCTTTGGGGCGCTCGCGACGATGAAACATACAAGAATCCTGGATGTCCAAGTCAAAGGGTTCGGGGCGGAGCCCCATGAGCATTGGTGGAGGCTAAACCAGGAAGAGTATCTGAATGCGTTGAAGCAGATCCTGGGCATGGAGGCAGTAATCTTCGATTACCGCGATCTTTTCAGGCGGTCCACGGAAGTATCCCCTTCGGAATCGCAAACCATTGCGCAGGGATGGCTTGATCGTGCTCAACCGACCAGAGCCGCAAAGAATCAGAGGAATCAAGCCGAGGTGACGAAGGACGAGGTTGTCAAGGCTGCCGCTCTTTACGTGGCCATGCGCGACATCATGGAAGAGACCGGGTGCAATGCCGTTACGCCGGACGCTTCGACGTGGGCCTCCCCTGTCGGCAACAGCTTTGCGGAGACCATAGGGGAGAAATACCTCGTAAGCGGCTCGTTGGGACTCACGGAATTCCGTCTCCATGGCATACCGGCATGCTGTCAGTCGGACATGGAGAGCATCGTAACCTTGGCGCTGGGACAATCTGTAATGCAACGGCCGGGGTTCCACGGCGATTTTGTCGTGGATTCTTTCAACGGCGTAGCGCAAATCGGCCACTGCAATGCCCCGATCAATCCATACGGGGACGACCGGAGGTTTCCTTACAGCATCGGCGCCGAGCCGGTCCGGCGGCCTCAAATCTACGCGGATCTTCCCGAGGAAGGCCCTGTTACCGTGATCAAGGTCAATCTTCTGGGAAAACTGATATCCCTTTGGAGCGGCGATCTGGTGCCCGGCGCGAGTGTATACAAGAACTTTGACGAGTCCTATTGCTGCACCAAACTGGTAGCACGAACGGAAGCGGCATCCATCCTCGAGAATTACGCCTACAGAACCTTTGGAAACCATAACTGCTTGTTCTACGGAGACTTCCGGAATGAGATCAAGACCCTCGCGGCTTTGCTGGGACTGACAGTCGTCGAGCAGGATCGCCACGGGTCAGTAGCTCCAAAACTACATTAAACGGCTTGCTGTGAATCAAACCGTCCCCAAGCTCGAAAGAGGCGAGGAAAACAGCTCATGAACGAATCCCTAAGGCTTTACACGGTTTTCACTTCCAGCGGTCTGTTTGGCAGCACGGGAACATACTCGCTCCACCACCCAGACGGAAAGGTGTTGAGCAACGAAGACATCCTCGGAGAGCTTCGCCAGCGCTGCAACGGCGTCGAGTTTCTCGGAAGCACGAAAGTCGAGAAGCCGGCATACATCACTGCAAATATCCGGGCGCGGAGGCCGAGCATTGACGGCATACTCTTCTTTGGCGCATTGCCCTCCGAAATCCTGGACCTGGACATGCCCGTCATAGCGGTCTATCCCCTGTGGGGACAGTGGCAATACCCCTTTGACCTCTATAAGGGGAAAAGAGTTCTGGCGGCGACGCTCCCGATCATTCCTGATGCTTCGCCGGAAACCTTTCAGGCCCGGCTCGAGACGATCGCCGGAAACATCCGGCTGCTCGCTGCGGCAACACGTCTAAAGAACCTCAGGATACTGTGCGTGACGGATGCGCCTCCGCTCGGCCTCTACGAACCTATACCGGTTCAGACAGCTCAGGAAGGAAGGGAGCTTTACGAGCGGAGATACCTGGCGAACCTGAGCGCGCTGGGCGCAGCAATTATGGTAAGGCCCCAAGAAGAGATGGTATCGAAGGTGCAAGCCGTTCCTTCCGCCGATGCAGGCAAGGTTGCGGCGCGATGGATTTCGGAAGCAGAAAGTGTAAAAGGAACGAACGAAACCGAAATCCGGAAGTCGGCGGCTCTGTATCTGGCCCTGAAACACATGATGGAGGAATACGGCGCCAATGCCGTCACCACCGAAGGTTACGGCGTCTTCATGAACTACCCGGGCGGACCAATCCCCTCTCAGGGACTGCCAGCTTCCCAGTTCTGCACAGACGGAACCGTGGCGACGTCAGAAACCTTGCTGGATTCACTCGTTACGCAGCAGCTGGGACTATGGCTGACCGGCAGCGCCGGATTCAATGGCGATTACATTGTCGACCGAGAGAATGGCAAAGCTTATATAGGCCATTGCGAATGCCCCTTCAACCCCTACGGGGACGGCCGGCGTGTTCCTTATGTTATCCGGAATCTGCCGCAATGGCCTGTAAACCAGCAGGAAAAGGGCGGCGCCTGCGTACAAGTAAACCTTCCGGACAACGAGATGGTAACCGTGGCCAAGGTCAGCGTGCACGACAAGAAGCTGTCCCTGTTCGCGGGCCAAACGGCGGCTGGCGAGCACCTGTTCCCAGGATGGAACGACATCCTATGCCGGACCAAGCTCGCCATCGAGACAGACGCAGAGGCGCTGTTTGAGAATCTCGACTGGGCAACCTTCGGCAACCACAGAGTGGTCTTCTACGGCGATCACCGAAAGAAGTTTCGGGATCTCGCCGTTCTTCTAGGCTATGAAACCGTCGAAAAAGATAAAGGAAACAACAAAAAAAGAAAAGGATGATGGGAGATGAAACACGGTTCCAGCGATTCCGAAAGGATCTTCCTCGAGGATCGCCCCCAAAGCGGGCCGGGTGCAGCGGGGCGCCCTTGCCGCGCGCTGGGCATCCGGAGACGCCCGACCGTCGCCGCTGTGGCCGTGCTGCTGGTTCTGTCTGTAACGCATGCGGCCGTAGAGGCAAAGGCCTATGCCCAGGAGCCTGTAAATGCTGCAGCTCAAGGCCCTGTTGACAAAGGAGGGGATACTCCAATGTTAGACAAACCTGTAACGCTGACCATCTTGTACAACAATGTGCCGCAGGACACGCGCCTGACGACAGCATGGGGCATGGCATGCCTTGTGGAAGGGGCGTCAAAAACGATTCTATTCGATACCGGGGGCGATGGAGACGTCTTGTTGGAGAACATGGATGTACTCGGCAAGAACCCATCCGACGTGGAACTGATCGTCCTTTCGCATATTCACGGCGATCATGTCGGGGGGCTTCCGGCATTCCTGGCACGAAACAGCAACGTGAAGGTCTTCCTTCCACAATCGTTTCCAGCGTCGTTCAAGAAAGAAATCGAGGATACCGGAGCTACAGTCAGCAACGTGCGGGACCCCCAGGAGATTGTGGACGGCATCTACACGACGGGTGAAATGGGCCTTCTCCTTAAAGAGCAGGCCCTCATCCTGGACACCCCGAAGGGTCTGGTGCTGGTAACGGGGTGTTCCCATCCCGGCGTGTCTAACTTCGCGACACGCGCTGTCGAGGTATGCCCCGATCGGACGTTCTACCTTGTTACGGGCGGATTCCACCTTGGAGGCCAGAGCCGGCGCGAAATAGAAAAGATCGTCAAGGCGCTCCGGAAACTGAACATTCAGAAGGTCGGCCCATCCCATTGCACCGGGGACCCCGCCATGCAGATGTTCAGAGAAGCATGGGGCGACGATTTCGTGGACCTTGGCTGCGGCGGGCAGATCACAATCGGCGGGAAGTGACCGAAAGGGACGACGCCACGCAAGGGGGAAGGATTATGAGGTGATTGCTGTCCGCTAATCTCTCAGTGCTGCGCATTCTGCTTGCGTGCTCTTCGTACCCAACAGCGGAGTTCTGCTACTATTCCCTGGTCAAGACGGCAATCCCGAGGACAGTTGCCCCTTGCTCCTATCGAGAAGAGGCATGTCCCCAAGTTCCAGGCATACAAACTGACCAGACCAGACTCCAGGAGGTAGCAGCGTGATTCTTGTCTCCCTCGCCGTAGGACTGGGGCTGCTCGGGACAGGGGCGCACCTGCTCGTGCGTGGCGCCGCACGCTTGGCGGCGGTGGCAGGCGTTTCCCCGTTTATCATAGGTCTGACTGTCGTTGCTTTCGGGACAAGCGCCCCCGAGCTTGCCATTAGTGTCGTCGCCGGTTGGCGCAACCTGCCTGACTTGGTTGTCGGCACCGTCGTAGGCAGCAACATTTACAACGTGCTGTTCATCCTGGGAATATGTGGGACAATCCTCCCGCTTTCCGTTGCCCAGCGGGTAGTCCGACTGGATGTGCCCCTCCTTATCGGGACTTGCACACTCACCTGGCTGCTCGCACTCGGCGAGCAACTGGGCAAGTTAGACGGCGCCGCCTTCATGCTTCTTCTGATGACCTACGTTGGATTCCTCATCGTGCAGAACCGCCGGCATGGACTGCCGGCATCCGAGTATGCCGGCCATCCGGGAGTCGCCCGGCGCAGACCTGGAACAGCAGTAGGCCTCATACTGGCCGGTGCAGCCGCTCTGGCAATTGGTGCGCCCATTGCTGTAGACGCAACCACGCAGGCGGGGCAACGTCTCGGGATTGGGGAGTTGTCCATGGGACTTGCAGTACTCGCCATCGGATCCTCGCTTCCCGAAACGGCCACCTCGATTGCGGCGGCCCTGCGCGGCGAACGCGACATCGCTGTAGGCAACGCGATTGGCAGCAGCATTTTCAACTTGTTGGGCGTGCTGGGCATTACGGCGCTTGTAGCGCCTCACGGGCTCGAGATCAGCGCGACTGCCGTGCGATTCGACCTCCCGGTAATGATAGGCGTTTCGGTCCTGTGCCTTCCCATTTTTATCAGCGGTTCCGTTATATCACGTTTCGAGGCCGCCCTGTTTCTTCTCTATTACGCCGTCTATATGACGTTGGTTGTCCTCAGGGGCGTAAACAGTGCTTTGGCTGATCCGCTCGACGGACTCCTCGCCTATCTTCTGTTCCCTGCGACCGCCGCCGCATTGACTGCCTCCCTTTTTGTGACCCACAAACACCTTAAGCAAATGGCTGCATCTCTAACAAACGACGTTGAAGGCCTCGCATTGCAGGCCGTTGCTCACGCACGCAAGATAGTCGTACTCGTTACAGGGGGTTCGATCATCGCGGTGGGGTCGGCCCTTTTGGTATTGCCCGGCCCTGGCGTCCTCATCATCTTACTAGGTCTGGTCGTCTTAGGAACCGAGTTCCTCTGGGCCAAACGTTTCTTAACGCGCTTACAAGACAAGGTTAAGGAAAGCGCCCATTACTTGACGCAGGACCGCAACGGAGACGCCGGCGCTCAAGCCACCAATTCCCGGGATCGCAGCAACTAGCTGCCCTACCCTGCCGCTTCGTTATAATGGACAAGAAGGGATTGATGGGGCCTGCTGGAGGAGTTGATCATGGGAGGACAAAACGGGTTGATTGAGGTGCTCATGGTTGCCGCCATTTGTCTGGCGTTGCCGATCGCTGCCCGCACTCCCCAAGCCGCCGCAGCCGGGGACCAAAAGCCGCAGTGCTTCACAGTTGCCCTGATGCAGATGCAACCAACTGGGAACGACCAGGCAGCGAACCAGGCAAAAGCGGACCGGTTTTGCCGTCAAGCCGCCGCGCTGGGCGCGGATCTGGCCCTCATGCCCGAAATGTGGAGCATCGGCTACACCCGCTTTGACCCTGACAAACCCGGCGACCGCGAAGCTTTCTGGGATCAGGCGGTCTCGAAGGAGAGCAGCTTCGTGCAACACTTCGCCCGCCTCGCTGTCGAGGGCG